>JBEKDX010000127.1:0-9182 GCA_050014135.1 Occallatibacter sp.
GTCGCCGAAGGTCAGCATCTCGCAGGGGATCAGAACGAACCAGCCGCTGGCGACCGAGACAATCGAGTTCCAGATCAAACCTATCGCCGAGAAGGGCAGCTCGAGCTGCCAGAAGCGCTGCCAGGCCGAGTAGCGATAGATGCGCGAGCACTCAATCATCTCGCGAGGGATGCTCTTCAGCGAAGAATAGAAGCTGAAGGCCATGTTCCAGACCTGGCTGGTGAACAGCAGCACAATCGAACCCAGCTCAATGCCAAACTGATGGCCGGGAAAGAGCGCAATCATCGCCAGCATCACGCCGGGCAAAAAGCTGAGCACGGGAATGGATTGCAGAATATCAAGAACCGCCAGCATCCAGGCCTCGACGCGGCGATTGTAGGCGGCAATGTAGCCATAGCTGATGGCGAAGATCAGACTGAGAAGATAGGCAATCGCCATGCGCCCGATCGAGTAAAAGGCGTAGAGCGGCAGCGCGCGCACCGAGTGGGAGATGACGACTGCCGGCATCGGCCGGGCCATCCAGTAGGTTCCCAGCTTGATCATGGCCATGAAAAAGGAAAGGGCGCAGAGAACTACGGCCAGATCGATAAGAATCGGCCAGGTGCGCGCGGGAATCAGCGTTCGCGCCAGAGAGTGCGGAGTGATCACTTGGCCCCCTCGCCGGCGGCGATCTCTTCTTCCTGCGCGTCGGGTAAGATGAAGCGGCGGTGTCCGGCGTCAAAGTCGAACAACTCGGCATAGCGGCCCCAGGTGACCGCGGTTTCAATCTGCCGCTGGCACTCCTCTTCGCTGAACTGCTCGTCGAGCATATCGAGAAAGAATTCCTCTGGAACGGTGTGATCGCTCTTGGCTTCCAGAGCGCGGCTAATCTGGCGGAGCAGCAGGACGTTGGCCACGGCGGCGTCGCGGAAGAGCTCCTTCTGGCGCAGAATCTCGGAGTTGGCAAACTCCGTTCCGCTCGGGGTGATCGCCGCGTCGCCTTCTTCGACATTGAGGAAGCCGAGCAACTGCGCCGCATCCACAATCGGCAGCAGGTCATCGATCTCGAAGCTGAGGTCGTCGGCCAGACGATAAATGTCGTCGCGGCCACCCTTGTCGAGCAGCAGCTCGAGCAGGCCGGCCATGCCGCCCGGACGCGCGTGGGGCAGCATCTGATAGTGCATCTGGCGCTGGTCGCGTACGCGAATCTGCTGATCGGGCGCTTCGGCTGGAGCCACGTCGGGCATGGTCAGCACCTTGTAGATGTAGTCCACCAGTTGCGTAAATGGTTCTGATTTGCGGTCGCGCGGCTGAGCAAGCTGCACGCGGAAATCGGTGCGGATGTGGCCGGGATTGCGCCCCAGCACAATAATGCGGTCGGCCAAGAGCACAGCTTCTTCGATATTGTGCGTGACCAGGAAAACGGCCTTGGTGGGCATGGTTTTGTTGGCCCACAATTCCAGAAGCTCACTGCGCAGATTCTCGGCCGTCAGCACGTCGAGCGCACTGAACGGCTCGTCCATGAAGAGGACTTCGGGTTCAACGACCAAGGCGCGGGCAAAGCCTACGCGCTGCTTCATGCCGCCCGACAGTTCTTTGGGATAAGCGGCCTCAAAGCCGTCCAAGCCGACCGTATCCAGCATCTTCATGCTGCGCTCACGGCGCTCATCGGCTGCAACGCCGCGGGCCTGGAGCGGGGCTTCGACGTTTTCCAGCACCGTGAGCCAGGGAAAAAGAGCGAAGCTCTGAAAGACAATCGAGACATTGATTTCAGTATCGGCAATCGGCTTCTCGTGCCAGTAAACTTGGCCTGCGGTGGGCGTGGAGAGGCCGGTCAACATACGCAGCATCGTCGATTTTCCGGAGCCGGAGGGACCGAGCAGAGCAACGATTTCGCCGGGAACGATGGAGAGGTCAGTGGCAGAGATCACCTGAATGCGGTTCTGGCTGGGCTGCGCATAATACTTCTCGATCCGCTCGGCGCGAATGATGGCGTCGACGGCCGGCGCCGGGGTCGGGGCCGGGATCTGGCCTTGGCTGGGAATGCCTGCTTCCTGCATGGCTGCTTCTCCGGTTGGGGTCCGCAGATCAACTGCCGCGGCCGGTGGATATTTTCAGTGTAGGATGGCCGGGTTGCAAGCGGATGAATCGGCTGCGGTTGTCACACATAGCACAAAAAGCCGATTTGCTGCTGTCTGTCGCAGTCATCAGCCGGATGAAGATAAAAAAGCATTTGAAACAAATACACAAACTGAGCGTATCATCCAAGCAAAGAGTCTTGCCAGGAAAGTGTGTTTCACAATCGCCGTCAAGTGTGCGCTGCCCGCTCATAGTGCAACGCGCGTCCTGACAGCTCTGCCCTGCGTTGAGGAGAGAGATGCCGGATACTGTCGCCAAGCCCCGAATTGTGGTTGCCGACGACGAACGAGTGATCGCCGATACGCTGGCTATGATACTGAATCAGAGCGGCTTTGAAGCGCGCGCCGTTTACTCGGGAGAGAAGGCGGTCGAGTTGGCCCTGGCGTTCAAGCCGCAGATGCTCATCTCAGACGTCATCATGGCCGGAATGAGCGGGATTGACGCAGCGATCCAGATTCGCGGCCTCTTTCCCAAAATCAAGATTCTGCTGTTTTCCGGCCAGGCTGCCACAGCCGATCTGCTGGAAAAAGCGCGCGCCCAGGGCTACGAGTTCGAGATTCTCGCCAAGCCGGTCCATCCCCAGGATCTGCTGGCGCGGCTGCGCGCATAGAGCCTGAGTGACGATGAGCCTCAAGCCAGCCTTTGCGCAATAGTCTCGTCCAAGATCTCCCGCACGGTCAATGGGACGATGACGGTGTGTTCGCGCCGGAAGAATTGGTCGATCTCGCGCAAGGCGTCGCCGGTAAAATCGAAGCCCACCACGAAGCCCTTCTTGCGCTTGGACCGCAGCATTGCCGCTTCAAAGCTGTCGATCTCAGGGCGGCCGATCTTGTCTGTCTGTTTTACCTGGATGGGATACCAGTCGTCCATGAAGTCAAGCTCCCCAGCTTCCTTGCCGGCGGCGGCAGGCTCGGAGCCGACCGGGTAGATGCGCCCGTCGATGCCCATGTCGCCCACCTGCGTCTTGTTGGGAATGCCGCCCAACGCGATTACCGCCCAATTCTCGAACTCGAAGGGCGGAATGGCGCGAAGCTGCTTCTCGGTCCACGGCAGGTCGCGCACAATGAAGCCTTTGCCGTGCAGCCAGAAGTTCTCGTCCTCGCGCAATTTGCAAACGTCGCGCAGCCGCTTGGCCATCACCCGGCAGGCAGTGGGAGAAATGTCGATGCCGATCCACTGGCGGTTCATCGATTGCGCCGCCACAAGAGCCGTTCCGCAGCCGCAGAATGCATCGAGAACAATGTCATTCGGCTTTGATGAGATTTCCAGAATGCGTTCCAGCAGCTTCAAGGGCTTCTGCGTCGGATAACCGAGCCGCTCTACGTCATGACTCTGGATTGGCTTGATATCATCCCAAACGTCGCCGATCGGCACACCCTGACCTTCGTCCAAATATCGCTTATAACGCGGCACCGTACCCGGTTTCGATTGGATAATCAAACCCTGATCGTATAACTGCTGCATGCTTTCCCGGCTGTATCGCCAATAGCGGGTCACGCCGAGAAATTCATAGTGCGGATTTCCCTTCGATGGCGACGAGCCGCCCGGTGCGCACAGGTCGCCGAGCTGGTAGCGGCGTCCTGTGCCGGGGTCTACATGCTTATAGAATTTGTCGAGATAACTTTCATCGTATTCCCGATACAAATGTTTGAAATGGTATTCGTTGTCCCCTCCACCATACAGAAACAGCGTGTCGTGAACCCGCCCCATATGCTTGGACCCTTGCTTGGCGTCATTGTGGGAGGATTGCCGCTTCCAGATGATCTCGTTGATGAAGTTCGTTTCCCCGAAGATCTGATCCAGCATCACCTTGACATAATGGCTGGCGTGCCAATCGCAGTGGCAATAAAAGCTGCCGGTCTTCTTCAGAACCCGCGAAAGCTCGACGCAGCGGGGACGCATGAACTCGATATAAGCGCGCGTGGATTCGTGGCGATCCTCGAAGGAGCGCTTCTCCTTCGTCTCGCCCCAGAAAATCTCATAGGTCCGGTTGGAGTTGAAAGGCGGATCAATGTAAATGAGGTCAATGCAGGCATCGGGCAGCTTTTTGAGCTGCTCCAGATTGTCGCCGCAGTAAACAACACGCGTGTCGAGCAGTGAGGAGGACTTGGCCATTGATAGAAACAGCTTACAACCTTTCAGTGCCGGGTGCTTCATTTTTGCCGCGTACTGTGCGGCAAGCGGTTCCGCAAAGCGCTCCACGCTGGGATGAGGCTAGAAAGCCAGCAACCCCAGCGCGAAGGCCGCGGCGGCTGCGGTAGACAGGAAGTTGACCGCGTCGTTGTTCAGCCAGCCGCGCTGTTCCAGAGTTGCCCCCAGCAGGCTGTCGAAGAACAATCCGAATACCCCGCCCGCGCCGCTGATCCAGAACATCTTTGCTCCGCCACCGAGGGCAAGGCTTCCGGCTATCGCCACAATCGCCGCTGCTCCGACACCGGCCAGTGTTCCGGCAAGGCTGATGGCGCCGTTGGTCCCCGGCTCGGCCCGGCGCAGAGTGGTAATCATCCGCGGCCGCCCGCCCAGCACCTGCCCCACCTCTGAAGAGACTGTATCCGCCGCAGCCTCAGCCAGCGCCGCCAGTGCGACGGCGAACAGCAGCATGGGCGTCTGGACCAAGCGCGAAAACCAGCCCGAGCCGGCTATCCAAGACAACACGACCTCATTGGAGACCAGCGCCGCAACGCCCAGATTGGCCGCCACCTGCGACGCCGAGCGCCCTTGCCGCCGCTCTGCCGTGCCCAGCAGTTCTTTGCGTCCCCGGCCCAGCCGCGTGGCAATAAAAGTGAGTACAAAGACCGCCAGAACCGGCGCCAGGGCGGAATGCCAGGGCTGGTTGGGGAAGGTCGCTGTGGAAAAGATCAGGGTAGCGGTGACCGTCGCGCCGCAGAAAGCTCCTGCCAACGTGGCCGCGTGCAATTGCAAAACCGCCAGCCCCAGCAATAGGCTCAGCCCCAGCGTCCAGATGGCTACTTGTACCAGATTTTCCGCAAAGAAGTGGCCTTGCAGCACCACGCTTGCGGCCGCAAAGGGCAGCACTGTCAGCAGCACCAGCTTCGATTGCCAATTGAGTTTCATTTGCTCCACGCTTCATCGTAACCCGCACAGGCCCGTGGAACAGCCGGCCGGATGATCCCAGGTCCAGCCCGCCCCGATACCCTTTTGCGTCCGCCGCGTCCAATCCTCGGCCCCCTGATTTACAATCACAGGGTAAGCAGGAAACGACTGAATGAGGCTTTTTCGCATGAATTTAGGCCAGACGCGTGTGCGGTTGGTTCAGGCGGGCGCGGTCTTTGTGGCTGCTGCCCTCGCTGCCGGTTGCGGCAACAACTACCGGCCCGTGATTACTCCCTCCAACCCTACTGGCCCTGTTCAGCAGCCGCTGTCATGGGTTGCGGTGGTCTCCGCTCCTTCGCCCGCTACGCCCGGCGTCGCTTCAATCTTCGACTACTCGGGCGATTCGTTGATGGCGCAAGCGAATATCGGCCCCGGCCCGATCTCATTTACCGTGGACGAAAGCGGCAACAACGGTTACACCGTCAATAGCGACGGAACACTGACCAACTTTCCCGTGGGCAACACCCTACTACAAAAGAGCATTACGTACACTACGCTGCCAACTACGGCGCAGGTGGTGAACGTGTTTTCCCCGCAGAGTGGACTGTGGGCTACCGATTTGTGTGCTGCCAATTCCTCTGCAGTCCCGTGCTCCACATGGGACAATGACCCGCTGACAGACAATTTCAGCGGCTCGGATGTTTTTATCAGAATCCCCGCGGATTTTCAGCTTTCGATTCCGCTGCCGCCCACGCCGGTGATGATAACGGGACCCAGCATCAACGGCTCCCGCTTCTTTGCCATTAGCCAGGGTAACCAATCGGGTAATGTCTCCAGCAGCGTGGCCTGCAATATCTCGCCTTCAACGGTTCCCGTGACCGGCGAAGCGACCGGAATCGAGGTAGGCCTCGATACAACCGACAAGCCGATTCCCGTGGGTATTTGCCCGGTCTACGCTGTCGAGAGCACTGATGCAAAGCGACTTTTTGTACTTAACCGGGGCAGCGATACGGTCTCAGTGATCAACGCCCAGACTCATCTGCTTGACGACTGCGTTTGCCCATCCACGGGCTGCGTGAATCAGGACAACCAGATCTTCACCTGCCATCCCACGCTGCCGCTTTCGACCACGGCTCTCTCCGCCACCGGCATCACACCGCCCAATTGCACCCTCAGCGCAGACCCGACCTGCGGCGGCATGACCGCGGTCGCAGGTCCGGTTTATGCCGTGTACAACGCGACGACCAACCAACTCATTGTGGCCAACTACGACGGCTCAACGATCAGCATCATCGACGTTAGCCTGGACGAATATGGCAATGACAGCGCGACCTTTGGCACCACCTTCACGGTTAAGGTAGGCAACAATCCCGCCAGCGTAACCGTATTGGTGGACGGCAGCCGCGCCTACACAGCCAACCAGACCGATCAAACTGTGACCATTGTGGACCTGAGCTCGGGCGCGCACTCCGTCGAGAAGACGCTCACAGGAATCACCGGCCACCCGCGCACCGTGGTCTCGACGCAGAATTCGAGCTACGGCAAGGTTTACGTAGCCTCGCCGGACAGCGGTGTACTCACTATCATCCGCACCGATGAAGATATTGTCGATGTGACGCCAACGGTAGAAGGCAATATCGTGGATGTGCGCGTGAACACGCAGAACGGGGTGAGCGGAAACTTCAACAACGTGAGCCGGGCCCCCGGATTCGGCCAGCCCTGCAACCTGCCTGACGTGCCTGGGGGATATCAAGTAACCGGCGCCCCGGCGGGAACAACTGTTGAGCCCACATCCTCGCTGGCGGATTGCCAGGCACAGAATTCCAGCTTGCTGAAGTAGCGCGCCTCCAGGAACGATGGAGATGGGGATCAAAACAGCCAAAGGCTATATTCCCTTGGGGGAAATGCCTTTGGCTGCTTTTGCGTCCGGTTCTTCAGAGTTCGACGCGGATTTGGCGAGTGAGTGAAACGAGAGCAGAGATGGCTGGCGGCACGAAGACACGCGTAGACCTGCTGCTAGTCGAGCGGGGGCTGGTTCCCAGCCGGGAGCGGGCCCGCGCATTGATCCTTGCCGGACGAGTTCTGGTCCGCGAGCAGAAGGTGGAGAAAGCCGGCGTGATGGTTCCCGCCGAAGCGCCTGTTCGCCTATTGGGCGAGGAGCTGCCCTACGTAAGCCGCGGCGGCGTCAAGCTGGCCGAGGCGCTGAAACACTGGCAAATCACCGTGACTGGCCGCGCCTGTCTGGACGTGGGCGCCTCGACAGGCGGGTTTACGGACTGCCTCTTGCAGCACGGCGCCGCGCACGTCACAGCGGTCGATACCGGCTTCGGACAGATCGCGATGAAGCTGCGCAATGACCCGCGCGTCCGCCTGCTGGAGCGTAATAATGCCCGCTATCTTGCGCCGGGAGCGCTGGAGGAGGGACAGGATGGACCCGCGCTCACCCTGCTGGTGATGGATGTCTCATTCATCTCCGCCACATTACTGTTGGAGCCGGTCTTCAAAGCCGCGCCGGGTTTGACGGAAGCCGTCCTTCTGGTCAAGCCGCAATTCGAGGCTGGCCGCGAACACATTGGCAAGGGAGGCATCGTTCGCGATCCCGAGGCACATCAGCTGGCTGTCGATCGAGTCGCCGATTGCGTTCGGTCGCTGGGCTGGCAGGTGGTCGAGACGATTCCATCGCCCATCACCGGCATGGAAGGCAACCGCGAGTTTCTGCTCTATGCGCGGCGATCTTAGCGCGCTTGCTTCGATGCTTCTTCACTAGTGATTGGCCGTACCGCAGGTGGTCCGTTACACTAAAGCCGCATGGTTCGTGTTGCGATTGTCTGTAAATCCGAGAAGCAAGAGCTGTCCCGGCTGCTGCCCGAACTGATCGATTGGCTGCGCCGACACGGCTATGAGCCGCTGGTGGACCGCGAGGGCGGGCAATATACCACGGCAGCCCCGGTCGTTGACCGCGCACTCATGCCCGCGCAGGCACCGGGGCTGGTGGTTGTTCTGGGTGGCGACGGAACACTGCTTTCGGTTGCGCGGATTTTTGCCTCGACCGGCACGCCCATCCTCGGCGTGAACCTGGGTTCGCTCGGCTTTTTGACCGAGGTTCGTCTGGCCGAACTCTATCCAACCCTGGAGAGCTGGCTGGGCGGCCGCCATGACCTGGATGCGCGCGCCATGCTGCGCGCCGAACTGTGGCGCGGTGGCGCGCCGGTCTCGAACTACGAGGCGCTGAATGAAGTCGTCGTCTCGAAGGGCGACATTGCCCGCATGGGCGACTTCGCCGTCGAGCTGGACGGCAAGAGAGTAGCCTGCTTCCGCGCCGACGGCGTGATCGTGTCAACTCCGACGGGGTCTACGGCCTACACGCTGGCCGCCAACGGCCCCATCCTGACGCCCAACGTGGACGCTATGGTGATCACGCCGATCTGCCCTCATCTGCTCACGCTGCGGCCCATCGTGGTGCGCGGCGACGCTCTGCTCACCGTCCGCGTAGAGGGCATCGCCAACCAGGCGGCGCTCACCGTGGATGGCCAGAAGGCTGTCGAGCTAGTGATGGGCGATGAGGTGCGCTGCCGGAAGTCCTCGCACACCGTCAATCTAGTGCGCATCAGCGAGGGCGGATTCTTCGAGGCGCTGCGCAGCAAGTTGAGCTGGGGAGAGCGATAGAAAACGCATTTTGTGTTACATCGGTATCAAGAAAAGGGATGGATTGAATGGGTGGACTAAGGCTTAGTTCCGAATGCGAATGGATAGTCACATTCATATTTCCTCCGGATCGGCGGGAGCAGGTGCGCACCCTGCTACAAGAGGAGTGCGGAAACGATCTTCCTTTTTGTCAAAAATGCGGCGAGTCGGCGATGGATCGAATCCGTTTTGCTGCGCTCAAACTGAGCAAGGGTGATCTGGAGAGGCTTCAGGAAGCGGTCCGGCTGGCGAAGATTGATTGGCGGGATTTGTTGGTCGCGGCAGGTTTCGCCAACGACATAAATATCCACCAATCCTGGCTTCCA
>JBEKDX010000128.1:0-9092 GCA_050014135.1 Occallatibacter sp.
GCAGCCGCTCGGCGAAAGCCTCAATCAGCAGCGGGTGCCGCGCCCAACTCTCGGCGAAATCGATGCGCAGATCAGAACTCTCGACGGCTTGTCGATAGAGTCCCACGCTGGTGCGCGAGTTATGAGGCGCGAGGCAGAGCACAGCGGCCTCTTCCACGCCATCGGCACGCATCTGCAGGATCACGTCTGCAATATAGGGACGCCAGTTTCTCATGCCCACGTAGACCGGAACAGGCTCGCCGGCGCGGGCTAACTCCGCTTCTACCAGCCGCGCCTGCGCGAAGGCTATTTCGGTCAGCGGGCTGTGGCCTATCAATGCGTAACGGCGCTGAATCTCCTCGACAACATGAGCAGGGAGCAGCCGCCCGCCGGTCACGTTGCACAGGTACTCGGGGACCTGCTCGGCGCTCTCTGGTGTGCCGTGTGCCAGCAGCAAAACAGCTTGTTTACCCATGCGCCTTCTCCAGCCGAAACTCGCGCACCATGCTCACGACGGCTTGCACATTTTCCACCGGCGTGCCTGGCACGATGCCGTGGCCGAGGTTGAAGATGTGGCCGGGGCGGCCATTGGCGGCGCGCAGAATCTCATGGACGCGCTGCTCCAGCACATCCAGCGGCGCAAAGAGCGTGATGGGATCGAGGTTGCCCTGCACTGCGTGAGTATGGCCCACAGCGCGCCAGCCTTCGTCGAGCGGCTGCCGCCAGTCGAGGCCAATTACATCCGCACCGGTGGCGGCCATTTGCGTGAGCAGCCCGGTCGTTTCGACACCGAAGTAAATCACCGGCACGCCCATCTGCTGGACGGAATGAATGAGGCGTTCCGAGGCGGCGAAGGCGTACTCGCGATAGTCGGTCAGGCCAAGCGATCCGGCCCAACTGTCAAAAATCTGGATCACATCGGCCCCGGCCTCGACCTGAAGGCGGCAATACTCGGTCAGAACGGCCACGATCTTGTCCAAAAGGCTGCACCACGCAGTGGGATCGCCGTACATCATCTGTTTGGTGTAAATGTAATTGCGCGAGCCGCCGCCCTCGATCATGTAACTGGCCAGCGTGTAAGGCGCGCCGCAGAAGCCGATAATGCCCAGCCGGTCGCGAAAATGCGCGGCCACCTTCTCGATGGCCCGTGCCACATAAGCCAGATCGCCCGTGCGGTCAGTGCGTAGGGCGCGCACATCGTCAGCATTGCGGACCGGGCGATGCACCGCTGGACCCTCGCCAGCCTGAAACTCGAAGTCGAGGCCCATCGGCTCCAGCGGCAGCAGCAGATCGGCAAAGATGATGGCCGCGTCCGCGCCCAGCTTCTCGGCGGCGGTGATGGTGACCTCGGCGGCCAGCTCCGGCTGCTTGCAGATCTCCACCAGCGTGTGATGCTTGCGTACATCTCGATACTCGGGCATATAGCGCCCGGCCTGGCGCAGAAACCATACCGGCGTGCGGTCTACCGGCTGGCGCAAGCAGGCGCGGAGAAAGCGGCTGCCGCCTTGATTGGCTTCGGTGGCGGGAAGCACGTTGCTTGGTTGCATACAAGGTCGATTCTAGAGCATAACCAGCGAAACTGAGCCTCTGGTCCTTCGACTCGCTACACTCGCTCAGGATGACAACTTTGTAAAGGCAGAACCCGGCGCGCCGGGATCAACAAAGTTTACGAACAAAGGAAACAACCCCGAACTGCCAACAGGTGACGCAGATCACTGTCTGCCCTCGCCTTGAGTATCAATAATCTACCGTGTAAGTTTAGCGTCCGCGCGTGTGGAGGCGATTCTTGAAACGGTCCAGATTGCCGCTATTGCGCAGGATTTTGCAGATCTTTTTCCTGCTGCTGTTTTTTGCGCTGCTGTTGTTCACCTCGATCAGCTTTTTTCCCGGCGGCGCAACCGAGATTCATCTGCGCGCGCCTGTGCGCCTCTTCTTCGAATGGGACCCGCTGGTGGCCTTGATCAACGCGCTCGCCAGCCGTGCTCTCTATCGCGGTCTGGTCTGGGGCCTGGTTATTCTGCTGCCCACCCTCTTTCTGGGGCGCTTTTTCTGCGGCTGGATCTGCCCGATGGGCACGCTGCAACACTTTGTCGGCAATATGCCTTCAGAGGCGAAGCGGGGCAAGCAGCGCATCGAGGCCAACAGATACAAGCGCTGGCAGACAGGTAAATATGTTGTGCTGCTGGCCGGCCTGGTAGCCGCGTTCTTCGGCTCGGCGGCGATCGGCTGGCTTGATCCATTCAGCCTGCTGGTCCGCTCATTTGGACTTTCTCTGCTGCCGGCTTTCAACGCTGGGGCGCGCGCCGCGCTCACACCTTTGGAAACCAGCCATACGGCGGCGATCAAGGCCACCGGCGAAACACTGCATTCGATCTTGCATTACACCGTGCTTGATCTGCGCCAGCCGCGTTATGCACAAGCTCTTATTTTCGGCATTCTGTTTGTGGCGATTCTCGCGCTCAGTTTACGCGTGACGCGCCTCTGGTGCAGGGCGATCTGCCCGCTGGGCGCGCTGCTCGGCGCGCTCTCGCGCTGGTCGATTCTGGGCCTGCACAAGAACCCGGAGGCGTGCAACAACTGCAATCGCTGCCTGCTGAATTGCCAGGGCGGCGACGATCCGGTTGGTGGCGTTCCATGGCGCAAGGCCGAGTGCCTGATGTGCATGAACTGCGTGGGCGCCTGCCCGGAGCACAGCCTGGAGTTCAAGTTCTTCCGTAAGGAAAAAGAGGTTGCTTCGCCCGATCTTGGCCGGCGCAGAACGCTGACCGGCATCGTCGCGGGAGCAGCCATTGTTCCTTTGATGCGCGCCAACACCGGGCTGGGCAAGGGCCGCAATGAAAAATTAATTCGTCCGCCGGGATCGCTCGATGAGCCGGAGTTTCTCTCGCGCTGCATTCGCTGCGGCGAGTGCATGAAGGCCTGTCCGAATATCGCACTGCATCCCACGCTCGAACAAGCCGGCCTGGAGGGATTGTGGTCGCCGACGCTGGTGCCGCGCATCGGCTACTGCGAACCGAGTTGCGTGCTCTGCTCCGAGGTCTGCCCCACCGGCGCGATCTGGCAGATCACGCCCAAGGATAAGGGCTGGGTCGTGGGCGTCAGTTCAGGCGCGGGTCAGCAGAGCCAGCCGATCCGCCTGGGCACCGCGTTCTATGATCGTGGCCGCTGTTTGCCGTGGGCGATGGCCACTGAGTGCATTGTCTGCGAAGAGTGGTGCCCGGTGTCGCCCAAGGCGATTTATGTGCAGGAGGCGCAGGTGATCGATTCGGCGGGCAACAGCAAGACGCTGAAGCAGCCGCGCGTCGATCCCAGCCGCTGCGTCGGCTGTGGCGCGTGTGAGTACGCCTGTCCGTTGCAAGAGCATCCCGCCGTTTACGTCACCAGCATCGGCGAAAGCCGCTCACCCGGCAGTCAGATTCTGCTGAACAGAAGATAAGGGAGACCGTTGCATTGAAAACACGATCGATGAATTTGGTATTGACCATTGCGGCATTTGTTGTTTTCGCGGCGCTTGCCGCCAGTGGTTGCAAAAAGAGTCACTCCGATCCCTTTCCGGTATCGGGCGCAATCGCGGGCTGGCAAAAAACCAGCGATACGCGCGTCTTTGCCGCGAAGGATTTGTGGCAGTACATTGACGGCGACGCCGAGCAGTATATCTCCGCCGGCGTTATCACGACCTCGACCTCCGATTACAAGTACCAAGGCAAGTTAGAGGCGGTGGTTGATGTCTACACGATGAACGACGCGGCCGGCGCGCGCAAGATACTCGAAGCCGGACAAAGCTCCGACGCCAAGCCTGTGCAACTGGGCGATGCGGGAATCGCGTATGCGCAAAGCGTGATCTTCCGCAAGGGCGCGAAGCTGGTGCGTATCGTTGCTTATGAATCCACGCCCGACGCTGCGCAGGCTCTGCTGGCGCTGGCGCGCGGCGTGGAAGCGAAACTGTAACCAACTCGGAGCTAATCGACGAAGGAAAGGATTGCCATGAAGAATCGCAGGGATTTCTTGAAGACCGCAGCAACGGGCGCCGTGCTGCTGGGTTCGCAAAGTAAGCTGGGGCTGGCTGCCATGTTGGACCAGCACGTTGAATCGGCCAAGTCGAAGGTCGTCGTTGCTCGCGATGCGGCGCTTCATGGAGCCGATGGGCAACTGGATGAAAAGCGCGTGCAGGCATTGCTGGACCGCGCCATCGCGACTTATACCGGACAGGCCAAGCCGGTGGAGGCCTGGAAGCATATTGTACCGGTGGGCAAGGTGATCGGCCTGAAGGTGAATGGCCTGGGCGGCAAGGGAATCTCGACGCATCTGGCGCTGGTGCTGGCCGTTTGCGAGCGGCTGCAGCAGGCCGGCGTCAAGCCCGGAGAGATCGTGGTATGGGATCGCAACGCGCGCGACTTGCAGGGCTGCGGCCTCACCATCAATACCGATCCCAGTCGCATCCGCGTCTACGGCAGCGATGTGGCGGGTTACGAGGATCAGCCGGTGGCCTTTGGCTCGGTCAAGGTCAAACTTGCCAAGATTCTCTCGCGCGAGTGCGCGATGGTGCTCAATCTTCCCATTCTCAAGGACCATGAATCGGCTGGCATCACCTTCTCGATGAAGAATATGTATGGCGTGATCCAGCGCCCGGATGATCTGCATGACGGCGGCTGCAACCCCGCCGTGGCCGATTTGAATTGCATTCCCGCCATCCGCGAAAAAGTCCGCTTTACCATCGGCGACGCCATCTCGTCGGTTTATGACGGCGGCCCGGGCTTCCATCCCGAACGCCTCTGGCAGCCGAATGCGCTGATCATTGGCGAGGATCGCGTCGCCGTGGATCACACGGCATGGCAGATGATCGAACGCAAGCGAGCTGAAGTAGGCATACCCACGCTCGAAGCCGCGGGCCGTCTGCCGCGCTATATCGTCACCGCTGCCGACCATGCGCACAACCTGGGCACCAACGATCCGCAACGCATTCACTTGCTGGAAGTGTAACTGCTAGAAACTTGGCTGGGAGAAGAGTGATGGCCGGGGAAACCGATCATAAACCGGAAGAGACAACGCAAGGCCTGACGCGCCGCGAGGCGATGCTGCAACTGCTACGCGTGGGCGGCGTGGCGGCGGGCGCGGTGGGCGCGGCTGTTTGGCTGAGCAAGCATAGCTCGCATCCGGTGCCTGCTCAGGCGGAGCAGGCGCGGCGCGACCATCGCATAGCAACCGACGCGCAATGGCCGGCGATGACTGTTGTGCAAGGCGGTGAGCCGCGCGCTCTGGTTCAAAAGGCGCTGGAAAATCTGGGCAGCATTCATCGCTTCATCAGCCGCCAGGATGTGGTGGTGATCAAACCCAACATCGCCTGGGACCGCACACCCGAGCAGGCCGCCAACACAAATCCCGATGCTGTCGCCGAGGTCGTTCGCCAATGCTGGCAGGCAGGAGCCAAGCGAGTCATCGTCACCGATGTCAGTTGCAACGAGGCTCGCCGCTGCTTTCAGCGCTCCGGCATTCAGGCTGCTGCCCGCGCTGAGGGAGCCGAAGTTATTCTTCCCGACCCCGAGCTTTTTCGCGAAGTCGATATGGGCGGCGTGGTGCTGAAGAGTTGGCCCGTCTTCACGCCGTTTCTAGAGGCCGACAAGATTATCAATATGCCAATCGCCAAGCATCACGTTCTGACCGGCGCAACGCTGGGCATGAAGAATTGGTACGGCATTCTGGGCGGCGAGCGCAACCGGCTGCACCAACAGATTCATCAGAGCCTGGTTGATCTGGCCAGCTTCATGCTGCCTACCGTCACGCTGCTTGATTGCTATCGCATCCTGCTGCGCAACGGACCCACTGGCGGCAACTTGGAAGACGTCGCGCTCAAGAAGACCATGGTCGCCGGAACCGATCCGGTAGCTATCGACGCCTATGTCGCCAAGGCTTATTGGAATCTCGATCCCGAGCATCTGCCCTATCTCCAGATGGCCGCCGCTCATGGATTGGGAACGTTGGACTTCGATAAGTTGCAGGTGATGGTCAGCCAAATCGGATAGCCAACTGCGGTGAGGCAGACGCTCGCTATTCGCTCGCATGAGGTTCGAGGTTTCCCACCCATTCGCAAAGAACGCGAATGGATGGGGTACCCGGATGTTTGACAACTGTATATATTGGAAGCATAATCTGTATATACGAGAGGGATTCCATGACCGCTACCCTGACCTCAATTCGATTGGACACAAAGCTGGCGGATAAGGCCGTTCGCGCCCTTGGAGCCACGTCGCGCACTGAGGCTGTTCATATTGCCTTGCGCGAGATCGTTGGTACGAAGCGCTTCAAGGCGGTGATAAAGAAGTACGAAGGCAAGCTCACTTTCGCTGGCAGCGATGAGTGATTTCATCATCTTCGACACCTCGGTCCTGATCGACAATCAGCGCACAGCGCGCCACTCACAGCGCATAGCCGATCTCCCCGGCATTGCGCGTAACTCCTCTGTGGTGCTTGCCGAGCTCTGGCGCGGAGCCACTGGAGCAGCGGAGCGGCTATTTCTGTGCGAACTTGCAAAAAGCCGTCCCATCCTGACACCTACGGAGAGAAACTGGCTGGAATCGGGAGAGATTCTTTCCAGAATGCAAGGGGATCGCGGCTTTGAGCCGAGCAAACTCCGCGATCTGCACTTTGATGTTCTCATCGCGCTGACCGCCAGATCGCATGGAGCTATGCTGATTACCTCCAATCGCGCCGATTTTGAACTCATCCGCGAGTATCGGGATTTCAATCTGGAAGTTTGGTAGGCTACGCGATCCCATGGCCAAGATTCCGGAACTGGGGCGCCCGGCTCCGATGCAAACCCGCGCCCCAAAAATCCACTTCCCGGTAGGGGTTTGCAGCAAGGTTCCCCCGGGGTTGTTTTGCGGGAAAGCGGGGCGGCCAGCGCGGATAATGGAGAGTGCACTGGGAGATTCTCGCCCTGGCGGCTGAATCGCTGCAAGCAAGCGGCGGTCGCGGAGCGGAAGCGCACTCGCCATGAAACCGATTCGCATTGTTCTATCACCGACGCGCAGCCGACCCTTGAATATATTTTTGGGGCTGGTGCTGGTGCTGGCCGCGCTGCTGCTGCTGCTGGCGCTGGCCACCTATCGCCCCACGGACCCATCGTGGAATACCGCATCGGGCGAGGTTGGCGCGCGCGCGGTGAGCAACTGGGTGGGCCTCTTTGGCGCGTGGCTGGGCGACCTGCTGCTGCAAGTTTTGGGGATTACCGCGTTTTTCCTGCCGCTGTGGCTGGGCGGCCTGGGATGGACGTGGATGCGTTCGCGTCCCGGCGGCGCGGCGTGGCTGCGCTGGATGGGCACGGTGCTGGCGCTCGCCTTTGTTCCTGCCGTCTTCGGACTCTTGCCCTGGCGCTGGCACTGGCTTCATGCGCTGCCGGTCGAGGGCGTCGTAGGCAAGCTGATCGCCGATCAACTGGTGCGCTACTTGAACATTCAGGGCGCATGGCTGGTGGCCGGCGTGCTGGCCGGTGCAGGCCTATACTTTGCCTCCGCCGTCAGCTTCTCGGTCATTGCGGAAAGCATTCAAGCTCGCTGGTCGCAGGCCATCTCGCTTCATGATCGCTGGCGCAATTGGCGCGACGAACGCGCCGAACTCAAGCAAGAGAAGCTCGCCGAGCGCGAAGCCATGCATGAGCAGCGCCATCCGGCAACTGGCCCGCAGTTGGTTTTCAGCGCGGACGAAGACGAACCTGAGGCTTCGTTCAACCCGCGTCCCAGCCTGGTTGCCCGTCTCTTCCGCCGCAAGCCCGCGCCTGAGACAGACCCGCAAGAGATTCCCGCCTTTCAACGCGCACAGATTCAGCAACAGGCGGAAGTAGACGCAGCAGCCGGCCCGGCGCGCAGAACCAGTATTTGGGAGCGCGCAACAGCGGAACCTCAGCCGGCTCCGGCTGAAGTTATTCCCATCACCCCACAGGTGGAAGCCGTTTCGCCAGTGCACGCTCAGCCCCAGCCCGCGCAATTTCAGTCAGCTCTTGATTCGCGTCCTATAGCCCGGTTTGAGCCTTCCGCGGTGAAGCCCGCCTTTGAGCCTGCCTCCTCCGCCCATCCCTCCGATGCAATCGCCATTCACGAGCGCGCCGACGCCGAATTGCACACCACTACTGTTGCGCCCAAGAACGTCAGCGGCTTCAAGCTGCCGCCCAGCACGCTGCTCAATCCCGGCGACGGACCTCTGGCCGTCCGCGAGGACGAACTGCGCGAAGAGGCTCGCGTGCTGGTGGAGAAATGCGCCGAGTTCGATGTGCGCGGCCAGGTCGTCCAGATCAATCCCGGGCCGATGGTCACGACATACGAGTTCAAGCCCGAGGCGGGCGTCAAGTATTCGCGCGTGACCGGCCTCGCTGACGATCTCTGCCTCGCGATGCGCGCTGAATCGATCCTCATCGAGCGCATGCCGGGCAAAAACACTGTCGGCATTCAGGTGCCCAACCACCGCCGCGAGACCATCCACCTGCGCGAGTGCATCGAGGCCGAAGCCTTCCACAAAGCCAAGTCGCGCCTGACCATCGCGATGGGCAAAAATATCAACGGCCTCATCGTCACTGCTGATCTGGCTTCCATGCCTCACGTGCTCATCGCCGGCTCGACTGGCTCGGGCAAATCAGTGGCGATCAACGCAATGATCATGAGTTTGCTCTACCGCACCACGCCGGCGCAGGTGCGGCTGATTCTTGTCGATCCCAAGCGTGTTGAACTGGGAATGTACGAAGGGGTTCCTCACCTTTTTACGCCTATCATTACGGAAGCAAAACTAGCCGCCAACGCCCTGCGCAACGCCGTTCGCGAGATGGAGCGCCGCCTCAAGCTGCTGGCCTCGCGTAGCGTTCGCAACATTGATCAGTACAACAAGCTCTTCGAGGGCGTGATGCCCTCGCTCTTTGACTCCGGCGAAGAAGAGGAGCAGCCGCTGCCATATATCGTCATCATCATCGATGAGCTCGCCGACCTGATGATGTTGGACCGCGCGACTGTCGAGGAATCCATCACCCGCCTCGCGCAGATGGCCCGCGCAGTCGGCATACATCTCATCCTCGCCACGCAGCGCCCCTCGGTCGATGTCATCACCGGCCTCATCAAGGCCAACGTGCCCAC
>JBEKDX010000129.1:0-9723 GCA_050014135.1 Occallatibacter sp.
CTCTTTCCTGAGCGAGCAATCAAATCCAGAACAACAAGGGCTGTCAGCAGTCCATCGCCAGTGGTGGCCAAATGCGGCAGCAATATGTGGCCTGACTGCTCTCCGCCCAATGCCGCTTTGTGAGCCAGCATCTGTTCCAACACATAGCGGTCGCCCACCGGCGCTCTCAACATGCGAATACCGCTGCGCTTGAGCGCCGCTTCCAAACCCATATTCGACATGGTCGTGGCCACAACCAGATCTCCCTTCAGCATCCCGCGCGCCTTCAAATCGCGTGCGGCCATCAAAAGGATCGCATCGCCGTTGATCACATTGTTTTTCGCGCCGGCCAACATGCAACGGTCTGCGTCGCCGTCAAAGGTAACGCCAAGATCGGCCCCGCGCCTGCTCACTTCGCCAGCCACAATATCCGGATGAAGCGCGCCGCAATTCAAATTGATGTTGCGTCCGTCGGGGTTGATGTTCAGCAGCGCGACCTCCCCGTCCAGCCGTCGAAAAAGCTCGGGAGCAACCGCTGCCGACGCTCCGTTTGCGCAGTCCGCCACAATGCGCAACCCGGTCAGTGAAAGCCCCGGAACGCAGTCGATTAAGAATTGAATGTAGTCAGCCTGGAGAGCAGCGTTGTCCTCGACTCGCGGCAGCGTCGCCGCGTCAGGCGCGATGACGGTCGCTGCTTGATGCACAATCTCGTCTTCCATGGCCAGTTCCACAGCGTCCGCCAGCTTGAAGCCATCGCTGCCGAAAAGCTTGATGCCGTTGTCGCGCCAGGGATTGTGCGAGGCGGAGATGACCACGCCAGCCTGAAATCCATGAGTGCGCGCAAGGTAGGCGACGGCAGGCGTGGTGATCACGCCCGCGCTCTCGACGTGGATGCCCGTTTCATGCAAGCCGGCGGCAAGAGTTGCTGCGATCCAGGGTCCGGATTCGCGCGTGTCGTGTCCGAAGATGACTTTGGGCTGGGCGGCAGAGATGCGCAGCGAGTGGCCCAGCGCCAGGCCGCAGGCGTAGATTGTCTTTGCGTCGAGCGGGAATTTGCCTGCGACAGCGCGAATGCCGTCGGTGCCAAAGAGTTTGCGTGTCTTGGGTGCTGTCATAATCTCATTTCTTGATCTTGGATTCCACGCGGCTGGTGAATGCCCCGTCACTGAGGCGCGTCGTGAGCGGGTCGCCGGCCGCGATTTGATTGGTTGAACGCACCACGCCTCCGGCCGCATCGAGCACCAGCGCGTAGCCGCGATCGAGCACAGCCAGCGGCGAGAGCGAATGCAGACGCGCGTCGAGAGAGTTCAAGTGAGCAGCGGATTCATGCACCCTCCGCTCGATGGAATGAACCATACGGGTGCTGCTGGCGACGAGGCGTTCCCGAGCCTGTGCCAGCCCCTGGCGCGGATCGTGGCGCAGAACGGCGGCGGCGAGATCGGTGATGGAACGCTGATGGATGCGCAGTTGGGCATTGATGGCTGCTTCCAGACGAAAAGAAAAATCGTCAAGACGCTGGGCAAGCCGGTGCAGCTGCGTATTGATGCGCCCCTCGGCGCGGCTCACCGGCAGCCGCGTCAGCCGCTGGCGGGCTTGCAGCAATTGGAAGCGCGCGGCGCGCTCCAGCCGATGTTCCTGCTCGGCGAGGCGCTCGGCAATCTTGTGCTGCGCTTCGGTGATCAGCTCAGCAGCGGCAGAAGGAGTGGGCGCGCGCAGGTCGGCGACGAAATCGGCAATCGTGAAGTCTGTCTCATGGCCAATTGCGGAAACGACGGGAAGGTGGCTCAATGCAATGGCGCGGGCGACGCGCTCCGAGTTGAAAGCTGCCAAATCTTCCAGCGACCCTCCGCCGCGGGCGACGACAATCACGTCCACCAAGCCCGATGCGTTGAGTTCTGCGAGTGCGGCTTCAATCTCGGCGGGCGAGGAATCTCCCTGCACGCTGACCGGGCAAAGCAGCACATTCAATCCGGAGTGGCGGCGTGCGACGATGTTCAGAAAATCGCGAATCACCGCGCCGGTGGGCGAAGTGATAATTCCCACAGTGCGCGGAAAGGCCGGCAGAGGGCGTTTGCGCTCAGCGTCGAAGAGGCCTTCAACTTTGAGGCGGGCCTTGAGCTGTTCAAAGGCCAGTTGCAGTGAACCCGCGCCCACCGGCTCCATCGTCTCGGCCACCAGTTGCATCTGGCCGCGCTGCTCGTAGACGCTGACCCGGCCGCGCGCCAGAACGTGCAGGCCGTCCTCGGGACGAAAGCGCAACAGCATCGCCTGGCGGCGGAAGAGGACAACGGGGAGCTGCGCGTCGGCGTCCTTCAACGTGAAATAAACGTGGCCCGAGGGCGCGGGGCGATAGTTGGAGATTTCCCCCTCGACCCAGACGTCGCCCCACTCTTGCTCGACCAGTTCGCGCACCTGGCCCACCAGCTCGCGCACCGGCCAGACGCGGCGCTGCTGGCGCGGTGCGTCAAAGCTCAGGCCCAGTTGAGGGCTGTGGTCGTGCAACGGCGCAAATGGTTCGTCGCGGTTCACTGATAAAAGTGTAATTGCGCGGACCTGGCAGTGGTTGGCAGAAGAAAAACAGCGAACTCCGCTGACGGTCTGAACCAAATCCGTCAACTCGATTCCGCCGGTTGCCGTTCAATTAGCATATAATTCCAGCGAGTAATAGTTTGGTTGCAGGATGTCTTGAATAGGCGTCTGTAACTGAGGAGGCTGCCATGTTGAAGCCGTTGCTGTTTGTTTCCGCGGTCGCATTTTTTGGGATTACCGCCTTGTCCGCTTCAGCGCCTACTGCGCAGCAGACCGCTCCGGCTGCATCCGGACAAAAGAACACTGCCAAACCGCCATCTGCCCAAGCGCAGGCGCACGCCAAGGAAATTTATACCAATGATTGTGTGGTCTGTCATGGGGACAACGGCAGTGGCAAGACCGATCTGGCCAAGGATCTTGGACTGACGATTGAAGATTGGACCGATCCCAAGGCGCTGGCCGACAAGCCGGACCAGGAGCTGTTCAACATCATCCGTAACGGCAAGGGCAAGATGCCTTCCGAGGATGTTGGCCGCGCCAAGGACGAAGAAGTCAGGAACATCATTCTCTACATCCGCGCCCTTTATAAAAGGCAACCTGCGGCTCCGGCTCCGGTAGCTGCGCCGGCCCCGGCTCCGGAGACGGCCCCAGCCCCTAATAACTAGCTTTCATTGGGGATTTTTGGGGTGCGCGCCCACATCAGTCGTGGGTGCGGCGATCTTGTCGGTCTTCAGGCACTGATGTTTTCCCGTGTCTCGGATTGAACTCTCGTTAGTTCCTGGAGCTCGTCGATGAGTTATGTAGGTTCATCGGCCCGAAAACGGACACCTTGAGCCTGACTTGGCGGTGCAGTGGCCATACAGTCATCATGATCCCAGGAGGCTAGAACCTCATTCTCAAGCCAAGCTGGATCTGCCGTTCGCGATAGAAGTTGGTCGCGTTGACGTTCAGTGGCTGCCCGAAGGCCGTGGTGTTGGCTTTCAGGCCGGTAAGAAAGTTCAGGGTTGGAAGTGTGCCCGACCCGCCGGGTGTGCTGGGTGGAGTGCCCGGCTTGATATAGTAGCCGGTTGTCTCCAGCTCGGTCACATTCTGGTGATTGAAGAGATTGAAGCTCTCGGCCAGCAGCTCTAACTGGCGCGTATGCCCAAGGTCGAAGCCCCTGCCCAGCCGCAGGTCGGCCTTCCATGTGGCCGGATAGCGGTAGGTGTTGCGGCCGATGTTGTAGGATGTGCCATCGCTTCCGACGCCAACGCCGTAGACCCGGTTGTCACCGCCCGAGCCGTTCATCCCCGGTCTCAGTGCATAGATGGGATTGCCGGTTGTGGGGAACTCCGCGGCCAGCGAACCCATGATGCGCATGGTGTAGGGTAGGCCGCTGCGGAATTGTGCAGCGCCGGAGAGCATCCAGTTGTTGCCCAGCTTTCCGGCCATGCCGTGCAGCTTCCAGGGCGCTTCATAGATGGCCATGATGTCGGCCGAGTGGCGCATATTCAGGTCGCTGGTTCCGTACTCTTGGCGGAAGTTAGCCGGGTTCGGGTCCAGCGGGCTCTCGTTGGGATTCCAGTCCATCGCGTGCGAATAGGTGTAGTGTGCGTGCAGGCTCAGTCCCCTGCGGCCATAGCGCTCGACCTTCACCATCGCCGCCTCGTATGTCGAATTGGCCTTGCTCGTGATCTGATCGATCTGTTGATAGTCCGGGTTGAGCCGCGCACTGTAAAAGGGTTGAACGGTAATCTGCGGGGCAAGGATGGGACCAGCGTCTTTGCCTGTACCATGCACGACGCCGTAGATCATGGGCTGCGGCGAGCCAGAGAGGTCGATATTCGTGTCGATGGAAATGGGCAGCCGCCGGCCCATGCTCACCATCGCGCTGGCAGTTACCTCGAGGTTGCCAGGCAGCGTCTCTTCCGCTGCGGCGACTGCCTGATGAATCTCGGGATTGTGGAAGCGGGGCGCAAACTCGACCGCTCCCGGCCTGACCGCGCTGCCCGGCTCGCCTTGCAAAACATAAGGAAACGGCGGAGCGCCTCCGGCATTCAGATTGTCGGTGGGCCGCATGAAGAAGTTCAGATCGCCCTTGAGCGAGCCGGTCTGAGTCAGCGCCGTTTCCACCGCCGCGTTTTCGGTGCGTGCATAGTACATTCCGTAGCCCAGCCGCAGCACCGGCCAGTGATGCTCGCCCCTTCCCACGGCAAGGCTGACACGAGGACCCCATTCGTTGCCCAGGCTGGGCAGCTTTTGCGTGAGCAGCAATCCTGGGTTCGCCAGCGCGGCAATCGGCGGCGGCAACTGCTCCCGCTCCCAGCGCAGCCCGGCAGAGACGACAAGCAGCTTCCCGGCCTGCCACTGGGCGCTTGCGTAGCCGGCCCAATCGTTGGTGCTCAAATGCCAGCCGGAGGGGCCGATGGTCTGCGTGTAGTACGAGTAGCAGGGCAGATAGCCTAGCCCGCGCAGCCCGCCCCCCGAGTCGCGCCACACCGTGCCTGTCTCGTCGCAGGTGTGCTGGTTCGTAGGGTCTAGTTCTCCAGAAATTCCAAATTTTTGAAAAGCTAGCGCGTCGGAGATGAAGTTTTCCACGTTGGAGTAGGTGTAAGTCCCGGTCTGATTGCGCAGCAGCGTAGTCGCGTCGCTGTTGTGGCTTGCCTCAAAGCCGGCCTTCACCAGCAGCTTGCCGCGAATCCAGTCCAGAGACTCCTGCGCGTGGTAAAGATGCTCGTCCGGATAGCTGCCTGATCCGAAGCGCGAGGGGTTGCCGATGGTGAAGCCGTAGCGATTGTCCACGACAATCTCCGGCAACTGGCCGTAAGCATTTCCAGCGAGGAAGGTCTTTTCAAAGTCGGAAGGAGTCGAAGGCCGCGCCTCCTGGAGAGCGTGCCCCGCCGAGGCCTGGGTGACTGCCAGCAGATTAGGGGTCAGAAATGCCTCCCAGCGCCCCAGCAGCCACTCCTCGCTGGCCTTGGTCGAGCCAAAGCTGTGATTGCCATAGTTCTCCGAGACGCGGGTCAACCCGCCTCCCGGCGAGTTCCAATGTGCGCCGATGCCCTCTAACGTAAAGCGCTGGCGCTCGCTCGCCTGCCAGTCGAGCCGCGCAAAGCCAGTCCACTGCTGGGCGGTGCGAGGAGCCGGGCCAAGCAGCCCGGCGAGCGATTCCAGCATCGGCGAATAGGCCGCCAGCCCGTCGGCGATCGCATTTGCGCTGCTCAAGCCCAGACGCGCAGCCAGCGTCTGCATCTGGTCGTTGCTAGGCTCGGCGAAGAATCCGGTGGGGGTTGGAGTACACGGGCTGTCGGGCAGGCAGTTGCTCGGAGTCTCCAAAAGGTAGGGATGCTTGACCTCGGCCACTCCCGGATCGTTGCGCTGGTAGCTGTCCAGAGCCGCAAACCAGAAGAGTTTGTCACGGTGAATGCGGCTGCCCGCGCCGATGCCCCAGACCGTTTCGCGGTCCGGCGGCGTATAAGATTCCGGCGGTCCGAACACGGACGGTTCGGTCGGTCTGCTCGAATATTGAAAATTATCAAATTCCGGAAACGCAAGAGCGTTCGACCCGGTCTCCTTGACCCACTGCGTAAATGGATTCTGCGCACCCCACGCGCTCTGACGGTCGAAGAGAAAACCCTGTCCGTGCAGCTCGTTCGAGCCGCTCTGGGTCTGCTCGTTGATGCGCCCCGTGGCTCTGTCTGCCTCGGCCTCGACGCGGCCGGCTGCCGTCTCCACCTCGCGGATCGCCGCCTCGCTGACAGCAATTCCGTGACCTCCGGGGCCGATCTGCGCCATTCCCGCCGGTCCATCGCCGCCCTCCCGCCCGGTCGAGCCTTGACCCACTGAGCCAACTCCGAAGCCACCGGTTGGGCCAAAGGCCAGTGACTTGCTCATTCCATCCACGGCGATCTCTGCCGGCTGACCCGAGCCGCGCAGCGCGATCTGCCCCTGTCCGCCCGCCGGAGTCACGGATGCAGGCGTGTTGTCGAGCGCAAAATCCTGCCAGTGCCGCCCGCTCACCGGCAGGGCCTGCAACTCGGCGACGCTGATCGCTGAGGTCGTCGTCGGGCCGCTCTGCTGCTGGCCAACCAGCATCAGCTTGCTCGGAATTTGCGCAACCGGCGTCGCGGCCGGGGCAAGGGTTTGCAGCGGCTCGGCGGCCAGAGGCAGTTTAATCGCCGTGGCTTCAGTTCCCGGCACTATGCTGACGCGACCGGGCAGCCGCTCTTCGCGCAGAGCGAATCTTTGCAAAGGCTCGACGGCCAATGCGGCCTCGCTCACCGGCAGAGCTACCGGCATGAGATCGGGCCCACTGCTCTTCGGCAACGCTGCCAGCACAGCCTTGGGCGGCAGCGGCTCAAACTCCATCGCCAACTGCACGCGCGCCTCGTGCCCGGCGTCGATCACGATCTCTTCGATGCGGCCGCGCCCCAGTTGTGGACTCTCGGCCTCCAGCGTGTACTCGCCCGGCTCCAGGTTGCTGAACAGGTAAGCCCCGTTTTTTGTGGTGATTGTGCGCTTCTCCGCGCCGGTGGCTTGGTTGTGCGCGACTAATGCCACGCCCTCCAACGCCTTCGAGTGCAGGTCGGTAAGCCGTCCGCTGAGCGAGCCTGCGCTTTGAGCCGCTTGGGCAAAACTCTGCGCCGCTGCGCCAAAGAAGAGCACAGCTATCGCCAGCGCTTTTGCCAAACCCCAACCTGACCCTGCCATCGAGACCCCTGCTCGCGGCAGACTCTGGGAAATACTGCATTCAACTCCGGTTTGCTCTTGCGGCAACTCCGGATGCGGCAGTGCGAAAGGACTCTTCGACAGGCAAACCTCTCCTCTTCGACCGCTCCCGCCGCCCAATAATGAAGTTGCAAGCGATTTTAGACCCTCGAAAGGTAAACTGGAAAGGTGTCATTTGCAATTCAGAGCCAATGACGTGCTGTGGTCACATCTGATCACTGACAACTGACCGCTGACTATTGGTTCCCCTATGTTCATCGATGAAGCAAAGATTCGCGTCAAAGCCGGTGACGGCGGTAACGGCTGCATGGCTTTTCGCCGGGAGAAGTTCGTTCCCCGAGGCGGGCCATCGGGCGGCGACGGCGGCCGTGGCGGCGATGTCGTCATGGTTAGCTCGCAGCGCCACAACACGCTAATTCACTTCCGCTATAACCCCGAGCACAAAGGTCAGCGCGGTGAACACGGCATGGGCTCGAACTGCTCCGGCCTCGACGGCCACTCGGTCATCCTGCAGGTTCCCGTCGGCACCAGCCTTTACGACCAGGAGACCGGCGAGCTGGTGCACGACTTCGAGGAGCCGGACGAGCAGGTCGTTATCGCCAAGGGCGGGCGCGGCGGGCGCGGCAACCAGCACTTTGCCACCAGCACCCACCAGGCTCCGCGCGAGCACGAGCTGGGACGGGCGGGCGAAGAGCGCCATTATCGACTCGAATTGAAGCTGCTGGCCGATGTCGGCCTGGTCGGCTACCCCAACGCCGGCAAGTCCACGCTGATCTCGCGTATCTCCGCCGCGCGCCCAAAGATCGCCGACTACCCTTTCACCACCCTCGAACCCAACCTCGGTGTGGTCACCGTTGGCGAAGAGCCTGATCTGGAGTCCTTCGTCGTCGCCGATATGCCCGGCTTGATTGAAGGCGCACATCTCGGCCAGGGATTGGGCGTTCAGTTTCTCCGCCACATCGAGCGCACCCGCCTGCTGCTTCATCTGGTCGATGTATCGGACGCCTCAGGCCGACCCGATCCCGTCGAAGACTTCAAGGTCATCAACAAGGAGCTGGCCAGCTTTACCAGCACTCCGGCAAAAACAGACACCGACCCCTTCGCCGACGACGACAAGCCTTCCAAGCCTAGCCATCCCCTGGCCAACAAGACCATGATCGTCTGCGCCACCAAGATCGACAGCGCCAATCCAGAGAAGCTCAAGAAGCTGGCGACTCACGTCAAGCGCCGCAAGCTCGAGTTTCACTCAATCTCCGCCGTCACCGGCCAGGGCATTGATGAGTTGAAGTGGTCTCTGGCGCGCCATCTGCGCCCCACCGCGGCGGTTGTCAAAGATTGAGTGCGGCAGCAGCCAGCCCTTGCGGCTTCGCTTCAATATGCTGCTTCCCCCAGTTTGAGGTTTCGGCTTCCCACCATTCCACTAAGTAGTGGCCGGGCCGCTTGTCCCACACATACCGCGCGCCCACATGGTGCAACGAAACAAAACGCCGCTGTCCGTCCTCATCGCGAACCTTCTTGATGATCCGAACGGATTTCTTTATCGGCATATACGACTCCTTGGTGTCTAAATGCAAGGCACTTACAGACATCAAGAGAATACAGCAGGTTTTAACTAATTGAATAATAAAGAGTTATAAATTTCTGGCGGGAGAGGGGGATTCATATCTCAATGTAAACCATTGTAAATAAGCTGGATAAAAAATCGCGTCAAGAAAATACACCCAAAAGTACACCCTTCGAGAAATGGTCGGAGGTTTAGTGCCAATTTTGGAATACGAGAAATGGTCGGAGGTTTAGTGCCAATTTTGGAATACCGAACGCCAACTGGCGAAGGCGGCGAAGATGTGGAAACGAGTTAATTCAACGGGGCATAAATCGGAACAGCTGCCATAGACCAGCTTTCCTGGCCCTGCTTGGCGACAAAACTTGAACCAAAACTCTCAAACCATTCAACCGTGGCCAATGGGGGCCGGATTGTGGTGTACCAGCCCGGACCTCTTTCATTTTGAGGATTCTGCTAGACTGGCGCCAGTATGCAACTACTGATCTTTAGCTCGCATCGCGTCACTGCTCAGAACAGATCGCCTATCGGCGGAAACGTCAGCAACAGACTGAGGCCGAGTAGCCCCAGCGCAACGAGGTTGATGCGCCGCAGGGAAACCGTCCTCTTGCGCCAGCGCCAATCAAGAATTGCCCACACGGCGACCCAGAGAAGAATGGCCATGGTGGTTTCGCCAGAGAGCGCCCCGGTTGGCTTGTAAAAGACAAATATGCTTTTCACAAATCCAGACCTGTCGGCTGCAATCGCGAAGAATGCAACCGCGAACGAGCCGATGCCTGCCGACAGAATGGCAGCCGCACCGGAGCCATTAGGAAGGCCGAGGGAGTCTTCCGGGATTGTGTTGGTTTGTTCGCTCACGATTATTCTCCTTGAACCAGATGGATTGTTTGACCGCCATCGACGGGCGCATTCTTGTCAAGCATCGCGCCAAAGAATCCAGCGATGCC
>JBEKDX010000130.1:0-8932 GCA_050014135.1 Occallatibacter sp.
AAGCTAGAGGCTAGAAGCTAGAAGCTCAGAGGAAAGAAATGACGATCTTGAAAAAGAAACTCGATGCCAACCAGTACAACCTGAAGGATCAGGTGGTGGCCATCAATCGCGTGACCAAGGTGGTCAAGGGCGGCAAGAATATGTCGTTTGCCGCGTTGGTGGTGGTAGGCGACCCCGCCGCGGGTGTGGTGGGCCACGGTTCCGGCAAGGCCAAGGAAGTTCCCCAGGCGATTCGCAAGGGGATCGAAGCGGCCAAGAAGAACCTGGTGCGGGTCCACCTGACCGAGACCTCAATTCCGCATCTTGTCCTGGGCCGTTACGGCGCAGGACAGGTGCTGCTGAAGCCGGCCCCGGAAGGCACGGGCGTGATTGCCGGCGGGGCGGTGCGCGCGGTGATGACCTCGGTTGGGGTGCAGAACGTGCTCACCAAGAGCCTGGGTTCGCCCAATCCCCACAACGTCGTCAAGGCCACTTTCAACGCCCTGGTGCAGTTGCGCGACCGGGCTGAAGTGGCCAATATGCGCGGCAAGACTGTCGAGGAGCTTTAAGCCATGGCGGAAACCAAGATGATTAAGATTCAGTACTACCGCTCGAAGAACTCCACGCCCGTCAAGCACCGGCTGGTGGTCAAGGGCTTGGGCTTCACGCGGCTCAACCAAATCGTTGAGCGCGTGGACAACGAATCGGTGCGCGGCATGGTCAAGGCCATTCCGCATCTGGTCCGGATACTTGAGGACTAGCTTTTAGCTTCTAGCCTCTAGCTTCCAGCTAAAGGCGGGTAAGCCGAAGATCAAAGCTAGTGGCTAATAGCTAGCAGCTAGAAGCTGCTTTTACGCGAGTCGGTTGGGCTAACCCCTTCCGGCGCTACAGCGAGGATAAGATGGCAACGAGAAATCTATCGAATTTACGCGCGCCTAGGAAGGCCAACACCGGACGCAAGCGTGTCGGCCGCGGTATGGGCTCCGGCATGGGCAAGACTTCGGCCCGAGGGCACAAGGGCCAGGGTCAGCGGACTGGTACAAGTATGATGCGCGGCTTTGAGGGCGGCCAGATGCCGCTGCATCGCCGCCTGCCCAAGCGAGGCTTCACCAACATCTTCCGCACCGAGTACACGGTGGTGAACCTGGACCGGCTGGTCGAGCACCTCGAGGGCTTGGCACTGACTGAGATCGGCCAAGATGACTACAAGAAGCTGGGTCTGGCCTCGAGCAAGAAGGCGCTGATCAAGATTCTCGGCTCCGGCGAGCTGACCTCGGCGCTCACTGTCCATGCGCACAAATTTTCCAAGTCGGCGGTCGAGAAGATCGAAAAGGCTGGCGGCAAGGCCGTAGTTCTGGGCGGCGAAGTTCCGGTGGCAGCCAAGGGGAAATTGGTTGCCAAGGCAGCCAGATAGAAGTTGGGGCACCCGCTAAAGGCAGGTCCTCCGACTGCGTTTGGCGCAAAGAACCCGCCAAACTCCGCTCAGGATGACAGGTTTGAGTCGCTCAGGATGACAGGATTGATGAGTGGGCGGGAGCGACACACAAGGCTGTCGGCAGGTAAGATGGTCAGTGGCAAGGATTCGAGGGCCGGCAAAGGTCCTGAATGAAGCGGATAACCAATCATGCTTGAAAAGTTTCTCAATATCTTCCGGATTCCCGATCTGCGCAAGCGGGTGCTGTTCATGCTGGGCATTCTGGCCATCTACCGTCTGGGCGCGTGGATTCCCACGCCCGGCGTCGATACCAAAATGCTGGAGCGGCTCTTCGACTCTCAGGGCGGTTCGGCGCTGGGCCTGATGAACCTGTTTGGCGGCGGCAACCTTCGCCGCATGACGATCTTTGCCCTGGGCATCATGCCTTACATTACGGCCTCGATCATCTTTCAGTTGCTCACCGTGGTCTATGAGCCGCTGGCGCGCATCCAGAAGGAAGGTGAACTGGGCCGGCGCAAGATTACGCAGTGGACCCGCTACACGACCGTGATTCTGGCGGCGGTGCAGTCGGTCGGTATCGCGTTCATGCTCACCAGGGGCGGCATGGTTCTGAATCCCGGCCCGGGCTTCATCCTGATGACGGTGTTGACGCTGACTACCGGCACGGCCTTCATCATGTGGCTAGGCGAGCAGATCACCGATCGCGGCATTGGCAACGGCATGAGCCTGCTGATCTTCACCGGCATTGTCGCCGGCCTGCCCCGGGGCGTGATGGACCTGATTCAGAAGGTACAGACCAACCAGTGGGGATCGTTCACCATCATCGCTATGCTTCTGCTGATTGCGGGCATGGCGGCCGTGGTGGGCTTCATTGTCTTTGTCGAGCGCAGCGAGCGGCGCATTCCCATCCAGAGCGCGCGGCGGATCGTCGGGAGGCGCATGATGGGCGGCCAATCCAGCCACCTGCCCCTCAAGGTCAACTCTGGCGGCGTGATGCCGGTCATCTTTGCGGCCTCGATTTTATCGGCTCCGATGATGCTTGAGCAGTTGGACTGGTTTCAGAATGGCACTTTCTTCAGTATTCCGGTCGGTCCGTTCTTTATGCCGCTCTTCCGTGCGCTGCATTCCGGCGAGCCATGGTATGAAGCCCTCTATATGATGGCCATCATCTTCTTCGCCTACTTCTACATCTCGATTGTGATGAAGCCAGACGACATTGCCGACAACTTCCGCAAGTCAGGTTCATTCATTCCCGGCATTCGCCCGGGCAAACGGACATCCGACTTCATCAATGACATCCTTACCCGCATCACGCTGGTCGGCGCTCTCTATCTGATTGTTATTTCGCTGGTTCCCACCTTCCTGATCTCGGGCATTCGGCTGGATCACCTATGGCTGATCGGTCACGTCTTCGAGACACTGCCGGCCTGGACCACGCATGGCCTGGGGGTTAACTTCTACTTTGGCGGCACCTCGCTGCTGATTGTTGTAGGTGTGGCCATGGATACCGTTAACCAGATCGAATCGCAGCTGATCATGCGCCACTATGACGGCTTCTCCCCGCGCTCCGGTCGCATTCGCGGAAGGAAAACCTGGTAATGTCTTCTTCTAATTCCACAGTCATTCAGGGTCGGGAAGAGAGTCGGAAGAGCTCTCCCGGCCCGATTCTGTTGTTGGGCGCGCCGGGGGTGGGCAAAGGCACCCAGGCCAAGGAACTGGTAAAGACCTGGGGAATCCCGCAGATTTCCACGGGAGATTTATTGCGCGCCAATGTGGCTCAGGGCACCGAACTGGGCCGGACAGCCAAGGAGATCATGGGACGCGGAGAGCTAGTCCCTGACTCACTGGTCAATGAGATGGTCGCGGTGCGGCTGCAGCAGCCGGACACGGCCAATGGCTTCATTCTGGACGGTTTTCCGCGCACCCTTGGGCAGGCAGGCTGGCTGGATGGCCGTTTGGCTGCCATGTCTACGGGCTTACCTGTGGTTGCTGTCAGTATTCAAGTGGACTATAATCAACTCTTGCGCCGTATCACCGGGCGCAGGAATTGCCCTGTCTGCCAGAGCATTTATAACGTCTACGGCAAGCCTCCCGCGAAGGATGGTTTTTGCGACGCAGATGGCGCCGCGCTGGCCCAGCGAGCTGACGATACGGAGAAGGTATTCGCGGAGCGTATGCGCGCTTATGCGGCCTCGACTGCGCCGGTCGTCGAGCATTACAGGGCTTTGGGACGTTTTGCTGAAGTGGATGGAGACCGGCCGATCGCGGAGATCGCGGCCGGAATTGTCGTTGCTGTCGAGCGGTTGAGAAGCTAGGTGGCAGGTAATAGGTTGCAGGTGACAGTGCTACGTCTGAATTGCCGTTCGCTGTCAACTGTCACCTGCCACCTGTAACCTGTCACGAAAGCTGGTTGAGTGGCTGTAGTACTGAAGTCGTCCAAGGAGATCGAGAAGATGCGCCGCGCGGGACAGGTTGTCCGCGAGGTGCTGGAGTTGGTGCGGGGGCTGGTCAAGCCGGGCGCCACTACGCTCGATCTGGAGAAGGCGGCTGAAGAGCGGACCAAGGTGTTAGGCGCCAAGGCGGCCTTCAAGGGTTACCATGGCTATCCCTGCGTGTTGTGCACCTCGGTCAATAGCGAGATCGTGCATGGTATTCCGTCGGTCAAGCGGGTCCTCCAGGAGGGGGAGATCGTTTCGGTCGACTTTGGGGCGTTTGTAGACGGCTTCTGCGGAGACGCGGCCATTACTGTTCCGGTGGGCAAGGTTGCCCCGGAGACAGCGCGGTTGATGCAGGTGACCGAAGCTTCGCTGGGAGCGGCGATTTCCGTTGTCAAACCGGGAGCAACGTTGGGCGATGTCGGCTTTGCGGTGCAGAAGGTGGTCGAAGCTGCTGGGTTTTCGGTGGTACGGGATTATGTGGGCCACGGCATTGGGACCCATATGCATGAAGATCCTCAGGTGCCGAACTTTGGCGAAGCCGGACGGGGCATGAAACTGCGTGCCGGCATGGTGATCGCCATCGAGCCGATGGTGAATGCGGGTGGTCCGGAGGTCGTGGTATTGGGCGACGGCTGGACGGCAGTCACGGCGGATGGAAGTATGAGCGCTCATTTTGAGCACTCGGTGGCGGTGACCGCCACCGGAGCGAGAATTTTAACCGAGTAGCACGCTCGGGATAACAGGCCGGTAGGGCAAAAGAGCGTCGGCGGAAGCAGGACACAGGTTTGTCGAAAGAAGACATGATTGAGGTAATGGCGGTGGTCACTGAGACACTGCCCAATGCCATGTTCAAGGTCAAGCTCGAGAATAATCACGAGGCGCTGACCCATGTCTCTGGGAGGATGCGCAAGAACTTCATCAAGATCCTTCCCGGCGACCGTGTAGCTGTCGAGCTGAGTCCCTACGATCTGAATCGCGGGCGCATCGTCTACCGGTACAAATGAGCTTTTAGGCTAACAGCTAACAGTTTTAGGAAGGGCAACAACAGCATGAAAGTTCGTGCATCGGTAAAAAAGATTTGCGTCAAGTGCAAGGTCATCACGCGCCGCGGTGTGGTGCGGGTGATCTGCGAGAACGCAAAGCACAAGCAGCGCCAGGGCTAGTTGAGAATGGCATACGGCGGAAGCACCAATGCAGCAGACAGCGTACAGCTAACAGCAAACAGTCAACAAAGCGCTACTGAGCGGAACGAACTGTAAGCTGTCAACTGTTAGCTGGCAAGAGGCTAGTTAGCCTGAGTCAAGGCTTGCGATGAACCTCTGGAGACTATCCGCTTAACCCGTGCGAACCGGCTGAGGCCGGAGGCACACAACCGAAGTTGCAAAGGATTCTTCAATGGCACGTATTGCTGGCGTCGATCTGCCTCGCAACAAGCAGGCAAGAATAGCGCTCACATACATCTTTGGCATCGGGGATCCTCGCGCGCTCAAGATTCTGGAGAAGGCGAATGTAGACGCCTTCAAGAAGATCCAGGACCTGGGCGAGGACGAGGTCAACCGCATCCGCCAGGTGATCGAGGACGAAGGAAACGTCGAGGGCGACCTGCGCAAGGACGTCCAGATGCACATCAAGCGTCTTATCGACATTCAGAGCTATCGGGGCACGCGGCACCGGCGGGGTTTGCCGGTTCGCGGCCAGCGCACCCACACCAATGCCCGCACCCGCAAGGGCCCGCGCAAGGGCACAGTTGCCGGCAAGAAGAAAGCGACGGGTAAAACCTAATGGCGAAACCAGAGCAGAAGGCTGGCGCGGGCAAAACCGGCAAGGCCTCGAAAAACAAGAAGTTCAAGAAGCGCGAACGCAAGAATGTGCCGTTTGGCATTGCGTACGTGCAGGCCACGTTCAACAACACCATCGTCACCATCACCGATCCGGTGGGAAACACGCTGAGCTGGAAGAGTTCCGGTTCGCTGGGCTTCCGCGGCTCGCGCAAGGGCACTCCCTTTGCGGCGCAGCAGGCGGCCTCGAACGCTGCCAGCATGGCGCGGGACCACGGTCTGCGCGCGGTCGATGTGCGCGTCTCCGGTCCAGGTTCGGGCCGCGAGTCGGCCATCCGCGCACTGGCTGCGTCGGGCGTTGAAGTCCGTACCATCCGCGATGTGACGCCGGTGCCGCACAACGGCTGCCGTCCGCCAAAGAGACGGAGAGTCTAAGAAGCAGCTACTAGCCTCTAGCTGCTAGCTTGTTCGTGGTGAGTCGAAAGACTCAATCCCGACAAGAAAAAAGCTAGAATCTAGGAGCTGGCAACTAGAAGCTAATTTGGGCCGGGACGACATGTCCCTTGCAGTGATTGACTAATAGTGTAAGCCGCTAGCTCGTGATCGCACAGTGAGCTAGCGGCTAGAAGCTAGTAGCTAGAAGCTGCATTCCACGTAAACCGGCCGTCATCCGAAGTCAGGAGAAGAAATGGCACGTTATACCGGAGCAGTCTGCCGCCTCTGCCGTCGCGAGGCTACCAAACTTTTTTTGAAGGGCGCAAAATGCGCCTCTGACCGTTGCCCGCTGGAGAAGCGCAATTTTCCCCCCGGCATGCACGGCAAGGACCGCAAGGCCAAGATCGTGGGCTACGGCCTGCAACTGCACGAGAAGCAGAAGGCCAAGCGTATGTACTTCACGCTGGAGAGCCAATTCCGCGCGTACTACGAGAAGGCCAACAAGGCTTCCGGCGTCACCGGCGAGTTGCTGATTCAGCAACTGGAGCGCCGCTTGGATAACGTGGCCTTCCGCCTGGGCTTCGCCATCTCGCGCCGTCAGGCTCGCCAGGTGGTTCGCCACGGGCACGTCGAAGTCAATGGCCGCAAGGTTAACATTCCCTCTTATCAGGTGAACGCGGGCGACGAGATCAAGGTCCGCGACGCAGCCAAGAAGCTGGTCATCATCGAGCAGGGCGCGCAGTACGCGGCGCAGAATCCCGTGCCCGCGTGGCTCGAAGCCAACTTCGAGAATATGTCCGGGCGCGTACTCCATCTGCCCAAGCGCGTGGACGTGAACCTGCCCATCAATGAGCAGTTGATCGTCGAATTGTATTCCAAGTAAGCTGACAGCTAACAGCAGACAGCTTACAGTTACCAGAGATTCACGTTACTGTTAGCTGTAAGCTGTCAACTGTTAGCTGCAATTCAAACAGAAGGAGAACTTGCTCGGCCGCCGCAAAATGCATCGCGACGTACATGCCGAGCGGGAAAAGAGACAACGATATGCTTTGGAGAGGATTTCAAAAACCCAAGCGTTTGGCGGTCGATGCCGAGACGCTCACCAACATCTTTGGCAAGTTCAGCGCCCAGCCCTTCGAGCGCGGCTTTGGCACCACCATCGGCAACGCGCTGCGCCGCACCCTGTTGAGTTCGATCGAAGGCGCCGCGGTAACCGCGATTCGCATCGAGGGCGTGCTCCACGAGTTCCAATCCATCTCGGGCGTGGTTGAGGACGCTACAGATATTATCTTGAATCTCAAGCAGGTTCCCTTCAAGCTCGCCGGCGAAGGGCCGAAGGCGCTTTACTTGCGCGCCGACCAGCCGGGCGTGGTCACTTCGGGAATGATCGAAGCCGACGGCGACGTCGAGATCCTGGACAAGAACATCTATATCGCCACCCTTTCTGAAGGCGGTAAGCTGGACATGGAGATGCGCCTCAAGAGAGGCCGCGGTTATATCTCCGCCGACAAGAATTTTGATGCCGACCTGGGCCTGGGCTTCATTCCCGTGGACTCGGTTCACTCGCCGGTGCGTCGCGTCAATTACGTAGTGGAAGCCGCCCGTCTTGGCCAGATCACCGACTACGACAAGCTCACTCTGGAAGTGTGGACCAACGGTGCAGTGCTGCCCGCCGACGCCGTCGGCCTGGCCGCCAAGCTGCTCAAGGACCACATGAACATCTTCATCAACTTCGAGGAAGAGATCGAGGCCGATGGCCGTGGCGAGGAAGGCCGCACGCTGCTGCGCAACGACAATCTGAATCGCTCCGTCGAAGAACTCGAACTGTCGGTCCGCAGTTACAACTGCCTGAAGAACGCCAACATCCAGACTATCGGCGAACTGGTGCAGAAGACCGAAGCCGAGATGCTCAAGACCAAGAACTTTGGCCGCAAGAGCCTGAACGAGATCAAGGAAATCCTGGCTCAGATGGGTCTCTCGCTGGGCATGAAGATTGACGAGATGGGCAACGCCGTTCCTGGACCCACCAGCATTCCGCCCGCTACCGCACTGGCCGCCAACTACAGCCATTACGACGACGAGGACGAGCCGCTGGATATGGTGGACCTGCAATTGCCCACCGAGACGGAAAACTTTTAAGACAGCCTCTAGCTTCTAGCCATTAGCTTTTAGCTTTGCCACCCTGGATTCCTCGGGTGTATGCAAAGCCGAGGAGCTAGAAGCTAAAAGTTAGGAGCTAGAAGCTAAAACCGAAAGAGAGTTATCATGCGCCATCGCAATGCAGGATTCAAGCTCGGACGCAATACCAGTCACCGTCGCGCCCTGTTGCGCAACCTGACCACCTCCGTTCTCATGGAAGACCGCGTCGAGACTACCGTGACCAAGGCCAAGGCGGTTCGTCCGCTGGTTGAAAAGATGATCACCCTGGGCAAGAAAGGTGATCTAGCTTCGCGCCGTCAGGCCCTCAGCTTTCTGATGACCGACAAGGCTGTTGTGCGGCTCTTCGAGACCGTGGCTCCGCGCTACGACGACCGCCAGGGCGGCTATCTGCGCATCATCCACACCGGCTTCCGCAAGGGGGATGGCGGCGAAAAGGCCTTCATCGAACTGCTCGGAGCCGAGAAGCAACTCGATGCCAAGCGCCAGAAGCGCGACGAGATCAAGGCCAAGAAGCGCGCCGATCTGGAAAAGCAGTTGGAAGAAGCCAAAACGGAAGAAGTGAAAGAGGCCAAGGAAGAAGCCGCTTAGGACTGGCCGTCCAGGCTTTTCTTTCTTGCCTCAGTTGGCTAGCGGGCGCATCTCCTCGCGGGATGCGCCCGTGCTTGTCCATTATCGGAAGAAATATACAGCGCTCCCTGTGTCACCCA
>JBEKDX010000131.1:0-8931 GCA_050014135.1 Occallatibacter sp.
TTTTGTCGTAAAGATTTTGCAGGTAATTAATTAGTAATGAGGCCATGGTGGGTTTCTCTTCATGCGATTGCCCTGGGATTTTGGGGTCGGTGTTGACATTGGTGAATTGACAGTTCTATGCTGTCTTCAATGTGAGGAGTGCAGCGATATGCACCGCTTCCGCAAATTGACAGAATTCTCTAAAACCCGCGGTTGTCCATGTTGCTCTTACTTCTGCTTCGTGCGGGGGTGCGTCTAGAGGATCGGGTCAGGCTTCGACAGTTACCCAGAACCCACCCGCCGCCAGCCGGCCGGGTGGGTTTTTATTTAACGCTCCGATCTATAAACCGGATGACCGGAACTTCCCCAAGGAGGAAACACAGAAATGTCACTGCGCATCAACGATATTGCTCCCGACTTCACTGCCGAGACTACTCAGGGTCCGATCCATTTCCATCAGTGGATTGGCGACAGTTGGGCTGTTCTCTTCTCTCACCCCAAGGATTTCACGCCCGTTTGCACCACGGAACTGGGAGCCGTCGCCGGCATGGAAAGCCAATTTGCCGAACGCGGCGCAAAGGTGATTGGCCTCAGTGTCGATCCTGTCTCCAATCACAGTAAGTGGGTTTCGGACATTCAAGACGTTGGCGGCCATCCAGTCCATTATCCACTCATTGGCGACCCGGAACTGAAGGTCGCCAAACTCTACGATATGCTTCCGGCTGATGCTGGCGATACATCTGAAGGCCGCACGCCCGCGCTCAATGCTCCGGTGCGCACAGTTTTCGTCATCGGACCTGACAAGCGCATTAAGCTCACCCTGGCTTATCCGATGAGCACGGGCCGCAACTTCGACGAGATCGTCCGTGTCCTTGATTCCATTCAATTGACCGCCAAGCATCGCGTGGCGACCCCGGCAAATTGGAAACAGGGCGATGACGTCATCATCACGGGAGCCGTCCCAAACGAAGAAGCCGACAAGATATTTCCCGGCTACAAGACAGTGAAGCCCTACTTGCGCACGACAGCTCAGCCACAATTGTAGCTGCGCGTGTAGTTGCCGTGTCTTATGGCGTACCGGTAAAGCACGTCAACAAGCCGGGCTTATCCTGACACTGCGAAAGGAGAATCAGCCAAAATTGAATATCCCTTTTTAGTGTTGATCTGCGGCGCAGATGCTATTGAACTGGCGTCCATTTTCCTACCGGCGACAGGGTTTGGCCGCCGGCAGGGGTACTTTGAGTCTTAAATCCGTGAGGGCCATGGAATGTATCCTCTGGGGATATGACCGTTCACGCTCTACCCGGATTCAAATTATGGGTTTGGAATGTGGGGATATGGCGGTCGGACGCATCCCCATTTTCGTTTGCACTCCTCGTACTACAATGGACGCAGAAAAACGAGTATCTCGCTTGTAATGATTGAATCAGGCTGGCGTTTAGATGGACTTTCTAAGACATTCTTGCACTGCTGTAAACTGCTTTGGATTCAATATTTGGCTGCCCACCAGGGATTCGAACCCCAATATGCTGCTCCAGAGGCAGCTGTCCTACCATTGAACGAGTGGGCAACGAGTATCTACGGGCCGCATTGCGACCGCGTTGGCAAAGGCCGTGGCGGAGAGCCTGTCAGCAAAAAACCAACTCGTTCATCATAAGGGGATTCGCCGTTCCGGTCAATCCCGCCACTCCACCCGCACTCTCCCCAGCGCTCCACTCCTGCCGATCGACTCCGTCGAAATAGTATTCGTCAAATCTTCGCCCTGTGTCAAACCATGCTCAAAACAGACTCTGGGCCGAAAAACTCCGGCCATAGAATTGTTTCGTGATTTCTGGCTCTTTATTGCGGTATAAACAGATGTGAACTTTTGAGTTCGATGAAGATCTCGCACGCCAGACCGAGCTACGCGCTGCCCGCGGGGATTGCTGCCCGGGCGGAGGGGGAACTGACTCACCGCGCGCACTCCGAACAGCCGCATCCTTATCGCACACCCTTTGCCCGCGACGCGGCCCGCGTTCTTCATGCGCGCGCCTTTCGACGCCTGGCGGGCAAAACGCAGGTCTTTGCTCGCTTGACTACCGAAGCTCCCTCGGATCACTTCCGCAGCCGCCTGACACACACGCTGGAGGTGTGCCAGATCGCCCGCACCGTGGCCCGCACACTAGGGCTGAACGCGGAGTTGGCCGAGGCGCTGGCTCTCGCGCACGACATCGGTCATCCTCCCTTTGGCCACGCCGGTGAAAAAGCGCTCGATCAGTGTCTGCGCGGCCACGGCCTGAGCTTCGACCATAACCTGCACGCTCTGCGAATCGTCACCTGGTTCGAGGAGCGCTACGCGGGCTTTCGCGGCCTGAACCTGACCCTGGCCGTGCGCGAGGGAATCGTCAAGCACTCCCACGATTACTCCGCCGCCACGCATCCCGAGCTGGCCGAGTACTTCCTCGACCAATTCCCTCCCCTCGAAGCCCAACTGATCGATCTGGCCGACGAGATCGCCTACTTGACCGCTGACCTCGATGACGGCCTCGACTCGGGCATTTTGACTCTAGCCCAGGTGCGCGAGGGCGTGGCACTCTTTCGCGGCTTTCACGATGCTGTGCTCGTGGATTATCCAGCCGCGCCGCCGAAACTCGCGGCCTACGAGAGCCTCAATCGCGTCCTGAATGCATTGGTCACGGACCTGATGGAAGAGACGCAGAGACAGGTTGTTCAGCTAGGCGTTGAGACGCTGGAAGAGATTCGCTGCGCGCCTCGTCGCCTGGCCGCACTCAGCCCCGAAATGGAATCCCTGCGCGCCGCCGCCAAAGAGTTTTTGTACGCCAACCTCTACTACTCGCCCGGCATCGAGGAGGCGCACGTTTACGCCACCGAGATTGTCCAAGGTTTGTTTGCGGCGCTCATCGGCGACCCTGGCCTGCTGCCCGCCGACCACCAGGCGCAGATTCCCGCCCAAGGCTTGGCCCGCACCGTCGCCGATTACATCGCCGGCATGACGGATAGCTACATCGAACAGGCCTGGCGGCGCTGCTGCGGGCGGTGAATAGGCTGAGCTTATCGCTTAAACTATGTCCTTTAATTGGTTGAGGGGTTACCTTTGTTCGGCGTTTCCCGATCCTCCGATTTAAGGACAATGTGTAACCATTTTCCCTTGGATTGGACGGCTAGCACGACGTAGAATCTTCTGATCCGCAGTTCAATGTGTAGCTTGGGCAAGCATCTCCGTCGCGGCTTGTAGGGAATATTCTGGTGGGATACATTCCTTCCTTTTCCGATCATGCTTGTCTTTTCATTATTTATTCTCAGACTTGAGATCATCTCGCGCAAGATCGTCAAAGACAGACGAGACTTAACCTGTGCAGTCGCATCGGATTTGCAATCAAATATGAAGGAGAGGCACGATACCGTACCCTTCATCGACTTTCGTTGCTTTTTTCCTACTCCTCGATGACGAGTCGATGCGTTTGCATTGTTTCGGGCATCAGAATCAACCGATGTCCCTCCTGACGAATGGCAATACGCGTTCCATCCACGATTCTAAAAGTGTCACATAACTTGGCAGGAATCTCAATCTCGCCATCCGGTCCAACGGTAAGTTAGTACTGCTCCATGGCTTCCATTCTGACACACAAATAAGTCATACCGAGAAGCTCTCAATCAAGAAAACGGCTGGAAGTGCCAGTTCAGACTTGCCGCGCTTATGCGTTCCAATATCGCTTCACCTGTGGTGAGTATCATTCCCAGTGTGCAAGATATATAAACCCTCGTAACCAGCAGCGAAGTCGGTGTGCGCGTTGGGGTGACGCAACCGGTTGTACTCTTATAGATGTGAAAACCTCCTCGAAGAAGACCTGCCTCCGGCTGGCTGCGCTGATGGTTTGCGCGACACTGACCGTGCTCCTTGCACCCATTATGCTTCCTGCGCAAGCCGCGCCGGAGAAGTCAGCTGCATCAGCTGATCCGCCTACTGGCGGAGGTTTTTTCCCGCTGAGCGAGGTGCATCGCGGATTGACGGGAACGGCTTGGACGGTCTTTACCGGCAGCACGCCGGAGCCGATGGAAGTGGAAATTCTGGGTGTGCTGCGCGGGGCGCGCGGCCCGGGCCACGACATGATTCTTGTCCAGTTGCATGGAGCGAAACCCGAGTACACGGGCGTCGTCGCCGGCATGAGCGGTAGTCCGGTCTATATTGGCAATCGGCTGCTGGGCTCGCTCTCCTTCCGCATCGGACAATTCAGCAAGGATCCCATTGCCGGCATCACGCCCATCGCGCAGATGCTCGAAGTGCGCGACCTGCCCATTGACAGTGGTCAGTGGTCAGTGAACAGTGATCAGTTACCGCATACTCCAGCGCAGGAGAATTTGCAGGCACCCATCCAGAATATGGAGACGCCGCTGGTGATGAGCGGATTCACTTCCGAAACGATCCGGCTGTGGCAGCAGAAGATGGCTGGAACCGGCCTGGAGTTGGTCGCCGCAGGCGGAATGGGCGCATCCTCTGAATCAGCCGGCGAGGCAGATATGGCGATGACGGCCAAGGCGATTGCGGGCGTGACGCCTGGCTCCGCGATCAGCGCGCAATTGGTGCGCGGCGACTTAGAGATTGCCGCAACCTGTACCGTAACTTATGTCGACGCGAAGCAGTTGCTGGCCTGCGGACATCCCATTCTGCAGGCCGGGCCGATTTCGCTGCCCATGACCACGGCCGATGTGGTGACCACGGTGGCTTCGCCCTTGAACGCCTTCAAGATTGTGAATACGGGTGTTACCATCGGCGCCTTCAGCGAGGACCGCGACGCGGCCATTCGCGGCGTCTTTGGGGCAAAGGCGCGGATGATTCCCGTTCATATCCGCGTGCATGGGCCGGGACGAGCGGCCGCGTCGCAGAGTGAAGAACGCACGCTAAATGTCGAGGTTCTGGACCTGCCGTCGCTTACTCCGCAGGCAATGATGGTGGTCTTGTATCAGTCTCTGCTGCAATCCAACGACAGCACGGCGGAGACCAGCTACCACCTGACCGGCAGCATTGATCTGGACGGCTATCCGCCGTCACCCCTGGAGCAGTGGGCACCGGCCGGCGAGGCAATAGCCGCGCCTTTGGAGTTGGCGCTCGGAGCCGCTGGGCAGTTTGCGCGGCTCTACTCGAACGGGTCAAGGATGGGCGTAGTGCGCGCGATCAATCTGGATGTTGAGGCGATTCCACGGCGCGTGGGAGTGGAGTTGCAATCAGCACGTCTGGTTTCGGGCAATATGGTTCATGCCGGTGAGACAGTTGTGGTCGAGGCAACGCTGCTACCTTGGCAACAGTCGGCGCGCAATCTCCGGATCGCGGTGAAACTGCCGGCCCGGCTACAGGCGGGAAATCTGCGGCTGCTGGTCTCAGATGCCGGAACCCTGGACAGGACTCTGGATCAGCCGCGTCAACAGAGCCACGCCCCGGATTTCGAGACGGCGCTGGCCCAGGCGCGGCGTCAGCATCCAGCCGACCGCATCTATGTCAGCCTGCTGGTGCCGGAAACCCAAGCTGGCCTGGAAGGCCAAACGCTCTCAAGTCTTCCGCTTTCCGTGGCAAACGTGATGGAACCACAGCGCGCAGCTCAGGATGCCAGCCTGAATGGAGAGTCGACGGAAGTGGAAGCCGATCTTCTTGCCGGCGGAGTGCTGAGCGGTTTTGCTGTGCTGAATCTGCGCATTGTTGCCGGCGGCGGTTTAGACTAAGGAAGGCCGAGAGAGTCTCTCGCCAACATTCCGGGCCGCGCCTCTGCCTTCGCGCCGTCCTGATTGCTATCCCCCAACGAGGATTCGAAACTGACCATGAGCCAGATTCAAGGACTTGCAGCGCATGCGGCCGGAGCTGAACTGTTGTCGTTCAAGTACGACCCAGGCAAACTCGGCCTGCATGAAGTAGAGATCGCGATTACTCACTGCGGCGTCTGCCACAGCGACCTACACCTGATCGCCAACGACTGGGGAATCAGCCAGTATCCGTTCATCCCCGGCCATGAGATTGTGGGTACGATCACGGCGACAGGAACCGAGGTGCATTCGCTCACGGTGGGACAGCGCGTAGGCTTGGGGTGGCAGTCGAACTCCTGCGGAGTCTGCGAGTGGTGCAGCCGTGGGATGGAAAATCTCTGTCCGTCCTCCGAAGGAACTTGCGTTCACCGCCAAGGCGGATATGCCGAGCGAGTGCGCGCCAATGCGCGTTTTGTCATTCCGATTCCCGAGCCGTTGGGAAGCGAGCAAGCGGCTCCGCTGCTGTGCGCCGGCATTACGGTCTATAACCCGCTGCGCACTCATGGCATCAACCCCTCATCGCGGGTGGGCATTGTGGGTATCGGCGGGCTGGGCCACTTAGCCATTCAATTTGCGCGCGTCTTCGGCGCGGAGGTGACGGCTTTTTCCTCCTCGGCAGCCAAAGAAGAAGAGGCCCGCGCGCTAGGAGCGCACAACTTTGTGAATACCCGTGAGTCGAAGGCCATGAAAGACGTGGTTGGCTCCCTGGATTTTATCTTGAGCACCATCAACGCCGACCAGGACTGGGGCGTCTATGTGGCCGCGCTCCGGCCGACCGGGACGCTCTGTTTTGTCGGAGTTCCGCCGTCGTCGCTCAGCGTTCACGCCTTTCCGCTTATCTCCGGACTGCGCTCCATCACCGGCAACCCGGCGGGAAGTCCCTATCGGCTCAAGGAGATGCTGGACGTGGCGGCGCGGCATGGGGTAAAGGCCACAACCGAAGCCTTCCCCATGGCCCAGGCCAATGCGGCCATCGACAAGGTGAAGAAGAGCAAGGTGCGCTACCGGGCGGTGCTGACGAATTAAGGACTTGTGCTGAGCATGATTATTTCTCGACAAAGACCGCAACTTTCGCGCCGGAATGCTGTCTGAGAGTACAGTAGCCGGGTGGGGAGCAAAATCCCCGGAGTCGGCAGTGCTGAGTTCGCTTCCAGGTCCGCCTGAAGCAGGACAGGACAGCACGAGGAGGATAGAATGCGTAGATTTCGCTTGGTTCTCATGGCAATGCTGCTGGCTGTGCCCTTCGCGGTAACGGCAATCGCCCAGGATGTGGAGGAAGACGTAGGAGTCGGTCCCGCCCTAGTTGCAGCTCCCGCGATCTACGGCCCCCCGGTTTGCGAGTGGGGCTATTACGCTTACTACCCCTATGCCTGCGCTCCTTATGGATTTTATGGGCCTGGTTGGTTCTACGACGGGTTCTTCCTCGGTGTTGGGCCGTGGTGGGGCTGGGGCTGGGGACATGGCTGGGGTGGTCGTGGCTGGGGCCATGGCGCCTGGGGTCGTGGCGGCTACGGAGGCCACGGCGGCTTTGCGAACGGTGCCCATAACGGATATGCGGGCCATGGAGCTTACGGCGGAACAGCAGGACGTGGTGCCTATGGTGGCGCGGCACGTGGCACCTCCGGAGCCAGGGGAGCAGCGTCTCCTCGTAGCGGAACCAGCGGCAGCCGTACCAGCAGCGCTCATGCCGGCGGCGGCCATAGCGGCGGATTCGGTGGCGGACACGGCGGCGGATTCGGCGGAGGCCATGGCGGCGGACACAGGTAAACTCATGCGACCTTCTCACGAAAAGGCCCGTCTGCTTCGGCAGGCGGGCCTTTTCGTTTTCGATGCATAAAGTCTACGGCCCGGCGAGGGCGGCGAGACGACTGGCGATGCGCTGGGCGGCGTCGGGATGGGCTTGGGTGCGGGCCGCTGTGGCCATCGAGGCAAGCCGCTCCGGGCTTTTCAGTAGACTGGTGAGCGCGCCCAGCAGCTTGCCAGGAAGGTCGAGGTCGGATTCATTCAGCAAAATGGAGGCTCCTGCCTTGACCATCTCCTCGGCGTTGCGACGCTGGTGGTCGTCGGCGGCGGCGGCAAAGGGAACCAGCAGGGCGGGCTTGGCGGCGGCGGCCAGTTCGGCCACCGTCGATGCGCCGCTGCGCGCCATCACCAGATTGGCCTGGGCAAAATGCCGGGGCATATCGTCGATGAAGGGCTGCACATCCCAACGCTCCGGGTCCGCGCCGCTCGAGGCAAAGGCGGCCTGAGTCTGCTCAAACTGCCGCGCGCCGCTCTGATGGAGAACGGTCAAACCGGGCACTACGTCAAGCAGCGCTGGGAGAATTTTCGGCAAATGAGAGTTGAAGATGCGCGCGCCCTGCGAGCCGCCGAAGATCAACAGATGCGGCGCGGCGGGCGGCGGAGTGAGCGCGAAGAACTCCTGCCGGACGGGAATGCCGGTGACTTCGGCGTTACGGAACCATTTGGCCGCCGAGCGAAAGTTGACCGCCGCGGCCTGAACGCGCTTGCCTACCAGTCGATTGGCGAGGCCGGGCATCGCGTTGGGCTCGAAGGCCATCGCCGGAATTCTGAGCCGCAGGGCCGCCGCCATTGCCGGGCCTGAGGCATATCCGCCTACGCCAAGGACGACGTTGGGCTTGAAGTCGCGGATCAGTTGGTTGCACGTGATCACGCTGAAGGGCAAGTGCAGCAGTGTGCGCAGTCGCGTCACCAGCGAAACATTCTTCAGTTGGCCAACATCCACCAGTTTCAATTGGAAGCCGGCCCCGGGCACCAACCGTGACTCCATGCCGCGCGCTGTGCCAACGAATAGAATTTCGGCTGCGTGGCGAGCGACCAGCTCCCGAGCCACGGCCAGCGCCGGAATGATGTGGCCGCCGGTGCCGCCGCCGGCGATTAGTACGCGCAATTGGGACAAATCCGTTCCTTTCCAGTGCCCGAATCGAAGTTCTATGCCGTTCTTTGTATAGTAACTAAATAATTATCTGCAAAATCTTTACGTCAATATGGATATTTTAGGGGGGGAGGGGGGTGTCAGTGGACGGTACAGACCGGGGACATGCCTGACAGATTGAACCGGGGACATGCCTGACACTGCACAAGTCCATGGGCGTTTGATTACAACGTCATTATGGGCTGGAGAGCGAGCAGTGTGAT
>JBEKDX010000132.1:0-8692 GCA_050014135.1 Occallatibacter sp.
CTGCGAAAACAGCCAGACAATTCCGAGAAGAAAAAATACATCGCCAACGCGCGTTGTAAGAAATGCCTTCTTCGCCGCTGCAGCCGCCGAGGGCTTCTGATACCAGAATCCAATCAATAAGTATGAAGTAACTCCAATTAACTCCCAGCACATGAACAGGAGCAATAGGCTGTTGGCAATCACCACGCCCAGCATCGCACCGGCAAAGAGCGACATGAAGCAGAAGAAGCGCGTGAAGTTCTCGTCGTGCTTCATGTAGCCGATGGAGTAGATGAAGATCAGCAAGCCGACAAAGCAGACCATCACCAGCATCACTGCCGAGAGCGGATCAAGAACCCAGCCCAGATCAACATTGGCCGCGCCCACTTGAATCCAGGTGAAGTTAATGGTCTCGTGAATTCCGAAGTCGCCATGTACCCAGTTGTGCACGACGTGACCAAAGGCAAACAGTGAAAACAGAAGAGATATACTTTGTGAGCCAATGGCCAGCGCGGCCGCGGTCTTGCGCCTCGGCTGCTTGAGGATGGCAATCATGCCCGCTGCCACAATAGGCAAAGCAGGAATCAGCCAGAGAATCTCCGCGATGGGAGACGGCACCAACTGCGGAGTAAACGAAATTGTTTCTTGCATCAACCTCTCACCCCTTCATCCTGTTCATCTGGTCGAGGTCCGTCGTCTTCGCGTGGCGATGAATTTGAATAACTAGGCCCAGGCCCACCGCAGCCTCGGCGGCCGCGACGGCAATCGAGAAGATAGCAAAGATCATGCCTGTCAGCAATTCCGGATGCGGCCCGTAGCGCCAGAAGGCTATCAGATTCAAGTTAGCCGCGTTGAGCATTAACTCAATGCCGATCAAAACAAGAATAGCGTTGCGCCGCGTGAGCGCGCCGGCCAGGCCAATCGAAAACAACAGCGCGGCCACCAAAAGATAACCCGCCAGAGGAGTCATTGGATTCCCTCCTTCTCGTGCATAGCTACGATCACCGCGCCAATCAAGGCAACAGTCAATAACACAGCAACAATCTCCAGAGGTAAAGCATAACGGCCGATGAGCGCCTCGCCGATCTGCAGCACGGTGACGGTGGGGGCAGGCATTGCTTGTGGGAGCCGTGAAACACTCTGCAAGATCGCCCAACTGAGCATCGCAAATACTGCCGCAGCCACGAGAAGACCCACCAGCCATGTATGGCTGAAGACGCCGTCCTTGGGGGTTTCCGAGTTCTTGGTTAGAAGAATCGCAAAGACCACCAGAATCGCCACCGCGCCGATGTAGACCATGATCTGCGCAAAACCGGCAAACTGTGCGTCGAGATTCAGAAACAGGAACGCAAGCCCTGCAAAGGCCACCGTGAGCGCCAGCGCGCAATGCACAGTATTCTTCAGCAGCACGGCAGCGAGTGCGCCAGCTATAGTGAGCGCAGCGAGAATATAGAAGACTAAGCTCATCAGCGGCACGCCCTTTCTTGGCCGCTTAAACTCCGGAATAACTTACTCCGCATAGCGATAACTCCTCGGCCCTCGCTGTTTTCTGTGCATCTCTCCCAACCCCATCGCCGCATAAGCCACTAACAGAATCGCCGAGCAGGCCACCCAGCGCAGCCACCCGTCACCGAGGAAGCGCCACAACCCGGCTACCAATAAATTAAGCAGGCACATAGGCAAAACAAACTTCCAGGCAAAGTTCATTAACTGGTCCTGCCGGAGCCGCGGCAAGCTTCCACGCAACCAAATGAAGACGAAGATTGACAGCATTAACTTGGAAAAGAACCATATCCACGAAGGAACCCAACAGAGAGAGGCCAGTGGCGCCGACCATCCGCCGAGAAAGAGCGTGGCACCCATTCCGGAGATGGAAAACATCGCCAGATACTCGCCGAGAAAGAAAAGCGCAAACTTGAATCCCGAATATTCGGTGTGATAACCGGCGACTAACTCCGACTCACCCTCTGGTAAGTCAAATGGGGAGCGGTTAGTCTCTGCCGTGGCCGCGATTGCGTACATCACAAAGCCAGCCAGACCCCATGGCGTAAAGATGTACCAGTGCGGCAGGCCCCCGGAGTAATGGTTCTGCGCCTCGACAATTTTAGTCAGCGAGAGCGAGCCAGCCATCATCACCACCGTCACGCTCGACAACAACAGGATCACCTCGTAGCTGATCATCTGGGCCACGGCGCGCATGGCTCCCAGCAGCGAATACTTGTTGCGGCTTGACCATCCGGCCATGAATACGGATAACTCAGTGGAGGCACCCATCGCAAAGTAAAACAACAGGCCGGTGTCCATATCCGCCAGCACCATCTTGCGTCCCATGGGCAGCACCGCAAAGCCCATGAATACGGCCACCACCAGCACGATGGGCGCCAGGAAATGCACCGCCGCATCGGCGCTGAGAGGAACGATATCTTCCTTGGTCAACGACTTGATGCCGTCAGCAATCGGCTGCAAGAGGCCGAAGGGACCCACGCGATTCGGGCCAATTCTATTTTGAATGCGAGCCAAGCCTTTACGCTCGAAGACCGTAGTCAAGGCAAAGAGCGCCGGAAAGATGCAGACGATGGCCGTGACGCTCACTAACACGCTAGCTGGCGGCTGCACGGCCGCGGGCAGAAAACTCACCAGCCAATGCTGGAGCAAAACGAAGATCTGGTCGAACTCATTGATCATCTGCTATGCTCCCTCTCCGGCAATGGCCGCGGCTTTGGCTTTGGCAATGTCGGCAGCGGCCTTGGCCTTGGCGTCAGCCTTGACCTTCTCAGCGGCCAACCGCGCATCGACTGCGGTTGCTTCCGTCGCATGAATCTGGTGAAAATACTCATTCGACTTAGCCAGTTGCTGGCGATCCAATAACAGTCCGCCAAAGCGGTCGGTCGTGCTCAGCTCAAACTCCGCGTCCATCTTGATAGCTTCAAACGGGCAAACCTCGACGCATATCTGACAACTCATGCAAACAGATATGTCGATGTCAAAGCGAGCGGGGTAATACTGCGGCTTGCCGAGCGCATCCGGCTTTTTATCCGTGCTCTTGACGATGAAGATGCACTTGGGCGGGCACTCTTTCTCGCAGATCTGGCAGGCCACGCAACGCAGCCCGGCCTGCCAGTCTCCGCCGTCATACAAGAGAAAGGGAAAGACTCGCGCCGACTCGAAGGGAGCAATCCGGTCTTCTGGATACTGGACTGTCGTCAGGCGTTGAGCGGAGAAGTAACTGCCGAAGAAATTCTTCGCCGTCTCCGTCAGTCCCTTCAGTATGCCTTCGCCTAACACCCTTTGCCCTCCATTTCACAATCCCCTCAACGCGCGCCTGATACAAGATTCTTGCCGGCATTCCTGGTTCACCGAACACTCACTGCCGTTGGTGAAACTTACTATGATTCAACTTACCCTGCGCAGTGACTGTGGTTATTGCGTTAGCGTCCAGCTATCAACTGCCCCGCTGGATTTACTTCCGCTACCGTCTTCAAACTTGACTTCGGTGAATGTCAAGGTCGCGCGAACCAGGGCCGTCGGTAAATTAGCTCCCGCATTTCCCGCATTCGCGGATCCCGTCTCTGATCCATCCTTCCAGATCGCGATTACCGTGGTAGGAGTTACCTGACTGAAGGTCCAGGTAAAGACATTTGTGCTCGCCGCAACGCCGGCGCTGGCGGGTACTTCCACTCTCTCGGTCAATGTGCAGGAACTGTAGTGATCGCCCTTGATTATCTGGGAATACAAGGTCGAATATGCCTTGCTCGCCGGAAACTCAATCGTCAAAGTGGAAGTTGCGGCCTTCCCCACGGCGGCTCCCGTGGCGCTTGAGACAGGCCGGGAGATGGGCAGGCTAAATGAATTCAGCGTCAAGTCCAGCACCGGCCCCGCGCAATGGAAGTTATAGTTGGTTTCGGTTGCAGTTGTAATGGTTTTGACTTTGTTCCCTGCATAGGATTTCAGACTTCCTATCAGAGTAACTGCCACGACAATCATGACTCCTACTCGATGAATCCTCATTCGACCTCTCCTTTTCATTCTTTCATCTCCGCCCGCGCGGCTTGCTTCAGGATGCTCCCAGGAAGCGCAATAGGGGCCTGGGATACTTCAGCGTGCAACACTCAATGAATCCATATCTTACCGATCCACTTCTCCCAGCACAATATCCACCGAGCCAAAGATCAGCACCACGTCGGCCACGTCATGGCCTAGGCACATATCTTCAAGCACCGTCAGATTGATCAAACTCGGCGGGCGCACACGATAGCGATAGGGATTCGGTCCGCCGTCACTGATCAGATAAAAACCTAACTCGCCCTTGGGCGCCTCGATACGCCCATAGGCCTCGCCCGGCTTGGGACGGAAGCCGCGGCTCCTGGCCTTGGGGTCCATCACCGGCCCGCCGGGAATATCTTTGAGCGCAGCCTGCAAAATCCCAATCGACTCGCGCATCTCAAGAATGCGAATCATGAAGCGGTCGTAGACATCGCCATGATCACCCAGCGGCACGCGGAAGTTGAAGCGGTTATAAATTCCGTAGCCATCCACTTTGCGAATGTCGTAGTTCACGCCCGAGGCGCGCAGCATCGGTCCGGTCACACCGGCGTTGACGGCCATCTCCGGCCGCAGTACACCCACACCTTGAGTGCGCGCCATCAGAATCTCGTTAGTCGCGAGCAGCCCTTCAAACTCATCCACAAAGCCGACAAGGCCTGCCGCTACCTTGCGCGTCTTATCGAGCCAGGCCGACGAAGCATCCACGCGGCAGCCGCCAAAGCGCATATAGTTGACCATCATCCGCGCGCCGGTCAGCTCCTCGAAGAGATCGAGAATCTTTTCCCGTTCGCGGAAGGCATACATCAGCGGCGTGCCGCTGGCGCCCATCTCTTGAATCAAAAAACCAATCGACGAAGCGTGGTTTTGAAAGCGCGTCAGCTCGCCCAGAATCACCCGCAGATACTCGGCGCGCTCGGGAACCTCCTGGCCAGTCAGCTTCTCGACGGCCAGCGCATAGGCCCAGTTATTGGTGATCGGGCAGATGTAATCCAGCCGGTCGGTATAAGGCATCGAAGCTAGATAACTGATGCCCTCGGCGATCTTCTCGTGGTTGCGATGCAGGTAGCCGAAGACGGGCTTGAGCCGCACCACGCGTTCGCCGTCCAGAGCCACATCCATGCGAAAAACGCCGTGGGTCGAGGGGTGATGCGGCCCCATCGCAATTTCCAACAGCTCTCCCTCGCCATCCGGCACAATCGTGGCGGGACGGCTCCAGCCATCCGGCTTACCGGAAAGACTGGGTGCCCCAGGTCCGGATTTTCGGACCTGGGAATCTTCGACTCTTATCCCGTTCTGTTCCGGCAAAATCAATTCCGTCATGCACCGGCCTCCGATCCCGCTTGGCCAGTCATCGCCGCTTTGTGCGCCTGCGCCCGCTTGAGCACCTCGTCGTGCGCCGTCGGTTCGTACTCGAAGTCATCCGGATCGACGTAATCCTTGCGCATCGGGTGGTCCTTGAACTCATCCCACATCAACAGCCGCCGCATATCCGGATGGCTGGTAAAAACAATTCCGTAGAGGTCGAAGACCTCGCGCTCCTGAAACTCCGCCGAGCGCCATATCGGCGTCAGCGAGGGCAGTTCCACTTGGTCGCTCCGGTTCGCCGTACGCATCCGGATCACCACCGGCCCGTGTTTCTTTTCGACAGAATAGAGGTGATAGACCGCCTCTAAATAACCCGGCCAATCAACGCCGGTCACATTCGAGAGAAAATCCAGCCTTAGATCCGCATCGTCGCGCAGAAACCTCGCCACCTCCCGCGCATCCTCGGGCGCGACCCGCAGCGAATGCTGCCCGCTGGGGCTGGGATTCAAGACAAACTCCACCACCGCGTCTGGTACGGCCGCTTCAATCGCCGATTTGATCTCTTCTACTGTTTTCAAATACCAACTCCATTAAGTCAGATCAATTTCAACCGGCAATGATCATAATCGCGAAATAGACGATTAGCATCTGGTTTCCGATCCAGAATTCGCAGTTCTTGGCCACTCTTTCACTAATAAGATTTTCCTTCAACGCACTTCTAACATACTTGATAAATTGAAGGGAGGCGAAAAAGGGAACGAAGAAAAAGAGTGGAAGCATGATGGCTTGAAATCCTGTATGAATAGACAATCCATGTAGATGAATTTCTGTCCACACTTTGGCCAAAACCATGAGAAAGCCGACAAATAGAAACATATACAATATCCACCTATTTATGTTGCAATTGCCATACTTGTCATAATCACGATCCACGCTCTTCATCCGTTCCTCCTTACTTTCAAGAACCCCTGATTCAATTCCATTCATAGCTGAATGTCCCTCAGGGGCTAAAGCCCACATTCATTTTGTGCTGCTTTCGGCACGACTAAAGTCATGTCCTGATACAAAGCGAACTGATGACATATTCTTCCGTCGTTCGTCGCAGTTCCTAATCCCTAGTCCCTTGTCCCTCAGTCCCTAGTCCCTGTTGTTGATTATCGGCAGCGGCCACACTCCTTTGTTGAACGTCGGCTCCAGATCGTGCTCTCCGAAGACCGGCACGGGAAACTCGCCCTGCGCCTCGGCATCCAGATAGCGCGGACGGCCCTCGCCGGTCAACGGCTGGGCGTCAATCTTCTTTTGCAGCGTCATGAAGGCCTGAATCAATGCCTCGGGGCGCGGTGGGCAGCCGGGAATATGCACGTCCACCGGAATATAGCGGTCAATCCCTTTCAGCACGTTGTAGCCCTGCTTGAACGGCCCACCGGAAATCGCGCAGGCTCCCATCGCAATCACGTAGCGCGGCTCGGCCATCTGGTTATAGAGGCGGACGACCTGCGGCGCCATTTTTTTTGTCACCGTGCCGGAGACGATCATCAGATCGGCCTGGCGAGGCGACGGCCGGAAGACCTCGGCCCCGAAGCGCGCCAGATCGTACCGTGCCATTGTCGTGGCGATCATCTCGATGGCGCAGCAGGCGAGGCCAAACTGCATCGGCCAGACCGAGTTGCGCCGCCCCCAGTTGTACAGCTCCTGGATGGTCGTCACGAAGACTCCCTGCTTGCCCAACTCGATCTTCAAGCCCTCATCCATCGTTTCGCTCCGCTCCACTCCAGCTAACAGCAGACAGCTTACAGCTAACAGTTTTTAGTATCTCGAATCACTCGCTCCGCCGCAGCACCGCTTTTAACTCTTAGTTGTTAGCTGTAAGCTGGCCGCCTTCGGCGGCCTCACGACCACGTCAGCACTCCCTTGGCCCAGGCCCAGGCCAGCCCCTCGATCAGCAGCAGCACAAAAACCAGAATCGCTCCGCAGGCCGCGGCGGTCAGGCCGGTAAAAGCCACGGCGAAGGGCAGCAGAAAGATCGACTCCACATCGAAGATCAAAAAGATGATCGCATACAAGTAGTAGCCTGAATGAAATTGCATCCAGGCGTCGCCCGCCGACTCCAGGCCGCACTCGTAGATGGCGTTCTTGACTGCATTCGGCTTGGCCGGCGAATAGACCTTCGCCCAGAGCCACGCCAGCCCCAGAGGCGCCAGCCCAAAGCCCAGTGCCGCCACAAACAGAACCGTCAGAGAAAGATAAGGATTGGAGGCCATCTTCGGAAATAAAACCCTTCTGAATCAACGTACCAGTTTGATGGCCGTCTTGGCGATTAAGATGCGCGCCCGGGCACCAGCTAATTCCATTATTGCCCGTTCATCCCACTCTGTGAATCGCCTCCATAACTCCCACAGAAATGAGGCCGCGGCCCGCTGCTGCTTCCCGGTTCAATCCTCAATCTCAGCCGCGATGCCCGCGCGCACCGCCTCTGGCAATACAGGCATGGCCCCAGAGCGTGAGGCCATCCATGCGCCCCAGCGATTGCCCGCCTCATTCAGCGTCTCCATGCCGGCCCCGCGCAGCAGATAATGGGTCATCGCCGCGGTAAACGCATCGCCCGCGCCGATGGTGTCGGCCACTTGGACGGGAAAGCCGGGATGCTCGCTCCACTCGTCGCGCGTCACCAGCAGGCTGCCCTGCGCGCCGCGGGTCACGGCCACCATCTGCAGCAAGGGAAACTCATCTAGCAACCGCTCTGCGCACAGCCGCAACGAGCCATGCGCGGAGTCGCTCTGATCCAGTAGCCCCAGCATCTCAAGCACTCGCGGCGCCTCGGCGTCGTTCATCTTCACCACCGTGGCCAGATCAAGAGACTCTTCGATCACCTCGCCCGAGTAGAACGGCGCGCGCAGGTTCACGTCGAATACGCGAATGCACGTCTCCGAACTCTGCGCCACCAGCGCCTGGATCGTCTGCCGTGATACTCGGGATCGCTGCGCCAGACTGCCAAAGCACAGTGCATCGGCCCGCTCCGCCAGTTGCACCCAGAGGTCAGTCACCTCCATAAAATCCCAAGCAGCCGGCTGATGAATCGTGTAACTCGGCTGCCCATCGGCGAATGCCACCGTCACCCGGCCCGTCTCATGGGCCGGGTCCACCTGCAAGTGGCTCGCGTCAGCCGGTAGCGAGTCGAGCTGCTCTATGGCCTTGCGTCCCAGCTCGTCTTCACCGATGCGACTCAGGATTGCGGCGTGATTGCCCAGCTGCGCCGCCATCACTGCGAAGTTGGCCGGCGCGCCGCCCAATTGCCGCCCCTGCGGCAATATATCCCATAGCAGCTCGCCGATTCCGAGAATCAGATGCGCTTCCATCAATGAAA
>JBEKDX010000133.1:0-8691 GCA_050014135.1 Occallatibacter sp.
AGCGAACAGCTGACAGTTGTAAGCACGCGACGCCGTCAACTGGTCGCTGATTGCTCATAGCTACTTCTTGCCCTCCAGCAGCAGAAGTCGTTGCTTCGCCTGCCACTCCTGATCGGGCAGCTTGCCCGCCGACGAATCCAGAAAGTGATGATAGTAGCTGATCGCTTGCGCCTTCTGGTGAAGCGAATCGTAGCTGATCGCCCAAAGAAAATATGTGGACGGCCCCTCGGGTAGATACCGTGACCGCACGGTCAGCGCGTGGATCGCAATCGCAGGTTGCGCGGTCTTCGAGGCCGCAAAGGCCAGGCCGCTCCAGGCGTCGGCGTCGGCCGCGTCCACGCGGGTAGCCTTGTCAAAGGCCGCGAAGGACTCGCCGTACTTGAGCAGGTGCAATAGGTTCTGCCCGTGCGCCACCAGCAAATCCGCGTCCTCGGGGTTGGTCGTCAGCAGCGCAATATAGTTGCGGTCCGAAGCGGCATAATCGCCAGCCTCGGCCAGCAGCTCGGCCAGCATCCTTGTTATGGCGGTGTCTTTGGGGTGGGCCTCATGCAGCTTCTGAATCAGCGGCAGCGCCTCGCCCTTATCCTGCGCGGCCAGCACGGTGGCCAGTTGCGCGGTCAGCGCCGGGTCGTCCGGAGCCTGCTCCAGCGCCGTCCGCAGCAGCGCTTCGGCCTCAGGAAACTGCTTGCGCGCAATCAGCAAGTGGGCCAGTCCGGCGTTGGCCGGCGCTGACTTCGGCTCCTTGGCAAGCACCCGCTTGTAGGCCGCTTCGGCGGCGTCGAACTGGCCAGCCTGGTCTGCCAATTCTGCAGCCAGAAGCGTGTCGGCAGTGGTCTCGGGCGTAAGCTTCAGAGCCTCCAGCAAATCCTCAGAGGCTTTCGTCGGATCATCCGCGCGATCAATCTGCGCCAGCGCCCGCCATGCTCTCGCCTTCGACTCCACGCCCGCCTCGCCGGGCTCGAGCGTCGTGGCCGCGGCCAGCTCCGGACGCGCCTCTGAGAATTTCTCTTGCCGCGCCAGCAGCAGCCCCAGCTCCACATGCGCCTCGAACGACTGCGGATTGGCTTCGACCGCCCGCCGATAGAATCCCGCCGCATCCTCCAGCCGATTCTGCGCGTCGGCCACATAGCCCGAGTCAAACAGCGCCCGCGCATCCTCCGGATGAGCAGCCAGCCACGGAGCCAGCTTCGCCTCCGCCGCCTTCCACTCCGACTTCACAATCGCCGCCTCGGCCTCCGCCACTTCCGCAGAGAGTGGCGCGGCAGCAGTAGCGGCAGCGGGAGCGGGATTCGGCGCGATCGTCTGCGCAAGCGCGGCAGCCGGTAGGGAAAGCAGTACAGCAATCGCAATACGAACCACGGAATACCTCAATCTATAGTTTACCGGGGCGGAGGTTGAACGGGACAGCAGCCTCGGATGCGCCAGTTCTTTGACGCAACGCACCGGTCGAACGTGCCGCAGACTGTGAGTTATAATTCCTGCCATCAGGCGCGTGGTTCATCTCTGACCAATCAAGTTGGGTCGCCCATCTCACCCTTTTGAGGCATGGGAAACGATGAACCTCACCCGCTGCTTGAGTTCTCCGTATCCAGCACGCTGGCCGTCTTCCGGAGCGGCTACCCAAGGTCTGGATCCTCAGAATCTGGGAATCGTCGAACCTCAACCCGCCGTACTTCCCACCCCGAAATCGCCTCTAAAGCCCGGGTAGGCCGGGGTTTGAACCCCCAAGGTATGTCTTTCCTTCGTTTTCCAACTCCACAACCCGATTTGCAGATAATTATCCTCCCCTGGCGCACAATTGAAATTGAAGGGGAAGCCATGAAAAACCTCACCGTCTCTATCCACGATGAAGTCTACATCGAGGCGCGAATCTGGGCGCTCCGGCGCAGCACTTCGGTCTCCGCACTCGTCGAGAGATTCCTCGAAACCCTGAACGAAAGTGACTGCCCGGCTCTCGCCTTCTACGACTGTGGCCTCGAAGCCGGCCTCGCCACCCTCGACGGACCCCCCACCCCCCTCTTTACTGTGGAGCCGTGAATCAGTGAGCCAATAAACCGCGACGCAAATCAAACATAACCATCATTTAACCAACGATATAGATGGTTTTTCCATGAGATGCTCTGATTTTTTTGTGCCACATAGCGAGATCTTGCCGAAGACTCGAGGCGTGTAGCCTATAGCAAAATCACGATAGGTGTACTCAAGGCCAAAGTCTTAAAGTGTTGATTTTCTCAAAAAATCAACACCTCATGTCAACTTCTTCCGGGCATGGAAATCGTGGTTTTGCTCTACCTGCCCATCCATAAATGGGGGTGGCCCATCTCCCTCGCCGTTGGGGTCATGGGATACGATGAACCTCAACCCTCCGTCTTTTCTGATCTCTGACCCTGATCACCGTCCACTGCCCGCCCCCCTATTTCACAAAACGTGCAGTTAATTAAATAGTAAACATCTTCCGGACGGCGCATCCTTGATTCGTCCGGAATGCCTGAACGCAGTCGAAGCGGCTTGTCGGCTTGACGGACCGCTCTTCACTGCCGTTTCAACGCACGCCTCAAGACGATCTCCAGCGCTGCCTTGGCTTCCGCGTATTCTTGCGGCGCGAGCGTCCCTGCGATCTTCTCGCTCTCCAGCGCGAAGAGCTCTTCCTTCAGCGCGTTCAAAAGAGCGGTACTCTTGTTTGCGGGCGGTGCGTAGGAAGTTGCGGCGGCAGCATCAATGGCCGCGCCGGATGCCGGTTTGCGCAGCAGAAAGGCCGCCACGGCTGCCAGCAGCAATGCCAGCGCGCTCAGAATCCACCACTTGTACTTTGACAGCGGATCAGGCGTGTTGATCGGGTTGGCCATGCCGCCGCCGGGCTGCGTGCCGGGCGCGCCCGCGTCTTGCGATTGGCTCTCTGCCGACTGGCCGCCTTGCTCATCGCGAGGAAGCGAGCCCACGCCCGAGACCGTGAATTCGAGCGGCTTGCCGGGAATAGCATTGCGCGCCACAAAAGTCTGAAAGCCGGGATCCTGCGGCGAGGAGATGAAGTTCGATCCCGCGCCCGATGCGAAACTCATGCTCTTGGGCAACATCGCCCATACGGTTCTGGCCGGTATCGTCACCTGCGGACGAAAGGTGTATTTGCCGTTGGTGTAGGGCAGCTCATATTCGAGTTGGAAGAGCGTGCTTTTGTCGCCGCTGTCGGGCTGAATGGGAAAGTTGAAGGAGTAATGTCCCTTGGGGCCGTCAGGGTCGAGCTTGAGCGTGGTGGAGAGTCCGCCAGGCCGCTGCGCGCTGACGCCATCGACCACCGCTTCGGCGGGCAGCACAATCTCGAAGGTACGCGGACTCCACTGCGTGCGCGGCGGCATACTGGAGTTGTGAACGGCATAGCGTTCGATCACGCGAAGCTGCCCATGGTCGGTCTCGACAATCCCCAGCACATCCTCGTCGATGGCGACTCCATCGACCTTGGCGGCTACGTCATAGACCGCGATGTCGCCTGATGCGCCGCCCTCGGGCGCGCCGATAAAGTAGCTCGCGCCCTGGTGAGTTACCCGCACTAGATAATTGCTGCTGCCCGGCTTGTCGAGCGCATAGTGTCCGCGGGCGTCGGTGGTGGCATGAGCCGCTTCGCCCATGCCGGCCTGCACGTCCACCAGCACCACGGTATCGCCCACCGCGGGTTTGCCGGTGGTTTTGTCGGTCACCGTGCCGGTAACTTGAGCCGCTTGCGCCATCGAACCCGCGAAAAGCAGGACGATGGCAAGGTCGCAGAAAATAATCTGGGTAGATTTCATGGTCGTTATATGAATCCTCGTAGGATGCGTTGTCTTCGATTTCAGGCCCTCTGCAAAATCTCAATCTCGCCCATCAGCCGCACCGTCTCGTTTTCGAGCTGCGCGCGCTGTGCCTGGAACTCTTCTTCAGGATACTTGCCCGCCTTGAATTCGAAGTTCAGGTCGCGCAGATTTTCGTTGAGCTGCTCCTTGCGTTCGAGCAAGTAGTCCAGCCGCGTCTTCTCACGCTGCGAGGCAAAGACATTCTCCGGCCAGAAGGTGTAGACAAGCAGCGCAACCAGCAACAGCGCTCCGGCAATCCAACCCAGTGTATTTGTCATAACTGAATAGCCTCCTTCGCTGGTGGCTCTGTTCCTTGTCCGTTGCCCGCCGGCTTCTGGTTGGGAGTGAGCGCGATCAGCGTGCCCAGGGCCATCAGCAAAACCCCGGCCCAAATCCAGCTCACCAGCGGATTGAGAAAGGCCTTGATGATCGGCTGCCCGGTGTCGGGATTAATGCCCTCATAGACCACATACAAATCCCAGGTTGGAATCGAATGAATCGCCACCATCGTCTGCGGCTGCTGGCTGGCCAGATAAACGCGTTTCTCCGGCGACATCTGGAAGAGAGTTTTGCCGCCCTTCGAGACATCGAGCAAGGCGTACTCGGAGTTATAGTTGTCGTTCGAGTCCTGCGTGGCGCCCACGCATTCCAGCGTGTAAGGGCCGATAACCAGCTTGTCGTGCAGCGCCATCTCGCTTTCCGTGCTGCGATTGAAGGCTGAGCCGGCCAGGCCGATGACAACAACGACAACGCCGATGTGGACCGTGTAGCCGCCGTAGCGGCGCGTGTTGCGGCGAATCAGCAAATACGTCGCGGCAAAGAAATTCCGTCCGGACTGCCGGGCAATCACTCCCGCTCCGCGCAGAAACTCCGAGCCGATGGCCGTCACCACGCCCGCTGAAAGCGCAAACGCCACCAGCGCGTAAAAATATCCTCGATCAAATGCGCCGTCGTGCCACGGCCGAATGCCCGCAATCAGGCAGACAGCGACTGTGACCCACAACGCAATCACCGGCAGCACAAAGTTGCGGCGAATGCTTCTCAGCGACGTAGCCCGCCAGGGAAGCAGTGGACCCACGCCTGCCAGGCACAGCAGAAACAGCCCAATGGGCACCGCGATCCGGTTGTACCAAGCCGCGTCAAAGGTGACCTTGTTGCCGGCAAAGTACTCCGAGATCACCGGGAAGAGCGCGCCCCACAGGATCACAAAACAGGCGGCGATCAGCACTAGATTGTTGAACAGAAATGCGGACTCGCGGCTGACCAGCGACTCGATTGTGCGCTCGCTCTTCAGATGGCTGTATTGCAAAATGTAAGTAAAGATGCAGACCGCGAGCACGATTACCATGAAGACGATGAACCAGTAGCCGATGGGCGACTCGGCAAAGGCGTGCACCGAACTGACCAGGCCGCCGCGCGTCAGCATCGTGCCCAGCATGGTGAGCAGAAAGGTCGAGAAGATCAGCCACACATTCCAGCTCTTCATCATGCCCTTTTTTTCTTGCATCATCACGGAGTGAAGAAATGCCGTTGCGGTCAGCCAGGGCATCAGGCTGGCAATCTCCACCGGGTCCCAGCTCCAGTAGCCGCCCCAGCCCAGCACGGCATAAGCCCAGTGCATTCCCAGAAAGACTCCACAGGTCAAGAACAGCCACGTCACCATCGTCCAGACGCGCGTGATGCGGATCCACTTCTCGCCCGGATAGCGCATCATCAGCGCGCCCAGCGCGAAGGCAAACGGCACCGAGAAGCCCACGTAGCCCAGGTACAGCATCGGCGGATGAATCACCATCTCCGGGTATTGCAGCAGCGGATTCAGGCCGTTGCCATCCGCGGGAATCGCGCCCTTCAGCAGAGCAAACGGCGGCGCGGCAAAGTTCAGCACCAGCAGAAAGAAAAACTGAATCGAAGCCAGAATCGCGCCGGCGTATGCGTAGAGCTTCACATCGGTTTTATGGGTCAGCCGCAGCACAAAGCCGTACGCGCCCAGCAGCCACGCCCACAGCAGCAGCGAACCCTCCTGCCCGGACCAGAGAGCGGAGAATTTATAAGCAGCCGGCAGCGCGCGGTTCGAGTGCTCCAGAATGTAGGTTAGCGAAAAGTCGTTGGTAAAGACCGACCAGACCAGCGCGAAGGCTGCCGCCGTCACCGCCCAGAATCCGGCGATTCCCGCCCGCCGCGCCGTGTCCGCCAGCCGCTCGGGCGAGATCGCCACCGGCTGCCCCGTCGCAATCAACCGCAACGCCAGCGCACCCGCCAGCAGATTGTAGGCAGCCAGCGCCAATGCGATTAAAAGTGCAAAACTGCCAAAAGCTGCCATCAAGACTCCGTGATGATCTTCCTACCCAACCGAATAGCGCAAGCGACTCCCGGCAAAGCAATCCTCGTACTATCATAGTCGCTTCCGGTGTGATCTGCCTCACATTGCCGTCCAAGAATGAGGTAGTCGAGGAGAAAGCTGAGTGCCTATCCTTCGCGCTCATTCCGTAGAGTGGGAGTCCACGAACACCCCTGCGAGCGAATAGCGAGCGTTTGGCCCCACCGCAGGTGGTTACCCAAACAAAAACTCCTTCTCCCGCAGCTCCTTGATGCTATCGCGCAGCTTGGCGGCCCGCTCGAACTCGAACTTCTTGGCCGCCTCGCGCATCTCTGTCTCCAGTTTCGCGATATAGCTGTCCAGATCGGCCTGCGAGGCAAGATCCGGCAGCGCCGCCGTCTCTTCCTCGGCCACGTCGCCGTACTCAGCCTTGAGAATCGCGGCTAGCCCCATATCCATTTTGTTGATGATCGACTGCGGCGTAATCCCGTTCTCCTCGTTGTAGGCGCGCTGAATTGTTCGCCGCCGATCGGTCTCGCCCATCGCTCGCCGCATCGAGTCGGTGATCTTGTCCGCGTAGAGAATCGCGCGCCCCTGCACGTGACGCGACGCTCGCCCCATCGTCTGAATCAGCGAACCTGCCGAGCGCAGAAAGCCCTCCTTGTCGGCATCGAGAATCGCCACCAGCGAGACCTCCGGCAGATCAAGCCCTTCGCGCAGCAGATTAATCCCGATCAGCACATCGAACTCGCCCTTGCGCAACCCGGCCAGCAGCTTGACGCGCTCCAGCGTCTCAATCTCAGAATGCAGATAGCGGCAGCGCACGCCGACCTCTGTGTAGTAGCCGGACAGGTCTTCGGCCATCCGCTTGGTCAAGGTCGTCACTAATACTCTCTCGCAGCGCTGGGCGCGGTCTCTGATCTCCCCCAGCAGGTCGTCGATCTGCCCCTTCACTGGCCGTATCTCGACCTCCGGATCGACCAGGCCCGTCGGGCGAATCACCTGCTCCACCACCACGCCCGCTGACTTGGTCAGCTCGTATGGTCCCGGCGTCGCCGAAACATAAATCGCCTGCTGCACGCGGTTCTCGAACTCATCAAACTTCAGCGGCCGGTTGTCCATCGCCGAGGGCAGCCGGAAGCCGTAGTCCACTAAGTTTTGCTTGCGGCTGCGGTCGCCAAACCACATCCCATGCACCTGCGGGATCGTCGCGTGACTCTCATCCACAAAGAGCAGAAAATCGCGCGGGAAATAATCCAGCAGCGTCGGCGGAGCCTCGCCGGGCAGTCGTCCGCTGAAGTGGCGCGAATAGTTTTCGATGCCATGGCAGTAGCCCATCGACTTGATCATCTCCAGATCAAATCGTGTCCGCTGATGGATGCGCTGCGCCTCCACCATCCGCCCCTGCGCCTCCAGCTCCGGAACCCACTGGTTCAACTCCGTCACAATCGAGGCAATGGCTTCACTCTTTTGCTCCGGCTGCACCACGTAATGGCTTTTGGGATAAATCGGCAGCCGCGCGAACTTTTGTTTCACCGTGCCAAAGAGTGGATCGATCTGCGAGAGGCTCTCGATCTCGTCGCCGAATAGCTCAATGCGATAAGCCGTCTCGTCGTAAGTCGGAAAGACCTCGATCACGTCGCCGCGCACCCGGAATGTCCCGCGCCGGAAGTCCGTATCGTTGCGCTCGTAGAGGATTTCGACTAATCGTCGAGTTATATCCTTGCGGCTGATCCGCTGGCCTTTTTCCAGCAACAGAAGCATCCCATAGTAAGCCTCCGGCGAGCCTAGCCCATAAATGCAACTGACCGAGCTGACGATAATCGCGTCCCTTCTCTCGAAGAGAGAACGCGTAGCCGAAAGCCGCAGCTTATCCAGCTCTTCATTAATGGTAGCTTCCTTCTCGATATATAAGTCGCCCGCCGGAATATAAGCCTCTGGCTGGTAATAGTCGTAGTAACTCACAAAGTATTCCACCGCATTATTAGGAAAGAATTGCTTGAACTCGTGATAGAGCTGCGCGGCAAGAGTCTTATTGTGCGCCAGAATCAGCGCCGGCCGGTTGGACTGCTCAATGACCTTGGCCATCGTAAAGGTCTTGCCCGAGCCAGTGACCCCCAGCAGCACCTGATGCTTCTCGCCCGTCACAAGGCCCTGCATCAGCTCCGCAATCGCTCTTGGCTGGTCCCCACGCGGCGTGTAGCTCGTCACCAGTTGAAAGTCCATGCAGGGATTATACCGCAAAGGCGAAGAATAGGCGAAATGCGCGGAGTGAAGCGCTGGCGATGATGGTGGAATTGACGCCTTTTACTTCTTCATTAATCGCGTTCTTGCCGATGATAGCACGGTTGTGGATCGCCGAAGCGAGAACGAAGTGGACTTAATTCTGATGCAAATCAAAGAGACCAAGGGATTCTCTCCAACAGTACTAGAGCCTGTTATAAGCTTTATTCCCGTGGAATGAAAAAGTTATGAACGGTGCCGCACATCGGGCAGCATGGGCGCATGCAGAAGCAGTATCGGATCGGGTATCCGAGCGATGTGAGCGAT
>JBEKDX010000134.1:0-8523 GCA_050014135.1 Occallatibacter sp.
CTCGTCCATCACACTGCTCGCTCTCCAGCCCATAATGACGTTGTAATCAAACGCCCATGGACTTGTGCAGTGTCAGGCATGTCCCCGGTTCAATCTGTCAGGCATGTCCCCGGTCTGTACCCCGAGGTACCCCCCCCTCCCCCCCTGAAATATATTTATTGGCATAAAGATTTTGCAGGTAATTAATTAGTAACGAGGCGGTGGAGGGCCTTCCTTCATTCGATTGCTCTGGCATCTTTGCGGACGGTCTTCCAACAACCGGCTTTTCTGATACACTCATAAATGTTGCTGAAGCAAGAGCCGAGTCCTGCCCGCCAAGGCAAGCCGGCGACCGAGAGCAGCAAGCCTGTTGGAAGGACGAGTCTCCCGTTCAAGGTGGATGGTCCCTTCAGCCGGTTTAGCTGCTGAGATTCCAGCATCATGTGGGGACGTAGCTCAGTTGGTTAGAGCGCCGCCCTGTCACGGCGGAGGTCGCGAGTTCGAGCCTCGTCGTCCCCGCCATAAACCAATAAATAATCAATGGTTTATGGCAAGTGGCAAGATTCAAATGCACCTTTGACGGTGCTGACAAAGGTGCCGGAGTGATCCGCACCTTTTTCTTTTGCCGCTGACACTGATTCGTCCCACGGTCTGTTGCCATCCAGATCGCGTCAGCGCCTACCTGCGGCGCAGCGTCCGCAGGATGCCCGTCAACAGCATGGCAGGGGTAGGTGGACATCCGGGAATGTAAGCGTCGACCGGAATCACCGCGTCAACGCTGCCGGATACCGCGGAACTTGCAGCGAAGATTCCGCCGCTGCATCCGCAAGCGCCGACCGCAACAACCAGCTTCGGGGCCGGTGTAGCTTCATAGGTTCTTTTCACGGCCTCGGCCATGTTGCTTGTGATGGGGCCGGTCACCAGCAGCATATCGGCGTGCTTGGGCGAGGCGACGAAGTGAATTCCGAAGCGCTCCAGATCGTAGTAAGGGTTGGAGAGCGCGCCGATCTCTGCCTCGCATCCGTTGCATGAGCCGCCGTCCACCTGGCGAATGTTCAACGCGCGGCCGACGATGGAACGAATCTCTCTCGCGGATGCGCTCAGTTCCTCTTCGCACGTCAGGATTTCTGCGCGGCCCTCAACATCCCAGCGGCGGATGAGCGACTGCCGGCTGACGCCGCAGCTCACGCTTTCTGCAAGTAAGAACGCGCCTTCGCCGGCCTCAATGCACTCTCCGCAGCCGGTGCATTTGCCATAGTCCAGAGAGAGAGTCATGCGTCCATCGGCGTCTTCAATGGCCAGCGCGGAGAGGCCGCACGCTTCGACAACGCGGCGCGCAATCGTTGCCGTCAACACTTCGGAGCGCACGTCCGGCATTCGGCTGCCCTGGGAATTGGCGATCAGCTCCTCGACCGATACGAGAACACTGGGGCTGCGCAAACTGCGATTTACAAAATCGAAGATCATCGGTCACATCCGGAATAGGACAAATTGAAGCTCTTGTTGATCAGCGGAAAATCCGCGCTGATGTTTCCGTCCACCGCGAAGGGCAGGCAGGGCCAATTCTGAAACGACGGGGATTTAATGTGGCAGCGAATGATCCGGCCGTTGCCAATCCTGATCCAGTAAAGCAGTTCGCCGCGCGGCGATTCAACCGCGGAGAAGCCTTCGGCGCTGCCCTCGCGCGGCACCGGAGTGCGGTGGATTCCCGCGGCCAATCCGTTCAGCATCTCCTGTATCAAGCGAGCCGAGATGCGCGTTTCCTCAATGCGCATACGCGCCCGGGCGAGCACGTCGCCCTGCGGGAAGTGCGGAATCTCGATTGTGATGTTGCGATAGTGGCCATAAGGATGATCGCGCCGTACATCGATCCTGACGCCGCTCGAGCGCGCCACCGGGCCGACAGCGCCCAGGTCGCGGGCGATTTTATTGCTGAGCACTCCCGTCTCTTCAAACCTGTTTTGCACGGAAGGCGTATCGAGAATGAGTTGAGCCATTTCGGCAAAATCCGCGGCGGCATGGGCAACGACTTTACCGAACGCTCGTGCGTCTTCTGTGGAGATGTCGCGCCGCACGCCTCCAGGTATGGCAATGCCGCGCCAGTATCGTGTGCCGAAGAAGCGGGCCGACGCCTGCAGCAGCGACTCCTTGATGCGGGAGTTGTAAGCAGCGGGAACCGCGCATCCGACGTCGCCGCACAGTGCGCCTACGTCACCGATGTGCGCCATCATGCGTTCGAGTTCTAACCCGAGAAGGCGAATCGCACGGCCGCGCGGTGGCACGGAGATACCGAATGCGTTTTCCACGGACTGGCAATAGGCGACTGCGTGGGCAAAACAATTGTCGCCGGAGACGGATTCGGCCAGCGCCTGCCCGTTCATGATCCCCGCGCCTTCAAAGAGTTTCTCCGTGCCTTTATGCGTATAGAAAAGCCGCGGTTCAAGATGGAGAACCGAATCGCCCATCACGCTGAAGCGGAAGTGGCCCGGCTCGATGATTCCAGCATGAACGGGACCGACCGGCAGCTCGCAAACGCCTACGCCCTGCACCTGCAAAAAACGGTAATCGGCAGCGTGAGAGAATAGCGGACGCAGATCGGGATGGCCATCGATCTCGATTCCGTACTGTTCGTGTAGCTCGCGCTCATGCCAGGCAGCAGCGGGAGAAATCCGCGTAGCCGACGGCAACGCGCCCGTGACCGGCACACTGATGCTGCGATACTCGCGATTCACATCCACGATGTAGTGAACGCGCTTTGCGCCGTCCGGGTCCACACTGCCAAAAAGCGTGACCAGGCGCGCGTTTCCGCCTTCCAGAAGCCGCAGCGCGCTTTCGGCGGTAGCCTCCGCGCCTCTCGTTGCCGGGTTAGTCGTCATTGCAGCACCACCAATGCTCTTTGCAGAATGCCAGCGAATGCGCTTGGAATGTGAATGCCTAACACGATCAGAATCGCCATGCAAACGCCCATCAAGGCAAAGTCAGTGGGCAGCAGCTTAGGCTTCTCCGGCAGATCCACCCGCTTGCCGGCCAGCATTCGCTGAAAGTGGTGCAGCAATGCGCCGAAGACTACGGAAAGCGCCACCATCAGCAGCAGGGCGATCAGGTATCGAGAGGTGCTGAACGCCGCGGTCAAGATCATGAATTCGCTGATGAACAATCCGAAGGGGGGTAGCCCGGCGATGGCGATGCTGCCGACGACCAGGCCGGCGCTGGTCCAGGGTAGAGTGCGCGCCATGCCGTGAATGCGCCGCATCCGCAGCGTGCCGAAGTTCTCACGCACGTAGCCAGCGGTAAAGAACATCAGCGACTTCGCCACCGAGTGATTGAAGGTGTGCAGCAGCGCGCCAAAGAGGCCGAGAGGCCCGCCGATGCCGATGCCGATGGCAGCGATGCCCATGTGCTCGATGCTGCTGTAGGCGAGCAGGCGCTTCAGGTCGCGCTGAACAACCATCAGCAGAGCGGCGACTGCAACCGACAAGCAGCCGAAGATCAGCAGCAAGCTATGACTGAATCCGCTGCCAATGGCGTGCGAGGTGATAGTGTCAAAGCGCAGCAACGCGTACAGCGCGCAATTCAGCAGCACGGCGGAGAGCATTGCGCTGATCGGCGTCGGCGCTTCCGCGTGCGCATCCGGCAGCCAGCTGTGCATGGGAACAAAGCCGATCTTGGTGCCATAGCCAACAACCACAAAAACAAAGGAGAGTTTAACCAGGTTGCTGGTGGCTCCCAGGCTTGGCGCGGCGCTCATCAGCGCAGCCCAATCAAGTGCGGAAGCGGGATTGACGCCGCTCTTGACCGCGGCGAGGTAAAGCGCAATCGTGCCGAAGAGTGCGAACGCGATTCCCACCGTGCAAACCACAAGATACTTCCAGCCCGCCTCAACGGCTCCCTTGGTGTTGTAAAAACCAACCAGCAGCGCCGAGGCCAGCGTCGTGGATTCCACGCAGATCCAAAGCATTCCCAGGTTCGCCGAAAGGAAAACCGCGATCATCGTAAAGACAAACAGGAATGTCAGGCTGTAGAACCATCGCGGCGAAGAGAAGCGCCCGGCGGGAATGTGGCGCAGATAGCCGATCGAGTACGCCAGCACCAGAGCAAGAATCACGCCAATGTTCAGCAGGAAGAAAGCTGTAAGCCCATCCGCCCGCAGATAACGGCCGAATTCGAGAACACCCTCAAAGCCGATTCTCCAGACGGCATTCGCGATTGCGGCAATCTCCAGCGCTCCCGCCGTCATGGCCACGCGAACCGCGCGCTGCGGCTGCTTGCATATCAGCACCAGCAAGGCAGCGAGAAACGGAATCAGAAGCAGTAAAACCAAGGTCATGAATTCAACCCCTCAGCCTTCGCAACTTGGAAACATCCAAATGCTCGAAGGTATCGCGAATGCGGAAGACGAACAAGCCCATCAGAAAAACGCCCATCAGCAGGTCGAAGAAGATTCCAATCTCGATGACCAGCGGCATTCCATAGGTCGTGGTCAGCGCGGCGACAAATATTCCGTTCTCCAGCACCAGCAGGCCGATCACCTGCATCAGCGCCTTCTTGCGGCTGACCATCAGAAACGCGCCGGCCAGCAGCAGAGCAACGGCGGCGGCAAGCAAATCCTCGTCCAGCCGCAGCGTTATAGCGTAAGGCGCTACGGCAAAGAATGAGAGAAGAATCAGACCAGCCATGATGAAGACGGACTGCGCTCCAGTTGTTGACGAGGAAACGTCCTGCGAGGCCTTGAGGTCTTTGACGATGCGAAATAGCGCGTAAGGAATCGCAATCACTTTTACCGTAATCACCAATGCGGCAACAGCGTATGCCGCGACCGATTTGCCCGCGTAGGCCATCCCCAGAATCTCCGCGGCCATGATCGCCGACTGGATGCTGAACAGCACAATGCAGGTGGAGATGCGCTTGGCTGCAGCCATCATCAACAGCGTGATGAATAGAAACACGGCGGATGAAGCCAGTGCTTTTGCAGCCGCCAATTCAATCAGTCCCATGCCTCACCTCATCAGCGCGGTAAACGCAACGGCGAGAATGGCCAGTGCTGAAGCCATTCCCAGAAAATCAGGAATCAGGTAGATGCGCAGCTTGGCGATACTGCTTTCGATCACCGCGATCACAGCCGCCAGCAACGCCAGTTTGACGGCAAACACAAGCGGAGCAAGAAACAGCGCGGCAATCGAAGCGTTTGTAGCCATGCCCCACGGCGCGAAGATTCCCGTCAGCAGCGCCAGGATCAACGTCAGTTTCATTGCGCTGGCCCACTCGATCAGCGCCAGGCTCGGCCCGGAGTATTCCAGCACCATGGCCTCGTGAATCATCGTCAGTTCAAGATGCGTCGAGGGATTGTCTACGGGAATGCGCCCGGTTTCAGCGATTGCAACCAGGACCAGTGCGCCCAGAGCAAATGCGTAAACCGCTGACAGATGCAGCGGATCTTGGCGCACCGTTGCCAGCACGATGCCCGACAAGGAAACGGTATGCGATAGAATCGCGACGGAAATCAAGGCCAAGAGCAGCGGAGCTTCCGCGAGAGCCGAGACCAGCGCTTCGCGGCTGGCGCCCAGTCCGCCGAAGGAACTGCCTCCGTCCATCGCTCCCAACATCAGGAAAAACCGGCCAATCGCCAGCAGATACACGAACAGAATGATGTCACCGCTTACATCGAAGAGTGCGGATGGATGCAAGACCGGCACGAACGCCGCCGCAGTCGCCGTGGCGGCAAAGAGAATGACAGGGGCGAAACGGAAGAGCGCCGAAGCTGTATCCGGAACCAAATCCTGTTTACGAAAGAGTTTCAGCAGCTCGGCATACGGCCGCCACAGGCTCGCGCCGCGGCGGTTCTGCATCTGCGCCTTGCTGCGCGCGATAATTCCGCTCACCAGTGGAGCGATTGCAATCAGCAGCAATGCCTGGATCAGATTGATTGCCAGATTCATGCGAACCTCATAAAGACAAGCAGGGCGATGAGCGCCAGGAAGATGTAGAGCAGATAAACCTGCATATTTCCTGTCTGCAGTTTCCTCAGGCGCGTGGCGATATTGACAATCCCATTCACCGCCGGACGGTAGAGCGACCTCTCAAATGAGGTGGTTCGAACCGAGCAATAGGATACCGATTTCGCAAAGTACGGTGGCTGCGCATACTGCACATCCACGGTTCTATCTGCCTTGTAAACTCGGGCAAAGACCGTGCGCAGTGGTTTGGAAAACGCAGCGGCGGAATATTGCATCCTGCTATCCAGCGCGGGAAGGCCGCAGGCCCAGGTTGGAGTAATCCGCGTGATACGCCGCAAACCCGCAATCACAATCATCAGAAATGCCGCGCAGGCGGCGATCCACGGTAGAGTGCGCGAGATGGAAAAAGCGCCTTCGGGCAGCACCGGAGTGTGCATCAGATCGTTCGCCAGCACCGCCAGCGGATTCACCACCAGACCCGGCAGTATGCCGATCACCACACAGGATGCGGCCAATAGCGCCATTGCTGATTGCATCGGTCGTGCCACTTCAGTTGCCTGCTCTGCCTGAGGGCTGCGTGCGCGCCCAAGAAAGGCGACACCGAAAATCTTGGCAAAACAGGCAGCGGCGAGTCCGCCAATCAAGGCGAGGACTCCGGCCATGAGCGGCAGAACAATGGAAGACGATATACCCTGGAGTTGCGATCCCTCAATGAAACTGCGGAATATCATCCATTCGCTGACAAAACCGTTAAACAACGGCAATCCGATAATCGAGCAGCAGCCGATCAGAAAAACGATTCCGGTTAACTTCATGCGTTTCAGAAGGCCGCCCATCTGTTCGATATCAATCGTGTGCGTGGCTTCAGAGACCGCGCCCGCGCCGAGAAACAGAAGGCTCTTGAAGAGCGCGTGATTGAGCGAGTGCAACAAGGCCGCAACCAGCGCCACGGCAGCCCACGCCGGCGAGTTATTGGCCATGAACACCAGTGCGGTTCCCAGCCCGAGATAGATGATTCCTATGTTTTCAACGCTGTGGTAGGCAAGTATCCGTTTCAAATCGTGCTCGGTGAGAGCATAGAGAATTCCCAGCAAGCCGGATATCGCGCCGGCCAGCAAAACCAGATACCCCCACCAGATTGGCCCTCCACCGAGAAAGTCAAAGGTGAAGCGTACGAAGCCGTAGATCGCGGTCTTCAGCATCACCGCGGACATCAAAGCCGAGACTGGGCTGGGTGCAATCGGGTGCGCCTTCGGCAACCAAAGATGAAAAGGAACGATGCCAGCTTTTGTGCCGAAGCCGATAAACGACAGCAGGAAGATGGCGGTGCGCATCCCCGTCGGCATGGCTGCCGCCGCGCCACGCATCGCGGCAAAGTCAAGGCCGTTCGCGTGCGGCAGAAAAAGAAAAAAACTCGCAATCACCGCGGCTGCGCCCGCATGCATCATCAGCAGATAAATGAAAATATTGTGCCTGCGCCGTTCCGAGTCGCCGTCAATTAGAATCAGCGCGGCTGAAAACAGCGTCATCAACTCCCACCCGCATAGAAATGCAAATGCAGTGGAGGCAGTGACGACCAGCGCCATCGAAAGAACAAAAAGCGGCAGTAGCGCCCACAGCCAATCTGCCTTCCCTTGGCTGTAATGGCGTTCGACATACGAGATCGAGAACAGCGTTACCGGCGCGCCCACGGCACAAATCAACAGCAGAAAGAATGCGCTCAGCCGGTCAACAGAAAGCGCGAAGGGAAACGGCGTCGCCCATGAAAGATCCACCGCAAGCCTATCGCCTCGCCAGAAACTGAACGCGGCGACAATCGCTCCGGCCACACACACAAGCAACAGAAGCAACGAGGGCGCAAATCGCACTCGTCTGCCGCGCCGGCAAACCAGCGTCACAGCCGGAATGATCAGCAACACGACTAAGAACGAATTGAAGATAATTTGCATCATAGAAAAACTTCGGACCGGCACAAAACCAGATGAGCGTCTTTCACCGGCTGCGGCTACTGCCTCATTTTGCTCCGGAAGGGTTCAGTTGCGAAAGCAGATCCCGGATATTGATGAGTTGGTTGTTGAAAATCTCACGCGCGTCGGCGAGCAGCCGGACAATCGCCGGGTCGGAGATGGAATAAAAGACGTTTTGCGCTTCCTTGCGGGCAACCACAATGTTGCTCTTGCGCAAGACCGCCAACTGCTGAGAGAGCGTGCTCTGCTCTACAGTGAGCCGCGCGCTCAGTTCGCTCACGCCGGCCTCGCCCGAACACAGCGAATCCAGAATCCTGATGCGAAGCGGATGAGACAGGGCTTTGAAGAACTCCGCCTTGAATTGCGCCATCTCTGACATTTGTATATATAAATATATGCATATAAACACCAGTTGTCAATCGGTATCTGCTCGACTGTCAAGCACGCAGCCATTGAGATCGATTCCAGATAGCACCGGTTCCCTGTGACTGTCTGGTCAGCAGCCTGGGCAATCGCATCAAGATATTTTGCAGATCATTCTCCACACTAAGCGCACAATGGAAGCATGAACCACGACAACAGGCACGGGCGTTTCTATTCCCTATCCCCGGTTCCCTATTCCC
>JBEKDX010000135.1:0-8468 GCA_050014135.1 Occallatibacter sp.
CTTGAAATCATTCCCGTCATCAATAAAATCGACCTGCCATCGGCAGACATTGTGAGAACCCAGGAGGCTATCGAGAAGGCTGTGGGACTGGATGCTACCGACGCCATCGCCGTGAGCGCCAAGACCGGCCAGGGTGTCGCCGAGGTGCTGGAAGCCATCGTCCATCGCCTCCCTCCGCCCACTGGCGACCCCGAGGCGCCGCTGCAAGCGCTGATCTTCGACTCATGGTTCGACGCCTATCGAGGCGTGATCGTGCTGGTGCGCGTGATGCAAGGTACGATGCGCAAAGGCCAGCGCATCCGCCTGATGTCCAACTCGAAATCTTTTGAAGTCGAGTCGATGGGCGTACTGATGCCCAAGCCGGTCGAGATCGGCGAATTGAGAGCCGGTGAGGTGGGCTTCTTTGCCGCGACCATCAAAACCGTCAGCGACACCAAGATCGGCGACACCGTTACCGAAGAATTGCGGCCCGCATCGGCGCAACTGCCCGGCTTTGAAGACATCAAGCCGATGGTCTTTGCCGGCCTTTACACGGTGGACTCGCACGAGCACACGCTCTTGCGCGATGCTCTGGAAAAACTTCGCCTCAACGATTCCTCTTTCTTCTTCGAGCCGGAAAGTTCGGTCGCGCTGGGCTTCGGCTTCCGCTGCGGCTTTCTCGGCCTGCTGCACATGGAGATCATTCAGGAGCGGCTGGAGCGCGAGTACGAACTGGACCTGATCACCACAGCTCCCGGAGTGCGTTATCACATCACGCTCACTGACGGAACGGTGCTCGAAGTGGACAATCCCTCGCGCTGGCCCGATCCGACCAATATCGATTCGATTCGCGAGCCGGTCATCACCGCCAAAATCCTCACTAACGAAGAGTACGTCGGCGGCATCTTCAAGCTGGTGGAAGAAAAACGCGGCAAGCAGTTGAACTTCGAATACGTGACTTCCACACGCGTCCTGCTCACCTACGAGCTGCCCTTGAATGAAATCGTCCTCGACTTCTACGACCGGCTCAAGTCGATCTCCCGCGGCTATGCGTCGCTGGATTATCAGTTGGCGGGCGAGTGGGAGTCGCCGATGGTCAAGCTCGACATTCTGGTATCTGGCGAGCCGGTCGATGCGCTCTCGATCATCGTCCACAAGGAGGTCGCTTACGAACGCGGCCGGGCGCTGGTATCGAAGATGCGCGAACTGATTCCCCGCCAGCAGTTCGAGGTCGCCATCCAGGCCGCCATTGGCGCCAAGATCATCTCCCGCGAGACGGTTAGCCCGCTGCGCAAGAATGTCCTGGCCAAGTGCTACGGGGGCGACATCAGCCGTAAGCGCAAGCTATTGGAAAAACAGAAGGAAGGCAAAAAGCGCATGAAGCGTATCGGTAAGGTGGACATTCCCCAGGAAGCCTTCCTGGCGGTGCTGCGGGTAGGCGAAGATTCGCAGAAATGATCGCTTTCCTCTGACCAGGGCAGATTCTGTTACAGGGGATTCATCGCAAATTGTGGGAAAGTGGCAAAATCGATGCACAGGTGTGGGACCGGCTCTGCGGTACGCGGGACAAATCTTGAGGCTTTCTTCTCTTTGATTAATAAGAGCTTGGCGTGTCTAACAGAATCCTGCCGGAGTTGGCAAGAGGAAATATTGGAATTTATGGACAAGATTGGCAAAAGTAATCCACATATTTTTCCACAGACGAGAGATTAAAAAGCGGGTAATTTTCTTGGGTGGAAAGCAATCAGTACTCTGTTCCTGGAAACCGTACAAAGGCCCCGCTAAGCGGAGCCTTTGCAAGCCTTCGGAACGTGCAGCCCTTAGTGAGCGGCGGGCGACTTGGCGGCCGGGGCCGGCTTCGAGACCGGTGCTGATCCAGCCGGCGGGGGCGGAGGAGCCGGCACGCCCGACTTCACATTGTAGGCGTCAATCACGGCCCTGGTGATGTCGGCTGAGGGGGTCGCGTAGAGCACCGGATTCTGCTGCTGGGCAACGTCGAGCACCAGTGTGTAACCCTGTTGCTGTGCATAGGCGGCCAGAACATCGTAGACCTTCGATGCCAGGCCGTTGTACATCTCCTGCATCTCCCCGTTCATATCGTTCTGATCATCTTCAAGCATACGTTTGGCCAGCTTGGTCTTATCGTCAATGACCTTGGAGCGGCTGGCGCGTTCGGCTTCGCTCAACTTATCGGCCTGCGCCTGAAGCTGCTTGGTCAGAGTATCGATCTCTTCGCCGGCGGCCTTGAGTTGGGCTTCCTTGGGTGCGTACTTCTTCTGCAGGTCGGCCATGCTGCGCTGGCCTTCGTTGGTTTGGGCCACGGCCATCTGAAAGGCGATGACGGCAATTTTGGCTGGGCCGGCAGGCGCGGAGGCGGCTGGTACGGGCAAGGTTTGGGCGGCGGCGCTCAGGACTAAGCCCGAGGCCAGGGTAGCGATAGATGCAAGCAAGCACTTCATGCGAGTGTAAAGCTCCTTCGGAATTCCTGTGGGTGCTCCGCGCTTCAGCGCGAAAACAATCCTGTGCCTCCTGAGAAACCCCACGGTCTAATTACCACCACCCCAGCGCGCCGGTGTCCTCGTTCGAGAGGCACGTAGCAGAGGCGGGAAGAGACGCGGACGGAGACGTCAGCAGGAACTGTATGGATTATAGGAGCCGTGGCCGGGAGCGTCAAACCGGCAAAGCGTGAATTTTGGGCAAACTCCGCGATATTCTTTGATATGTGCCTTCATTCGCCGCTGCATTTCTGATGCGTTCCAGTAAAACCAGGGATGGCATCTCTCGGAACCATGCTCTCAAGTCGACGCGGCCAACAGGGAGCGGAGACCTTTCAACAAGCAAATCAAGAGATGGTATGTCTGGTTTTGCTCTAGCCCGTGCCCAGCCAGTAAAAAGGCCGCTCATCATGAGCGGCCCTGAAGCGGCGCATCTTTGAACCCTTTCCTTAGAAGGTAGTGGAGATCGTAAAGCGGAATGTCTTGCGTGGTTCACGGAACAAATTCCGCGCTCCGTAAGCCGCGCTGACTTCGTCGAATGTGTAGTCGCCGGCTCCTCCGGTCGGGAACATATCGCGGGTGATCAGCTGATTATTGCAGCTCTCATTATTCTTTCCCACGCCAATGTTGCAGAACGGCCTCTCATAAAGCCGCAACGGGTTGTAAGCCCAGTAGAGTCGGAAAGGCGCGTTGAGCACCGGCATGAGAACGGAAATCTCGGCGCCGGTGGACATACGCGGAACAAAGTTGGTGCCGGCAATGGGGTGAATGTTCTTCTGGAAGCCGGAAGCCGAAGCTGGTTCGGCAATAATGCAGGCGCCGCTGCTGTCAAATCCCGTGCAGCCGAAGCCCCCCGAGATCAGCGCGTCAAAGCCTTCGGGGCTCTGCTTCAATTGGCCCTTGTTGAGGACAGTGTCGATGCCGAAATCGTCGAAGAACGAGAACATAACCGGGCCGGCGATGGGAATTCGGTATTCGGCATTCATCGTCAGATTGGTGTCGCCGCCAATCGAAGCGATGCCATAGATGGGAACTGGTATCTGTTGGCACTTGCCGATCTGCACCATATTCGCGATCTGGGGAACGCAGATGCCGTCCGGATTCGTCAGTTGCACGTAGACACGATTGGGAACGTAGCCATACGGCGTTGCCCCGCGAATGTCGAAGCCTCTCAACTCACCCTCGCCGCCCGAGTAGTAGCGGTTGTTGGGCGGGGCGACGTCGCCTCCGTAGCCCTGCACATAGCCCAACTGCGCGCGCACGCCCAGTACATTGCGCCCCAATGCCGACGGGATCAGGTAGTGCATCGGCCAGAACTGCTTGTAAGCCACCATCGGCGTGAAATAGCGCACATTGCCCCAGATGCCGGAGGTCTGCATCACCGCGGTGTATTCCTTGCCGCTGCGCGGGCGCATGGGGTTGTTGACGGTGTTGTACGAGTAACTCAAGGAGACGTAGCTGTTGACGATGCCGGCCAACGCGTTGGTTCCCTGAATGCCCGAGCGGAAGCTCATGGATTGGAAGAAGGTTTGCGAGGCGGTCGAGAAGGCGGTAATCGTCGATTTGCTCAACGAATAGGTGAAACCCACTTGCTGGAAGGAGTGCCGCTTGAGCGGGTATCTGACCGACATGGTCAAGCCTTGAGAGGCCTGATTGTAATTCTGCACCAGCGAGGACTGCGCGGCGCTCAGGTTGGCCGACTGGCCGGTAGTGGCCTGGTAGTTCTTGGCCGAGTTGAAATCCTGCTTGTTGTTGAAGATCTGGAAGCCCAGGTTGATCGGGCGGTTGTGCACATAAGGCTGTGAAAAGCCGAACGTGAAGGTGCGGTTCACATTGCCCAAATTTCCCTGCAGGCTGAGCGTTTCTCCCAGGCCAAGAAAGTTGTTTGTCTGGTAGTTAACGCCGACAAAGGCGCCCGACATACCGCTTACTCCGCCGTTCAGGCCGATCGCGTTCTTGCCCTTCTCCTTCACCTTCAGCAGCAGGTCCACCGTACCCGCTTCCGCATCCTGATGGGCCTCCGAGTCCTGCTCCACTTTGAGCGGTTCAAAGTACTCCAGCTGGTTCAGACGCAGCAGGCTGTACTCCCACAACTGGGAGTTGTAGACCTGTCCTTCCTCGAGCATCAATTCGCGGCGTATCACCTTGTCGCGGGTAGTGGTGTTGCCCTGAACCTCGATCCGCGAAACATAAAACGGCTTACCCTCATCGATATCGATCTGAAGAGACACGGTCTTCTTCTGTTCGTCATAGACTGGCTTGGGAATGGCGCCGAAGTTGATGTATCCCATCTGCCCATAGGCCTTCTTGAGGCCCTCCAGTCCTTTGCCAATCAGCGTCGCGTTGAACCAGTCGCCGTCCTTGACCGCAAAGGTGCCGCGTAGCGCCTTCTCGTTTCTGACTGCCTTGTTGCCGGTGAAGGTGATCGTTCCCAGCCGGTAGCGCGCGCCCTCTTCAATTGGCATGAGGATGTCGATGCGCTTGCCCTTGTTGGGCCGGAAGGTAAACCAGTTCAGACCGCCTTCGTCGCGAATCTGCGTCTTGGGCTCCTCGACCGCGGCGTTGTAGTAGCCCCGGTCGCGGTAGGCAAAACGCACGCGCTCGGTATCCTCTTCCAGTTTGGTGGCGTCGAAGGTCTGCGAAAACAGATTCTCGAAGAAGATCGAATAGGGGATGCCGATGGGCTTCAGATTCTTCATCGAGCGGCGCAGAATCAGCGAGTTGACATGAGGGTTGCCGGTGAACTTGATCTGCCCCACCTTCACCGTCGGGCCCTCCTTGATATTGAAGTTCACCTGCACCGACGCCGGAGGAATGGTCTTCACATCCGTCTTGACGGTGGCGAACTGGTGGCCGTGCTCGGAGAGAATATCCTTCAGAACCGTCTCCGCCCGCTTGATCTTGGTCGGATCGTACTGACTCTCCACCGACAGGCCGACCTTCTCCTTCTTGAAGCGGTCCAGCACATCTGACTGGGTGACCGAGTTCAGACCCTTGTAGTTGATCTCACGAATAGTGGGCTTCTCCTGAACAAAGATATCCAGGATGATGCCCTTCTCCGTGTCCTCGCGCTCGATGCGAATGTTCTCGAAGTACGCCGTGTTCCACAGCGAGTTGAAGTCGCGCTCGATCGAGACCGGGTCGTAGGTGTCGCCGGGGTGGGTAAACAGGCGCGCCAGCACGGTCTCCTTGGGAATGCGCCGGTTGCCGATCACTCGAATCGATTCGATGGTCTGCGACTGCTGGGCCTGTGCGGCGACAGCGCTCACGGCCAGCGCAACCAACAACATCGTCCGCGTCAGACGGCTAGCGGCGCTCGTGGCGCGGGTGGTAAATTCGTGCGTGTTCTTCACTGGGCGTGAGCCCTGCGCCGAGCACAAATACTGGTGCGGTCCATAGTTCGCCATCTGCTTCGGCTTCACGGGAAGAATATCGACACCCTCACTGCTGAAAGTCTGATCCTGAATTGAGGAAAGAACGATTATATTAAACCGCGGCCATCCCGCCCAAACCGCACGGCTGCCCCCGGCTCGCAAATCACGCTTATCCCGGAATTCCCCTGCCGCGCGTGCTGCCTTCGGACTTGGGCTGGCCCAAATAGGACCCAACCCACAGTCTAACGGATTCGGGCGGGTTGGGAGGCTTTTCCACCCAGCCAGCTGCGCAACATTTCTCTTAGACGCGCTTGGAAGGCACACGACAGCCTCTCACGGCGAAGGTTTTTCGTGCTGGAAGAAGGCGCGGACGGCAGTTTAATTGGTTTTACCCCGTGCTCCGGCAGCAGATCCAGACTTCCGCTTCCTACGCCGCCCGGCAAATTCACCGCGATTTGCAAATATATTGGTGATAATTCTCTTTTGGCGTAAAGATTTTGCAGATGATTAATTAGTAACGAGGCCGTGGAAGGCTTCCCTTGATGCGATTGTCATGCGTCCTTCAGAGGGTGGGCCAGGGCCGTTTGAGCCGAGAAATAGTTCCAAATTGGAACCAGTGAGGGCTTGGAGGGAGATTCTGGGGTAAATCGCCGAGATTCCATCAGAATTTCCAAGAATAGGGCCTTAGCGCTTGACCCAACCTCCAATGTTTCCAGTATCATAAAAGGAGCCTATTGGCAGGTTTGGGGGTGTATTTCTTTGGCAGAGGTTCGCGTACAAGAAGGCGAGCCGCTGGAAAATGCTCTTCGCCGGTTCAAGCGGAAGGTTCAGCAGGAGGACATCATCAAGGAAGTCAAGCGCCACTCCTATTACCTGAAGCCCGGCGAGAAGAAACGCGTCAAGGCAGCACTGGCGCGCAAGCGGAATCGCAAGAAGGCTCGTAAAGAGGCAGACTAGTTTTTGTAACCAATCGTGACAGGCCGCCCCAGCGCCCCCGCACTGAGATGCGGGCAGGAAACCAGAGTACGAAGGCAAGGCCGGGGCGGCCTGTCGCGATTTTTCTTTTGAATTAATTATTCTGCACGCAGGTTGCGTGGTGCGTCATCCAACTCTTTCCGGCTTGCCGGACAGAGATTCAATTTGCCGCCAAATTTGTTGCGGCCCGGGCCCTCGTTGTTGAATGCAGCACGAAGACAGGGAAACGGGACCGGCAAGTTTTTAGGATCATGGCCGATTTCAATGTTGTTCCCGTCTTTGGGGAAGCCGGCCATGGAGTTTACGGACAGGGTTTTAACGTGCATCGACTGTGGAGCCGAATTTGTGTTTACAGCCGGCGAGCAGCTTTTCTTCCACGATAAGAAATTTACGAACGACCCTAAGCGCTGCAAGCAGTGCAAGGCGAAGCGCGCCCGTGGAAGCTCGAGGGTGCGCCCCGAGACCCGGACCAACTGCTCGCAGTGCGGCGAGGAGACGACCGTGCCGTTCAAGCCTACGCAGGGCCGTCCGGTGCTGTGCCGGGTCTGCTTCACGCAGCAGAAGGCACCCGCCCTGCAAGTACAAGAAGAGGACGCTCAGCAGGGCTCGCAGCTTATTTCAGAGCCGAGCTGAAAAGCATATCTCCCTTGAATCCGGATGGAAACCCGGCGGCGCGGACCAGCGTAGCTAGCTGCGCCCAATGGCGCTGGCTATGGAAGAACGCGTGAGCGGCAATTTTGCGCCGTGAGATATTGGATGCTTCGGGCGGCAGCCAAGGGATGTCGAGTTTCATCGCCTCATCCCAGTTCAGAGCTGGATTGTCCAGGAGTGCGCGGAAGAGCTCGACAGCCTTGAGGTGCAAGCCGAAGAGCGCATCCAGCGGGCCGCGAGGCACATCTTCTCTCGCCATTACCGGCAGTCCGGCGATGCGCTGGCCCCAGCGCAACTCCACTCCCCATATATGACCGGCGAATTGCTGCACGTTCTCAGTTCCGCCAATGCCGCAGGGCAACTCCAGCAGCGTTGGGTTGGCGTCCAAGTGTGCTTTCCAAAAATTAGAGGACTCCTGGGTCCAGGTGAAGAGCTCTTCCAGCGTGATGGCAGATGTCATGATTTCCTCCTCAGGGCGCGATGGCCAATGTCGCGGCGGAAATACATTCCGTCGAAATGAATCAACCCGATGGCCTCGTAGGCGCTGGCCAGCGCTTCTTCCAGCGAGGGCGCGGCAGCGGTCACGCCCAGCACGCGGCCTCCCGCGGTAAGGATTTGATCGCCAAACCGTGAAGATCCCGAATGAAAGACCTGGACTCCTGGAACAAGTTTGGCGGCGTCAAGGCCGGTGATGGGAAGGCCGGTTTTATAGCTGCCCGGATAGCCGCATGAGCTGGCCACGACACAGGCTGAGGCGCCGGCACTCCAGCTTAATTCCGTCTCCGCCAGCCGGCCGTCGACGCAGGCTTCGAGAGCATCGATCAGATCGCTCTCCAGCCGCATCAGGATCGCCTGAGTTTCAGGATCGCCAAAGCGGGCGTTGAACTCCAGCACCTGGGGACCGCGGGCGGTCATCATCAGGCCGACATAGAGCACGCCGGTGAAGGGAGTATCCTCCTCGGCCATGCCGCGCACCGTGGGTTCGGCGATGTGA
>JBEKDX010000136.1:0-8378 GCA_050014135.1 Occallatibacter sp.
GTCAAGATGAACGCCAAAGTACGGCGCCCTTGACCCCGCCCCGGCCACCAGAGGAAGACTTTGCGCGCGAATTGAAAAAACGCGCTTGACAGGAGACGGCGCTGTCATACATGGGGCACCCGGCAAGTCGCTTTGGCCTGATCCCTGATCTCTGCTACTTCGGCAATTGGCTGGCATCCCAGCCGCCGCCCAGGGAGCGGACCAGGCCTACGCTGGAGACGAATTGGCGGGTTTGGAGATCGACTGCGGTGCGCTGGTTTTGGAGCAGTGCGGATTCGGCGGTGAGGACTTCGAGGTAACTGGTGACGCCGCCTTTGTAGCGCTGGTTGGAGATGTCGAAGGAATGTTGCGCGGAGGCGACGGCTTGCTGCTCGGCGGCGGATTCCTGCTCCAAAATTCGCAGGCCGGAGAGCTGGTCTTCGACGTCGTTGAAGGCGGCGAGGACGGAGGCTTTATAGGCGGCGGCCTGGGCTTCGTAGCTGTGGCGGGCGGCGCTCGAGAGTGCGTGGCGCTGGCCGGCGTCGAAGAGGAGTTCCGTTGCTTGTGCCCCTAAAGACCAAAGTGCGCTGGGTCCTTGAATCCAGGTGCCGCCGTGCTCGCTTTCAAAGCCGCCGGTGCCGTTGAGAGTGATTGTGGGGTAGTAGGCGCTGACGGCGATGCCGATCTGCTCGTTGGCTGCTGCTGCGCGGCGCTCGGCGGCGGCAATGTCAGGGCGGCGCTGAAGTAATTGTGAAGGTACGCCGAGGGGGATCTGGGGCAGTGCTAGATTGAGGGGCGCGGGCGGGATGCTGAAGCCGTCGAGATTGTAGGCGGCGAGCGTGCCGATGGCGTGCTCAAACTGGGCGCGGGCTACGCCGAGATCAATGCGCTGGGCGCGGACGGTATCGAGTAGGGTTTGGGCCTGAGCGACGTCGGCCTCGGTGCCGATTCCGCCGTTGCGACGGCGCTGAGTGAGATCGAGCTGGGCTTCGAGGTCGGTGACGGTCGAATCGAGCAGCTTGATCTGTGCATCGAGACCGCGGAGTTGGAAGTAGTCGGCGGCAAGCTCGGCATGAAGGACGAGGGCGACGTTGGCCTGATCGGCGGCGCTGGCCTGGGCGTTAACGCGGGCGGCTTCGACGGTGCGGCGGATGCGGCCCCAGAAATCCGGCTCCCAAGTGGCCTGGCCGGAGAATAAAAAATCGGTATAGGTGGTGGACCGGGCGGATGAGTACGATGGACCGTTCACAGAGACACGGTCGCGAGAGAGGGATGGCCCGGCGGAGAGCTTGGGAAAGAGGGCGGAGCGGGCCGAGGTGACCAGATCGCTGGCGGCGAGATAGGTTTCGAGAGCCTGGCGCAGGGTTGGGTTGTCGGCATTGATGCGCTCTTCGAGCTGGTTGAGTTGGGGGTCTTGATAGGTCTCCCACCAATTGCCGCGGAGCAGGTTGTCAGAGGGATTGGCGGGCTGCCATGCGCCTCCGATGGGGGCGGGTGGCGGGACGAGAACTGTGGTGGCGCCGGTCTCTTTGTAGGCGGATGGGGCTTGGTAGCTGGGGCGATTGTAATTGGGGCCGACGGGCTTGCAGCCGGTGAGCATAACAGCAGCTACGAAGACCCACCCTAGCCGCAAAAACAAAAACGCGGCGAGGGTGGGGCACCCATTGAGCGTTGAGAGTTGTGGTATCCCACCCTTGCGACAAATACAAGGACATCGCAAGGATGGGGCACCCAACTTTTCAGTTTGAAAAATTTCCGGCGGATGCGTGAGCATGATTACTTGCCTCCCGCGCTGGGTGTGACAACTTGCACTTTTTCGCCTTCGATGAGCGAGTCGGGCGGGTCCTGGATGACTTGATCGACTGCGGTGAGTCCGGAGACAATCTGCACGCTGGCGCCGTCGTCTTCGCCGATGAAGACGGGAAGCAGATGCGCGGTGTCGCCGTTGATGACAACGCCGAGGCGCAGGCCCTCCTTGCGGAAGATAAGCGCGGCGGCGGGGACGATAAAAGCGGGTCTGGCGGAGGGCGTCTTGAAGTGCACCTGGGCCAGCGAACCGGGCAGCAGATCGCCGGCGCGGTTGTCCACGTCAATTTCGACCAGGAGGGTGCGGCTGGCGGGATCGATGGCGTCGGCGGTGCGGACCAGGGTTCCCTGATAGATTTTTCCGGCGTGCTCGGCGAAGGTGAGGTCGATCTTTGCGCCCAGCTTGACGTTGCTGGAATAATTCTGCGGCAGGTTGGCGTAGACGCGCAGGGTGTGGATGGCTTGCAGATGGAAGAGTTCCTTGCCTGCGCCGGGGTCGATCAACTGGCCGGTGTCGATGTTGCGGGCGGTGATAACGCCGTCGAAGGGCGCGTAAACTTTCTCGAAGGATTGCAGCTCTTGCAGGCGGGAGACGTTGGCCTGCGCGGATTTGACTTGCGAGGCAGTAGCCGCGGCCTGATTGACGAAGGTATCGGTATCTTGCCGGGAGACGGCGTTGGATAGGACGAGGCCGGAGTAGCGGTCGGCCTGGATGCGGGCGTTGTTGGCGTTGGCCTGGGCGGTAACGAGTTCGGCCTGTGCCTGGGCGAGTTGCTGATCGACTTCGGGCGTTGCGATCTCGGCCAGCAGAGCGCCTTTTTTGACGCGCGCGCCAATGTCGAAGTACCACTTGGTTAAATAGCCGGCGGTGCGGGCGAAGATGGGCGAATCGGTGAAGGCGGTGACGTTGCCGGGCAGCACAAAGCTGTCGACCGGCGCGCCGGGCTTGGGAGCGGCGACGATGACGGTGGGCGCGGCCTGCTCGTTGGTGGTCTGGACGAGAGCCTTGCCGGCGGAGTTGCGGCGCAGGATGCCGAAGCCGGCCAGCAGGCAGGCGGCTGTGAGTACGATGGCCACGCCCACCAGGGCTTTGCGGGCCGAGATTGGCTTCTGCGCCTGCGGCGCGTTCTCGTTGCCGTGATCCTGCTGCTGATTCGGATAGGGCTGATTCGTCATAGATAACTACTCCGGTATCTCGTCAAACTCGTCGATAGTTCCGATGATTGCCGCGCTGTGTGTCGATTCTCGATGGCCTTGGAGCCATCCGTGGACGAGAGAGAAAAATGCGGGCACAAAAAAGAGAGTGGCCACGGTGGCCAGCAGCAGGCCTCCGATCACGGCGCGGCCGAGGGGGGCGTTCTGCTCGCCACCGTCGCCCAGGCCGAGAGCCATCGGCCCCATGCCGAGAATCATTGCGAGCGCGGTCATCAGAACCGGGCGGAGGCGGACAAAGCCGGCACTGAGCGCGGCGCTGCGTGCGTCGCCGACCAGAATCTCGAGCTGCTCGCGAGCAAAACTGACCACCAGAATCGAGTTAGCCGTGGCCACACCCATGCACATGATTGCGCCGGTGAGCGCGGGAACGCTCAGCCGGGTGTTGGTGAGGAAGAGAAACCATACTATGCCGGCCAAGGCCGCGGGCAGCGCGGCGATGATGATGAAGGGATCGAGCCATGACTGGAAGTTGACGACGATGAGCAGGTAGACGAGCAGGATGGAAAAGGCCAGCCCGCCCAGCAGGCCGATGTAAGACTTCTTCATCGTCTCGCTCTGGCCGCGCAGGATGAAGTGCGAGCCGCGCGGCAGATCGCTTTGGTGCGCGGCGATGATCTTCTCGATCTTGCCCGTCACAGTCCCGAGGTCAGTTCCATCCACATTGGCGTAGAGGTCGATCACCGGCTGCACATCGTAGTGGCTGACAGTGCCCAGTTCGGTTCCGGGGACGATGGAGGCCAGGTTGCCCAGTACTTGAGTTGAAACAGGAGCGCCGGGAGCGCCTGATGCAGCCGCTCCAGACGCTGGCGGCATCGCGAGCGAACCAGTGACCGGCAGGCTTTGCAACTCGGCGAGCGAATCGAGCTTGTATTGCGGAGCCATGATGGCGACGTTGTAGGTAACGCCGGATTTTGGATCGAGATAGAAGCTAGGTGCCGTCTGAAAGCTGCCGCTGAGGGCGACCAGCATGCTTTGCGCCACATTCTGCTGCGTCAGGCCGATCTCCTCGGCGCGGGTGCGGTCCACGTTCACCGTCATCTTGGGCAGGTCGAAGGGCTGCTGGATGCGCGCGTCGGCCGCGCCTGGAAGATAACGAACCTCATTCAACAGACGCTCGGCCAAGGCGCGGTTGCCATAGAGGTCGGGTCCGACGATCTCCAGGTCGATGGGCGCGGAGAGGCCAAAGTTGAGAATCTGCGTGACGATGTCAACCGGCAGCACATAGAACGTAACGCCGGGATACTGGCGGGCGAGCACGGCGCGTAACTGCTCCACATAAGCCGCGGTGGAATGATGCTCCTTGCTCAACTGCACTTGAATGTCGGCGTCGGCCGGACCGATGGGCGCCGAGGTCGAGTACGAGAGGTTGATGCCGGAGTAGGGCATACCGATGTTATCGACGATGGAGACGACCTCATTGGCGGGAAGATTTTCGCGGATGGTGGAGTCGATGTGGTCGCACAGCAAGGCTGTCTCTTCAATACGTGTGCCGGTTCGGGTACGAACGTGAATTTTAAATTGACCGGAGTCCACCGCGGGAAAGAAGTCCTGGCCGAGAAAGGGCGCGAGTCCCAGCGATCCGACGGCGAAGAGCAGGAAGAGGATCAGAAAGACCGCGGCGTGATCCACGCATAACGTCAGCAGGCGCAGATAAGCGTGGCGAAAGCTCTCAAAAACGCGCTCGAAGGCCTGTTGGAAGCGGGTGAATGGGTTGCGGCTGAATCGCTTTCGTTCGATCTCGGCGTCGTCGTGCTCTTTGAGCAGGTACTTGGCCATGGTGGGGACCAGAGTGCGGGAAAGGAAGTAGCTGGCCAGCATGGCGAAGACCACCGCCTCGGCCATGGGCACGAAGAGGTAGCGAGCAACGCCGCTCAAAAAGAACATGGGGACGAAGACGATGCAGATGGCGAGGGTAGAGACCAGAGCAGGAACTGCGATCTGCGCCGATCCATCGAGGATGGATTGCTCGAGTTCCTTGCCGCCTTCCAGGTTTCTATTGATGTTTTCAATGGCGACGGTGGCGTCGTCGACGAGGATGCCGACGGCCAGCGCAAAGCCGCCCAGCGTCATGATGTTGATGGTCTCGCGCAGCATCGACAAGACAATGATCGAGCAGAGAATCGAAAGCGGAATGGAGACCGCGATGATAATCGTCGAGCGGAAACTGCCGAGGAAGACCAGGATCATGATGGCGGTGAGGCAGGCGGCGATCAGCGCCTCTCGCACCACGCCGCCGATGGCCCCGCGCACGAAGATCGACTGGTCGGAGAGATAGTCAATCTTGAGTTGGGGCGGCAAGGCGCCCTTGATGTTCTCCAACTTGTCGCGTACGCCTTCGATGATGTCCAGCGTGGAAGCCGATCCGGTTTTGAGAATGCTCATCATCACGGCGCGGCTTCCGTTCACGCGCACGATGTTGGTCTGCGGCGGATTGCCGTCACGCACGTGGGCCACATCGCGAATGTAGATCACCGCGCCGTTCACGGCCTTGATGGGCAGATCGTTGAGTTCATCGACGACCTGCGGCGCGGAGTTGGTTTCAATCGCGTATTCGAAACGGTCGATCTTCATGGTGCCGGAGGGCGCGATGATGTTCTGCGCGGAGACGGCGTTGACCACATCGGCCGGCGAGAGCCCCTTGGCCTGAAGGGCGTGCAGGTCCAGGTCCACCTGAATCTGGCGCTGCTTTCCGCCGTATGCGGACGGAGTCTGCGCCCCTTCGATGGTGGCCAACTGGGTGCGAATGTTGTTTTGGCCGGCATCGTTCAACTGCTGCTCGTTCATGCCCTTGCCGGAGAGGCCCAACTGCAGGACGGGCACGCTGGAGGCGTTGTACTGAATGATGAACGGCGGCGTGGTTCCCGGCGGCAGGGCGCGCACCATCACCGAGCAGATCGAGTTCACCTGGGCCACGGCGCTGCCCACGTTCACGTGCGGCTGGAAGAAGACTTTGATGACGCCCAGCCCGTTGAACGACTGCGACTCGATGTGCTCAATGTCGTTGACCGTGGTGGTCATGCTCCGCTCGCTGACGAAAACAATGCGGTTCGACATCTCCTGCGCCGACATGCCGCTATAGCCCCAGATCACCGTGACCACGGGAATGTCAATGTTGGGAAAGATGTCCGTGGGCATCGTGAGGATGCTGTAAGCGCCGAGAATCAATACCAAAAGCGCAAAGACGACGAAGGTATAAGGCCGCCGCAGCGCAAGCCGGACAATCCACATAAGGCAGTTACTCGCTCCTGAACCGGGTTCTCGCGGTCAGACGATTTGATTGGCGTGCGGAGCTCGCCGGTTCGCCGGGTTTTGGGACCGGACGGAGCTCGCCGCTCAATTCCTTTGCAACATCCCGTTATTCAATCGTAGCCGATCAAACTGGCAACGAGGCTACACGCCAGGGAAAAGGCACCTCGCACGCCCCCTATAGGACGTTCTGTCGGGGGGGGAAAGACGCTCTTTCAGAGTGCCAGCAGAGCCACGGCCAGCACTCCGGCTCCAACGGCGAGGCTGACCCGGTCGCGGAGTGCGAAGACGACTGGATCTTCGTCCATTTCGCCGCGCGAGCCGAGCAGCCAGACGCGGTTGAGCCAGTAGAGCAGCAGCGGGACAATCAGCCACAGGCGGCCGGCGTGCTTGTAGAGCGCCTCGACGTCGGGGCGGGCGATGTAGATGGCGAAGAGCAGCACGGCAGCATAGGCGCTGGAGGTGCCAAAGCTGCGCATCTGTTCGAGATCGGCGGCCAGGTAGCCGCGGCCATGGATTGCGGCGACGCCGCGCTCACGCAGGTTCTCCAACTCCGAGAAGCGCTTGACCATGGCTAAAGAGAGGAAGAGGAAGATGGAGAAGCCTGCCAGCCAATGGGAGATCAGCGTGCCGGTCGCCGCGCCTCCGGCCAGCAGCCGCAGCGTGTAGAGGCCGGAGAGCACAAGCACATCCACCAGCGCCATTTTCTTGAGATAGAGGGAGTAGGCCATGGTTGTGACGATGTAGATGGCCAGCCAAAGCGCGAACTGATGGGGCAGTCGGGGCAGAAGCGCCAGCGAGGCCGCAACCAGCAGCAGCGCCAGCGCAATGCCTCCGGCGACGGGCAGATCGCCAGCGGCAAAGGGGCGGAAGCGCTTGGCCGGATGGGCGCGGTCGCTCTCGATGTCGAGCAGGTCGTTGACGAGGTAGTTGGCCGAAGCCATGAAGCTGAAACAGAAGAAGGCGGCGACGGCCGCGGCGATGGCCTCGGGGCGCAGCTTGTGAGAGAGCATCAGCGGCGCCAGTAGGAGAAGATTCTTGGACCACTGGTGGATGCGAATCGCCTTGAGCAGTGTGCGCGGCAGTGGCCGCCGGTCGAGAAAGACGCGGGTTACGGGGATGGGCCGCAAACGCAAGACGAGGCGCAGTCCGAGGGTGGGGTTGGCCACCATCGCCTCGTGCGCGTTGGCCAGCAGAGACAAGTCGGCGCGGGAGTTGCCGATATAGTCGAACAGGCCGAAGCGTGCCTTGAGGCGGGCGAGTTTTTTTCCACTGGTGAGGTTGGTTGCGCCGTCCGAGGCCAGCACGCCGGCAAAGATGCCCAGATGCGCGGCTACCCGCTCGGCAAGCGGACCATCCGCGCCGGTTGCGAGGTAGATTTGCCGGCCCCGACGCCACTCAATGCGCAGATAACGGAGCAGCTCGTCGTTATAGGGTAGGCGGGCGGGGTCAAGCTTCGCGCGGCGGGCAACCTCGGCCTTCAGGCGCGCGCGCCCTCCGGCCAGCCACAGAGGCAGTTTCCAAAACTGGGCTGGAGTTTTGCGCAGGAATTGGCAGACGGCATCGAAGAGCGAGTCGGATTTAATCAGCGTGCCATCCAGATCGACGCACAGGGGACAGGCCGGAGAGTCTTGCTCAACGGGTGCGTTCGTGTCGGAATCTGGCGGCAAGGAAACCTCGTGGGCGCGGCGCAGCGGCATTTCATGAGCTGCTGGGCTGCGGGGAAACTCAGCGTCAAGTATACCGTTCGACTGGCGTTGCCGAATCGCTCGGCAGATTCTGCAGTATTTACGGCACCCTTTGACCAGCTCAAGGCAAGCTCTCAAGCCAGCCCTGACAACGCGCCTGAGCCTGCCCATAAAAAATATCTGTCAGATAAGTGTCATGGAATCAATAGCACGGTTTCATCAGAAAATCATCGGATAATCTACAGAACAACATCACGACACTCTTAACGTTGAGAGTTTATCTGTATTGTCTGCGGGAGGTTGTCCGATAGGGCAACCTCATGAAAGCACTGTGCGAATGTTTCACTCCCCCTGTCTTGCATTGCCAAAGAGCCCCCTGTGCCAGCCAGTTCCCTTGAAGAAGGAGGTATGCGAGAGTTAGCGCAAGCAAGCGTTGAGAGTTTT
>JBEKDX010000137.1:0-8365 GCA_050014135.1 Occallatibacter sp.
GTTCGTCAACCGACGTTTACGTCCACTCGACCCCCGCCTATGGCGTATTGGCAAGCTACCGTTTCATGATCACGCCCGCGAACGCCTTCGAGGCCAACTACGGCATCACCTACCAGAACAAGATCAACTACACCACCAACACCGTCTGCGGTATTGAGAATACGCCCAGCGGTTGCGATATTTTGACTCGCAATCAGGAGATCTCCGGCGCATTCGTACACACCTTCAACTTCCGCAAGTTCAATCCCTTTGTCGAAGCCGGAGGAGGCGTATTGATCTTCATGCCCATCCAGAACATGGGCACCAAGCTGCTGGGTGCCAAGATGCAGAAAGAGCCCGGCTTCCTTTACGGCGGTGGTATCGCCTACGAGATCAGTCCCAGCTTCGACATTCGTTACGAATACCGCAGCTTCGTCACCAAGGTGCCCAACTTCGGTTTCAATGGCGGAGGAGCGAACGCAAACTTTTCCACCAACAAGTGGTACAACATTTACAGCCCAGTGGTTCTCGGCGTGGCCTACCACTTCTGATCCCGCGGCACCGCGCAATTCATAGAAGGGGATGAGCCTCGTGCTTCTCCCCTTTTTCATTGCTCTTGAATCTCATCCTGGACTGACTCCATAGATGCACTGGTACTACAGTTGTAGATAGTTTTTCCGGAGGGAGCAGGGGCTTCAGCCCCCTGAAAAAAGGCCATAATATCGGGGCCTTTAGGCACGGAAAGCGGTGATCTGGAACAAATATAAATGTAGTCCTGGTTCCGTGACCGTGTGATGAAGCAATGACCGGGATGTAGCGCGGGGCTTCAGACCCGCATCTGAATCGAGAAGAAGCACATTATCACGCGGTCTGAGTGCTACCTTCCCGCCTCCCGGTAGCGGCCCAGGTCCTTGACCATCGCGCAATGCGGCGCAAGAGCCTCGACCGCGCGCAACCCCTCCTCGGCTGTGCCAATCTGGCAATCCACAAAGAAAATATACTCCCACGGCTTGCCATGCACCGGCCGCGACTCGATCTTGGTCATGTTGGTGCCCATCGCGGCCAGTTCAGCCAGCGCCGCAACCAGCGTGCCCGGGCGGTTCTCCAGCGAAAACGCCAGGCTGATCTTGTTCGACTCCGGATCGGTCACGGCCTCGGCTGCCCGTCGCGCCAGAAAGAAGCGCGTGTAGTTCTCCGTGTTGTCCTCGATGCCGGCTTCAAGAATCTGCGCGCCATAGCACTTCGCCGCCGCCGTGCTGGCGATCGCCGCCGCATGCCGGTCGCTCAACTCCGCCAACTGCTTCACACTGCCTGCTGTGTCATAGGCGGCCAAAGCCTTCATCGCCGGGTGCGCGGCCAAGAATCTCCGGCATTGCGCCAGCGCCACCGGATGCGAAAAAACGCGATTGATCTCTCCGATCATCACGCCGGGCAGTGCGATCAGGTTGTGCCGGATGCGCAACAGCATCTCCCGTTCCACCCGCAGATCGTGGGTCAGCAGCAGGTCGAAGTGCTCTGAGACCGAGCCCGCCAGGCTGTTCTCGATGGGAATCACCGCAGCCTCTACCGTTCCCTCGCTCACCGCCCTGAAGGCGTCCGCGGAAAGCGAAAAGGAAACAATCTCCCCATCGGGAATCAGTTTCATTGCTGCTTCGTGGCTGAATGAGCCAGCCTCACCTTGTATTGCAATCTTCATGTCAGGTTTCTCTTCTCCTCACCGCTATCTTCAATGCCAATATAACCGCTTGAGCCTCCAATCATCCGGCCACGTCTGTTTTTTTGCCGCATCAGCCCTTCGTATCTTTGCCGCTCCCGCCCAACCGATGTATCCTCAGCCCATGGACAAGAATGCTTCCCCCACTCTCGCCCACGTCAACCTGCTCCAGGACTCGGCCAGCTCCTATCTCCGCTCCGCGCGCCATCAGCCCGTCCAGTGGCATCCCTGGGGCGCGGCGGCCTTCGCCCAGGCGCAATCCCAGGACAAGCCCATCCTGCTCGACATCGGCGCTGTCTGGTGCCACTGGTGCCACGTCATGGACCGCGAGTCGTACGAGAACGCGGAGATCGCCGCCCTTATCAATCAGCACTATATTGCCGTCAAAGTGGACCGGGACGAGCGCCCCGACGTAGACGCCCGCTACCAGGCCGCCGTCTCGGCCATCAGCGGACAAGGCGGATGGCCGCTGACGGCCTTTCTCACTCCCGACGGCCGTCCCTACTTTGGCGGCACCTATATTCCCCCCGACGACCGCTACGGACGGCCCGGCTTTGGGCGCGTGCTCTTGGCTCTGGCCCAGGTCTGGCGCGAACGGCGCGATGAGGCTCTGGAAACAGCTTCGAGCGCGATGGCCGCCATCGAGCATAACGAAAGCTTTTCCGGCCAGGGAGGGCCACTTTCGCTCGCTCTCGTCGATAAAATTGTCGCTTCGATCCTCGCGCCCTTCGATCCGCAGAATGGCGGCTTCGGCTCGCAGCCCAAGTTTCCTCATCCCGGCGCTCTCGACCTGCTGTTGCAGGCGTCCACCAACCGCGGCAATCGTCAAGCCGAGGAGGCCTTCGCCACCACCCTCGAAAAAATGGCGCAGGGCGGCGTCTATGACCAACTCGCCGGCGGCTTTCATCGCTACAGCGTCGATGAGCGCTGGCGCGTTCCGCACTTCGAGAAGATGCTCTACGACAACACCGAACTGCTGCGCAACTACCTGCACGGCTACCAGAACCTTCAGCGCGAAGATTTTCGCGTCACCGCCAAGCAGATAGTAGCCTGGCTCGATGCCGTCATGAGCGACCGCACGCGGGGCGGCTTCTACGCCTCGCAAGACGCCGACATCAACCTCGACGACGACGGCGACTACTTCACCTGGACGCTGGACGAGGCGCGTTCGGCCCTGCAAGCAGCCGAGCTTTCCCCGGACGAGGCGGAGATTGCCCTGCGTCATTGGGGACTGCGCGAGCTGGGCGATATGCACCACAACCCTGCCAAAAATGTTCTCCACATCAGCCGCAGTCTCGACGCGTTGGCTTCTGAATCGGACCGGAGCGCGGAGTCGCTCCACACGCTCGTGCACTCTGCTCGCCGCGCGCTGCTTGCCGTCCGCGCCCAACGCTCCACGCCCTTCATCGACCGCACTCTCTACACCGGCTGGAACGCGATGGCGATCACGGCCTACCTGGAAACAGCGCGAGTTCTCAGCCTCGATGCGACGCTCGATTTTGCCTTGCTCACGCTCGACAGGCTCTTGCGCGAGGCCTGGGACGGCGATCAGTCGCTCAGCCACGTAATCGCCTACGAGGTTCAGAGCACCGCGCCGCCGGAAAAAACGCCCGGCACGCTCGACGACTACGCTTTCACGATTCACGCCTGCATCGACGCCTGGCTGGCCAGCGGCCAGATCAGCTACTACCACGCCGCCGTCAAGCTGGCCGACGCCATGATCGCCCACTTTCACGACCCCATCGGAGGAGGCTTCTTTGACGCCGCGCAGACCGCCGCGCCGCCGTTGGGCGCATTGGCCGCGCGCCGCAAGCCGCTGCAAGACACGCCCACTCCGGCCGGCAATCCCACCGCCGCCTCGGCCCTGCTCCGCCTTGAGAGCCTCAGTGGCCGCCGCCACTATCGCGAGATCGCCGCGGAGACACTCGCCGCCTTTGCCGGAGTCGTCGAGCACTTCGGCCTCTACGCCGGCTCCTACGGCTTGGCCCTTGAGCGGCTGCTGCTTGATCCCTTGCAGGTGGTGATCGTCGGTTCCGGGCCCGAAGCCGCAAGCCTTGTGTCGTTGGCTCTGGCTCGCTTTGCTGTCAACAAGACGGTGATCCGCATCGATCCTCAACGACTGGCTCCCGGTGACCTACCGGAGGCGCTGGCTGAAACCCTGCTCCAGCTTCCGTCGCCCGCCGGAGTGCAACCCTATGCGCTAGTCTGCCGAAGCCGCTCCTGCCTCCCGCCAATTCATGCGGCGGAGGCTCTACGAGAAGCTCTCGAGCACCCCTGATTCAGAGAAGGCGGCTGTGTTGCGGCTTCCTGCCGCGCAATGCCATGCAATGGACGAAATGTAGCGCGGGCGTCCCCGCCCGCGCTTGTCCATGATGAATTACCAATTCATCGGTCTAAGCACCAGACGAGCCGTAAATGCTTTGAAATGAGCGTGGCATTACAGGCTGCCGAAAACTCAATAAAGTGCCAAGAAGCGTCACGGCACGATTGGAAGGTCAGGGTTTTACAAGCTCCGGAAAACCCACATCTAAGGGAGACGGGGGGTTTAGCCCCCGTGTAAAGCCTATTGAGTCAATGAGGCCTTCAGCCCCAGAGGAAGTCTTTTCACCAATTCTGCCAGAAAATCCGAGTTTCTTTCAGCCTGATTATCCCCTGCGTCTCTTGAAAAACTGTCATCCTGAGCGACCCGGAGCAACGCGAAGAAGAGTCGGAGGACCTGCGTTTGTTTTCGTCGGTAGATGTTTGCAGATCATTTCCCACACAGAGCGCACAATAAAAGCATGAACCACGACAATAGCCACGGGCTTTTCCTGACCCCTAACCCCTATCCCCTGCTTTTGTACCCCCCCTCCCCCCCTAACATATATATTTTGACGTAAAGATTTTGCAGGTAATTAATTAGTAACGAGGCCGTGGAGGGTTTCTCTTCATGCGATTGCCCTGCCTCGCAATGCGGCTCTCCTCACGCCAGCAGCGCAGTCACCTTGGCCATCTGGTCGCTGATCGCTATCCTTTGCGGGCACAATCCTTCGCAGATCCCGCAGGCGATGCAGGCGCCCGAGCGCTGCTCCTCGGTCAGAAAGACCTGGTACTTGAAGCGTGCGCCGCCTACGTCGTCGTACAAGTGCGCGTAGTTGTAAAAATCGAAGTTTGCCGGAATGTTCACTCCATTGGCACAGGGCATACAGTAGCTGCAATTGCTGCACGGAATCGCAATGCGGGAGTGATAGATCTTCCGCACTTCGGCAATCAGCGCCTGATCCGCGTAGTTGAAGGCTCCGATGCGCGAGTCATTCGCATAGCGCAGATTCTCTTCCACCTGGCTCATCGTGCTCATGCCGCTCAAGATCACCGAGACCTCCTGCTGATCCCAGAGCCAGTCAAGCGCCCACTCGACCGGAGTGCGACGCGTAGGAAAGCCACGTATTGCTTCCACAACATCCTTGGGCGGATCGGCCAGCCTGCCGCCCATCAGCGGCTCCATCACAACCACCGCCAGGCCCTTGCCGGCCGCCTGTTTCAGGCCGCGAATTCCCGCCTGCGTCTCCGTGTCCATGTAGTTGTATTGAATTTGGCAAAAGCTCCACAGATCGCTGCCATTGAGAATTTCGACAAAGCTCTCATGCTCGTCGTGAAAGGAAAATCCCAGATGGCGGATGCGCCCGTCGGCCAAGGCTTTCTCGGCGCGTGCAAGTAAATCGTGCTTCAAAACAATCTCATGCCAGCGCGTGCCGCTCAACGCATGAAGCAGGTAAAAGTCGATGTGATCGGTTTGCAGCTTGGTCAGTTGCTCGTCGAGAATCCGGTCAAAATCCGCCCCGCTCTCGACCATCCAGACCGGCAGTTTGGTGGCCAGCTTGACCTTCTCCCGGTAGCCATTCCGAAGCGCTTTGCCTACCACGATTTCGCTCTGCCCGCCGTGATACGGATAGGCGGTGTCGAGATAATTCACCCCGTTGTCGATGGCGTGGCGAACCATGCGTATCGCCTCGTCTTCATCAATATTCGGACTGAGACGATCTCCATCCAGCGTGGGAAAGCGCATACAGCCGAAACCCAGCGCCGAAGCCTTCCAATCAAGAGTTCCAAAACTGCGATATTGCATCGTTTCCTCCGCTTCGCCAGCTATCTGAAGTGGATTATACTGTCAATCTCAAGTGTCCTGTCCTTGAAATCCATGACATAATTACCGCTGTCATTCTGAGCGAACCGGGGTCCCCAGCGACAGGTCTTCGTCGCTGGGGTGGGGAACGGGGCCCCAAACGTTTTTCAGTTTGGGGATGGTGAGCGAAGAATCTGCGTTTTTAGCTCCGAGTTCTTCTACGAACATTGGAGACAGGACACAAGCTCCCGTGAGTATCGCTGCATCGAGCAGATTCGGCATGGAATCAGCTTCCTTACTCGCTGCTGAAGGGATTGCTCTCCTGCGGCTTCAGCGTGGTCGGGTCGTGTTCCGTCGCGGCCTCCGTGGCAGTTCGGCCGCGAACGTCGGCAACCTTGTCCATGAATGTATTGAAGATCCGGTTCGGGTCGCCGGGCAGCAGATGATCTTTCTCCAGAGCCAGCCTCACCAGCCGCCGGAACTCCCGCACCGGCGCGTATTGCTTGGTGGCCAGCGTCTTGAAGACCACCGGAAAGATCAGCTCCGAGCCTTTGATCGCATCCACACCGAGAATCTGCGGGTCGGCCACAAACAGATCGCGGAACTCCTCGCTCGTGCGCACCTCCATCGCAATCCCCTTCAACCGCTCCACAACGCGGTCGGGATTGGCCGAGAAGTCCACGCTCACATTCACAGTGGCAAGCGAGTAACCCACGCTCAGGTTGGCCACCGTAGTGATCTGCGAGTTGGGAATGACGTACAGCGTTCCGTCCGCGTCGCGCACCGTGGTCTTGCGCAGCGTCATCAGTTCGACGGTTCCGGCAACTCCGGCGATGCGGATCGTGTCGCCCACATTGAACTGATCTTCAACCAGAATCAGCACGCCGTTCAGCATATCGCGCACGATATTCTGTGCCGCCAGGCCGATCGCCACTCCGGCAATTCCTGCCGAAGCCAGCAGCGGCGCCAGATTGACTCCAACGGCAGCCAGAAACTGTAGGCTGACCAACACACCGATAATGGCCAATCCTGTGGTGCGGATCACCCCAGCCAGCGTCTTGACCTGCGAAACACGCGCCTCTCCAGCCACGTGCTGCTCGGCAATGTGAATCATCCGGGCCGTGATCAGGCGCAGCAGGCGGCTGAGAATATAGCCGATCAGCGCCACGATCAACAGATGCGGCAGCTTGCTGTGGACAAACTCCTCCGCATCGGCTGTCCACTGGTCCAGCAACCGCCCCAGGAATCGCTCTTCGGCAAAGATGCCGGTTCTCATCGTCACCAACATCACAATAGAATGCATGGCAAACTCCTTTCTTTAGACTAGACCGCGCGCGATGGGTCGCGATTCCGGCCATCACTTTTATACAACTTATGCTAACTCGCGGATTTCCTGATTCTCGCTATAAATCGCATAGTGGTTCGCTGTTTTAATTCCTCAAGCCGGGTTGTTACAATCAAGATGGCACGATCAAGATCCCCATTCTTGAATGAAAACAGGCTTGAGGAGTAAGGAAATGGTTCTGGCAGCTTCCAGCGCTAGCGAGTCAGTGTCAGCAGGCTCAGACGGCCTGAGCCCTCGGCAGTTGGTGGAATTCTACCGGCTGATGGCGCTCTCCCGCCGTATGGACGACCGAGAAATCCTGCTTAAACGCCAGCAGAAAATCTACTTCCAGATCTCCGGCGCCGGCCACGAGGCGCTGCTGGTGGGCGCGGCCCTGGCCATGCGTCCCGGCTACGATTGGTTCTTTCCCTACTATCGAGATCGCGCGCTCTGCCTGGCGCTGGGTTTCACGCCCGCCGACATGATGCTGCAAGCCGTGGGCGCGGCCACGGACCCAGCCAGCGGCGGCCGTCAGATGCCCACCCACTGGGGCAGCCGCGAACTCAACATCGTCAGCCTCTCCGCCGCCACCACCACCCAACTGCTCCATGCCGTTGGCTGCGCCGAGGCCGGACGCTACTACAGCCTCCATCCTGAAACTGCCGCGAAGGCCGATGACTATCGCGCCTACCGCGACGTGACCTTTCACTCGGACGAGGTGGTCTATGCCTCGGTGGGAGAGGGTTCCACCTCGCAAGGCGAGTTCTGGGAGGCGATGAACACCGCCTCCAACAAGAAGCTCCCCGTCATCTTCTGCGTGGAAGATAACGGCTACGCGATCAGCACTCCGGTCGAGGTGAGCACGCCCGGCGGCAACATCTCCCGCCTGGTGGCCAACTTTCCCAACTTCTTCTTTGCTGAGGTGGACGGCACCGATCCCGAGGCCAGTTACTACGCCTTTCAAGCCGCGGTGGCTCACTGCCGCGCCGGTCTGGGGCCTGCCTTTGTGCATGGCCACTGCGTGCGGCCCTATTCTCACTCGCTCTCGGATGACGAAAAGCTCTATCGCACCGAGGCCGAGCGCAAGGCTGACGCACTGCGCGATCCGCTCGTGCTGATGCGCGCGCGCCTGCTGCGCCAGCGAATTTTGACCGAAGGCGAAATCACCTCCATCGAGCACTCTCTGGATCAGGAAGTCTCCGAGGCCGCCGAGCGCGCACTGCAAGCCCCGCTGCCCAAGGTCGAA
>JBEKDX010000138.1:0-8361 GCA_050014135.1 Occallatibacter sp.
CTCACGTCGGTGCGACATTGCTTTTGTCTTACCGCAGCTTCTCTCGCACCTCGCTCCGCACCAGATAGAGAAAGAAGACCAAATTCAGCAGCCCTTGCACCAGCGCGGGCAGCTCGTGCAGGCTAGCGAAGATCCACAGGTTGTAGACGGCCAGCAGGAAGACCGCACCGAGGGCCATTGCCCAGGCCCAGCGCAGCAAGAGTAGCAGGCCGGCGCTGGCAGCGATGAAGGCAGCAGCGAAAAACAAAAACAGTTGCGGATAGTGACGGCCAACCACGCCCAGGATGACGACTCCGGAGAGCGCGAGCAGATAGAGGCTGATGGCGGCCAGGCCGAACAGCGGCAGACGCTCCGCGATTTTTTCATCGTTGTTCATAATCAGAGTTACTCCGCCGCGGCGATGGCTTCTGCGATGCGGTCAATGGCCTGCAGCTCGGCGTTGCTGCCGGGGCGATGGCCGTTGACGAGGATGGAAAACGCCAGGGTCTTGCCACTGGCGGTGGTCAGATAGCCGGAGAGAGCGTTGGCCTCGTTGTGCGTGCCGGTCTTGGCCCAGAGCTTGCCGTTCAGCGGCGATTTCTTGAATCGCGCAGAGAGCGTCCCGTCCACGCCGGCAATCGGCAGCGTCTCGCGCCATGCCGCGCCCCAGGGCTGGCGCTGGGCGTAGACGAGCAGTTGCGTCAGCGCGCGCGGGGCGATGCGGTCGTCGGAACTCATGCCGGAGCCGTCGTAGAGAAAAAAATCGCCGTCATCAACGCCCGCGCTGACGAGGAATTGGCGCACTACGCGTGTGCCTTGCTCGAAGCTGCCATTGGCGCCGTCGAGCTTGCCCAGCAGGCGCAGCAGCAGTTCGGCGTGCAGGTTCTGGCTAAGCTTGTTGATCACGGTGATGTCCTGGGCGAGGGGAACCGAGACGCGCGTGGCGAGCACCTTGCGGCCTTCGATCGGCGCGGCCACCGTGGACAAGCTGGAGCGAGCGAGCTTCAGCGGCTCGGCGCGCTCCTCGGCAAAATCGCGGGTATCGTTCGAGAGCTGATGGCGCGACGCAGGAGCGCCGTTGACCGTGATGCCGCGGCTGCGCAGCGCTTCCTTGAAGGCCGCCGCAGTGAACTCCGCTGGGTCGTCAACGGCCAGTTCGGCATGGAAGCCGTCGTCCGCCACCGTTCCCCAGGCGCGCACCATGCGATCACCGGGACGGCGGTCGAGGCCGGGGTGAGCGATTGCGCCCCTGGTTGCGGGCTTCATCGAGTTGTCGAGCGTGAAGGAGTCCAGATTCGGGTTCCAATCGGCGACAGTCGCGGCGGGATTGTCGGGGTCGGCGCTCACCGTCAAATCCACTGCGTTATCGTTGAAGGTGAGCGCGGAGACGGGTGCGCCGTAATCCCATTGCAGATCGTCGCAGGCCCACTCCGCACCGTAAGGCTGGTCGAGATAGAAGCTGTCGTCGCCCACCACGCTGCCCTCGACGGTAGTCAAGCCGGCCCGCTGAACTTGATCGGCGAGCCGCTCCAGCACCTCGAGTGGCTTCGGCTTCTCCGGCTCGACTGCTTCTTCGGGCGGCGCGGCCACCGGCGCGCTGTAAGGGTAGCGACGCGCGCTCAGAGTGGGGTCGCCCGCGCCCAGCAGAATCAGGTCGCCATGCAAGACACCCTGGCTGTCGATCTCGCCTCCGGCCACCACGCGCGTCGTCCAGGTGAGGGTTTCGACGGGCAGCAGCGCGAAGGCGGCGGCGGTGGTCGTGAGCTTGGTGTTCGAAGCTGGTGTAAAGAGCCGGCCCTCGTTGAGCCCGTAAAGCGGTTGGCCGTCAATCGTGGTTACGCTGATGCCGAAATGCGCATGGCTCAACGCTGGCTCGGCGAGAATGGCGTTGATGCGGTCGCCGAGCAGGATTCTGTGGGATGCTGCGTGGGCGGGAGCTGTGTGCGGCGCGGGCTTGGTGGTCTGTCGCGCCGGAGCCTGGGCGACGGCTCCAGCGGAAAAAGCCAAAAGGCCAGCCAGTAAAAGCGCGGAGAAGTGCTGGAAATGCTTCATGGAGGGAGTTTAGCAGTTGCGATACAATCCAGTGGAAGTTGCGCTTTCGCTGGGAAAGGATGAACGCGGCATCTTGCCACAATTGTCGATGCCGAAGAGCCTGTGCCGTTTTCTTCGGATGAGTTTAATCGCAAAACGAATCAAAGGTCTGCATTGGGACACCAGGGAATCTCCGCATGAAAGCATACACGCGCAATATTACATTGTGGCAACTCCGCACCCGCGCGCTGGAACCGGGGCGGCGGACGCTGGTGATGGGTATTGTCAATGTCACGCCGGATTCGTTCAGTGATGGCGGGCGCTTCTTCGATCCGGCGGCGGCTGTGGCGCACGGGTTGCAATTGTTGGACGAGGGCGCCGACATTTTGGATTTGGGCGCGGAGAGCACACGACCGGGTTCGAGAGCAGGTTCGCGCGCCGGCGGCGCTTCTGGCGTACCGTTGGTCAGCGCCGAGGAAGAGCAGGCGCGGTTGCTGCCGGTGATCCAAGGAATCTTGTTGACAAGGCCCGATGCAATCATTTCCGTGGACACTTACAAGGCGGCGACGGCGCAGGCGGCGCTCGCAGCGGGCGCGGAGATTGTCAACGACGTGAGCGGACTTGCGTGGGACGCGGAGATGGCTTCAGTTTGCGCCGAGGCGGGGAGCGGTATAGTCCTGATGCATACGCGCGGACGGCCTGAGCAGTGGAGCGCGCAACCGCAGCTCGACGCGGACGAATTGCTGCGCACTGTGCGGGCGGGGCTGGAAGCGAGTCTGGCTGCGGCTACTGCGGCAGGGATTTCGCGCGAGGCAATCGTGCTCGATCCGGGCTACGGCTTCGGCAAGCGCTTCGACGAGAATTATTTTTTGCTTGCGCGGCAGGCGGAGTTATTGGAGCTAAGGTGCCCGCTGCTGGCTGGAGTTTCGCGCAAATCGTTTTTGGGCCGGACGCTGGCCCCGCTTCATAACGGCAGCGACGCTCCGGTTGAAGAGCGCGAGACGGCCAGCGTGGCGGCGCTGGTGGCGGCGATTCTGCATGGAGCGTCGATCGTGCGCGTTCATGCGGTGAGGGCCGCTGTCGAGGCCACACGGATTGCGGATGCGGTGCTGGCGGCGGAATAACCAGGTCCAAGACAGTTTGATTGAGTATGTCGAGTTTATTGTTCCCAGGTCCCAAAATCGGGACCTGGGGCACCCACACAACTAGCGGTCAGAGAGCTGGCAGGCGCGCTGGCCTTGCCTCTCAGCGATTCAGAGTGAAGATCACATCCACGGTGGTCTCCACCTCGACCGGCTGACCGTCGAGCAGATAAGGCCGATAGAGCCAGGTGCTCACAGCATTCAGCGCGGCCTGCTGTAGAATTACCGGCCCGCCGAGGACGCGCAGATTCTCGATGGTCCCGGTTTTTGAGATGGTGGCGGCCAGCATCACCCTGCCTCCGACTCCAGTAGCTTTGGCAATCGGGGGATAGGTTGGAATCGTTTTGCGGATCAGAAGTCCTTCCTCGATTCTGGCGGCGATGCGCACTGGCGTCGTCACGTCGGGATGGACGACACGAGGCATGGACGGGCCAAGAATGGGATCGCTCGTGCTGCCGGGAACGCCGGGGTCCAGCGCAGGCATGGTGGTGCTGAAAGAAGGTTCCGGTCCGTTGTGCGCCAGAATAGAGATGGGAATCACGGTCGGTGCGGCAAAGGGATCAAACGACGCTTTGCTGTTGGGCTGTGCGGTCTGCACAGGCAGGTTCTGAGGGTGCATGGGCGCGGGCGGTGTTCTGAGCGCTTGCATCAGGTAAGGGCAGGCCAGGCTCGGCAACGCCTCGGGGCAGATGAGCGGAATTAATATCATCGCCACCAGGATGGAGGAGTAGAAAGCGAAGGCCGCGATGACCCAGCGGCGGCTGCGAGTGCGGATTCTGCCTGCGGATTCAAAGGTTGCATCTTCAAACATGGCCAGCCTCCCGGTAGAACAAATTCAGCCGCGCCGGCGGGGAGTTAGGAGGCTGTTCAGATGCGAGCGGGCTCATCCGCTCGGCGCGCTATGTCGGCGCGTGGAGCGGTGCCCGAAGCTCTGCGCCCCAGCGACGAAGAGCTGTCGCCGGAGGCCCCGGCACTCCGCATATCCCAATCGGAACCACTGTGCTTAGGTAGACACCGCGGATGGATAAATTGTTCCCGGAGATAATTGCAGCTACGGTCTTTAGTGGGCTGTCGAATACTTCATTTGTACAAAACAATTAATTCTTTGTGGATCAGAGAGCAAACGCATCAACATTCGTTCTGGCGAAATCGAGCTTGGCAAGCATCTATCGCGGGATAACTTCGAATAGCTGGTTGCGATGGCCGGGGACAAATGAATGTAACCTTTTCTGTGCAGGTAGCGTAAGGATAGGTATAGGGGGAAGGACGGATGCAGAACGAATTGAGCGACGTTCTGAACCTCTTTCGGCTCGGCGATGCGGATGCCTTCGAGATGCTCTTCCATGAGCATCAGCGCGCGGTCTACGTCTGGATTCTGCGCATTGTCCGCAACCCGGCGGCGGCTGAAGATTTGACCATCGAGAGTTTCTGGCGCATTCACCGGGCATATGCGCGCTTTGAGCCTGAACGGGGCTTCGATGGTTGGGCGCGTCGTATTGCCACGCGCGCGGCGCTTGACTGGCTGCGGACGCAGAAGCAAGAGAACGAGTTATCCTCGGAGGTTTGCGCGGAGCTTGCCGCACCGGCTGAGGCCGATCCAGCGGTGAGCGCGGAGATTCGCTTGAAGATAGCGCAGGCATTTGGCCGGCTGCCGCCCAAGTTGCGCATTGCGGCGACGCTGGCGGTCATCGAGGAGCAGCCGCAAAAAGATGTGGCCGCATCGCTAGGCATCTCGGTTGCGGCCGTCAAACTGCGCGTTTATCGCGCACTGCGCTTGCTCAGAAAAGAATTGGAAAGGCAGGGAATTACGCCATGAATGTTGACCGCATGAAGAAACTCTTGCAACAAGCCGTACCGCCGGTGAAAGACGAACTGGAACGCGACCTGTGGCCGGCGATGCTGAGGCGGATGGATAGAACGGCAGCGCCGGCGTTCGGCTTTAACTGGGCCTGGTTCGATGCGGCTCTTGCTATCGGGGTTGCAACTCTCGCCGCTTTCTTTCCGGTGTCGATTCCGTTGCTGCTCTATTACCTGTAAACCTGCGGACGCACACGCCCGCAAACAAGGAGGATTTCATGAATACTCATCCCTATCTTCGCGCCTATATGGCGGGCATCTTTGTGCCCACGCTGGTTTTGCCGCTGCTGTTGACTGTGTTCATCGTGGTGCGGATTGTGCTGCAAGTGCCGGTGCCGATCGAACAAGCGATGATCTTTCCCATGGCCGTGGTGCCGTTGCTTTTTGGGTTGTGGAATATGCTCTGGCTGCGGTCGCACGAAAGCACGCATCTGCCCGTCGGTCTCCATGGCGCCCTGTTGCCGCTGCTGATGGCGCCGTCAGGCGCGCTGGTGGCCAGGAGCCTGGGAGTGCTGGAGATCGGCGCGCATGGCGTCAGATGGTTTCAGGCTTGCCAGATTTCCTATGCTCTGATCGCGCCCGGTTTCCTGGTTGCCCTGGCCGTCTATTACCTGGTGTGGAAGTACATTGTAGGCTTCTTGAACCGGGTGATCGGGGTTGCATAGCTGCCCGCGGCACCAGCCGACTACTCCGGATCGACGTTCATCTTTCCGCTGATTTGCGCGATGCTGATCTCCACAACGGCGCACCCGGCGGCGTCTTTCTCCTTGACCGGTTGAAAAGCTTCGCCGGCTGCGTATTTTTCCGTCAGCAGATTGAGCAGAGCCGCCTTTTCCTTTTCGTCAGAGAGGACGTGGGCCGCGCCAAAGACAAGCACGGAGGTGTAGCGAGTCGAACAGCCACAGGCGCGATCATGCGCAACATCAATCTTCACCGGCGTACTAACTTCAAAGCAGACGCGGCTGTTTTCGGCGATGTTATCGAGCTTCCGTCCGGTGAGCTTGCTATGAAAGTAGATTTTTCCTTCGCGATACAAGTAATTCAGCGGAGTAATGTAAGGCTCTCCGGCGCGATTGCAGGTAGCCAGGCGGCCTTCCGTTCCCGCGCAAAGGAATTCGCGGGCGTCGTTATCACTCATCCAGCGAATCGGCATGGCGATCCGGCCTCCGAATTTCAAAAAAACTCAACAGGTAGCATCACACATCTGAGAATCGAGATGTGGGGCAAGCAAAATTAAACGCCAGGTTTGAAGAAGTCTTCGAGTCCGGCGCGCTTTGCATGAGCGGCCATGGAGGCCTGAATCTCCAACGCCAACGCCAGCGCATCGCGGCCCTGGCGAGCGGTGACACGAGGCTGCTGCCGCGTGCGCACAGCTTCAAGAAAAGAGAGAATCTCGAGCCTGAGCGGCTCGCCGGGCGTAACTTCCGGCTTGTTGAAGGAGAGCCCCGGCGCGGGCACCTGCGGTGCGGCAGTCTTTTGAACGAACTGCCCCAGCAGTGCGGGATCGGCGTTGCCCGAAGCGATCAGTGCCGCAATCTTCGGCGGCAACGTTCCCGCCGCGCTCTCGTCGACCTTGATCACCAGCACATCGCGGCGGGCATAGTCGATGGAGACATACTGGCGCGGCTCGAAGAAGCGCAGCTTGCGAACGCGTTCCGTCGAGACTCTGGACGCGGTGAAGTTGGCGACGCAGCCACTCTCGAACTCGACGCGCACATTCGCGATGTCCACCTTGGGCGAGAGGATCGGCAATCCAACAGCCCGCACCTCGCGGACTGGCGACGCGGCAAAGGTAAGCACGATGTCGAGATCGTGAATCATCAGGTCCAGCACCACGTCCACATCCAGCGCGCGGGGCGAGAAGACAGAGAGGCGGTGCGACTCGAAGAACATGGGGCGATGCAGTTGCGGCTGAATGGCCAGCACGGCCGGGTTGAAGCGCTCGAGGTGGCCGGGTTGCAGGATGAGGTTGCGCTTGGCGGCCAACGCAATCAGATCGTCGGCCTGGGCCAGCGTGGCGGCCAGAGGCTTTTCCACCAGCAAATCAAGGCCCGCATCGAGCATTGCCGAGGCGACCTCGTGGTGATGCGCCGTGGGAACGGCGACCGTGGCCACGTCAGCATGAAGACCAGAAGCTAGCAGATCATCGACGTTGGCGAAGACGGGAATCGCAAAGCTGGCCTCCGCTTCGGCGGCGCGTACCGGGTCCGTCTCGACGACCGCGATCAGAGCAATGCCTTCTCCCGCCTTTTCCAGCTCGCGGATGACGCGTAGATGATTTTTGCCGAAGGCTCCCGCCCCGGCGACGGCAACACGCAAGATGGATTCGCTCATTGCGGGGCCGTCCATGTTTGCGGCGGCAGAACAGCAGGCGGCGGCTCATCGCCTTCGACGGCTTTGAGGCAGCGGCTGTAGAGCGCGAGCAACTGATTCACGTGCTCCTCGGGCTTGGCTCCGGCGGCTCCGCTGAAGCCGGTCGAGGGAGCGGCAGGGCGGCCCGCGCCTGCTGTTACAGATACAAACTTGAGCAGATCAAGCGCGATGTCGGCATTGCGACGCGCGCCAAAACTCACGCTGGGTTGGCTATCCATGCTAAAAGTTCTCCAAGAAGGATGCTACCAGATTGAGGGTTTGCTTCTCATCTCTGGTGTGCTCGGACGCCAGTGTCTTGGCTTCCGCGATAATCTTGAAGGGATGCGAACAGCGTACATCGGCATGGGCGGCAACCTGGCCAGCAAGGCTGGCTCGCCAGAAGCGACACTGGCGGCGGCGGCGCTGCGCCTCGACTCGCTTGGGCGCGTGACACGCCGTTCGTCGCTCTACTCGACCACGCCGGTAGGCCTTGCCGAGCAGCCGCGGTTTGTGAATGCCGTGGTCGCGCTGGAGACAGAACTGGAGCCGCGCGAGTTGCTGGATCGATTGCTGGCCATCGAAGCGGAGTTTGGCCGCGACCGCTCTGCTGGCATTGCGAATGGACCGCGCACACTGGACCTGGACATTCTGCTCTTCGGCGATTTGCAAATCAGCGAGCAGCTTGGCGAAAGGGGGCTGGAGATTCCTCATCCACGGCTGGCAGAGCGGGCATTTGTGCTGGTGCCGCTCGCCGAGATTGCGGCACAGGTTGTTGTTCCCGGCTATGAGATGACTGTCGAACTGTTGATGAAGAGTATGCGCGAACGCCTTGATTCCGATGCAGTGTTTTGTATTCAACATAAGGCCAGTACGACCAGTAAGAGCCTGTTTACGATCTTCTGAGCAGCAGCCTGAGAAACGCCAAGTGGATCATTTGCAGGCTGGTATTCAGTTTGCGTTCGCAGTTCTTCCATAGCCGGCGGCACTTTTCCAGCCAACC
>JBEKDX010000139.1:0-8253 GCA_050014135.1 Occallatibacter sp.
ATTTACACACGCATCGGCGCCAGCGACAATGTGGCGCGCGGCCGTTCGACCTTTATGGTCGAAATGACGGAGACGGCGACCATTCTGAACACGGCGACCCGGCGCTCGCTGATTCTGCTCGACGAGATGGGCCGCGGAACGGCGACCTTCGACGGGCTCAGCCTGGCGTGGGCGACCGTGGAATTCCTGCACGCCGAAGTGGGTGCGCGCACACTGTTTGCCACTCACTACCACGAGCTGACCATGCTGGCTGAGAAGCTTCCGCGGGTGCGCAATTTGCGCGTGGGCGTGAAGGAGTCAGCGAGCGGCATCGTGTTTCTGCACAATATCGAGCCCGGCGCGGCGAGCAAGAGTTACGGAATCGAGGTGGCGCGGCTGGCGGGACTACCAGCGCCAGTGATCGAGCGCGCCAAGCACGTGCTGCGCCAGCATGAGAAGCAGGAGCGGCAGAGCGTGCAGGTGGAGACGCAGGTTGATCCGGTGCAGTTGACGATCTTCACGCCGCTCTCGCAGCGGATTGTCGACCGGATCGAGGCGACGGACGTGAACTCGCTGACGCCGTTGCAGGCGCTGAATCTGCTGGAGGAGTTACAGCAGGAGCTGAAGGACAAAGCATGAAAGCAAAGCCCATGACGGTGGCCGGAATCATGAGCGGCACCTCGGCCGATGGCATCGATGTGGCCGTGGTGCGGATTGCTCCGGGGAAGTTGCGGCCCAGCGTCACGCTGCTGGCGCATGAAGGCTTCGCATTTTCGGCGGCATTGCGGCGCGCTGTTTTGAAGGCGATGAACGCGGATTCGATTTCGACGGCGGAACTGGCGCGACTGAATTGGAGACTGGGGCTGGCTTACGCCGAGGCTGCCAGCGCGACGATAAAGCGGCACGCAGTTAAGCTCGATCTGATCGGCTGCCACGGACAGACGCTTTATCATCAGCCGCGCGCGGCGAGTTACGCGGGCCGGAGCTTCGGATGTACCTGGCAGTTGGGCGAGGCAGAGGTGATTGCCGCGGCGATTGGCATACCTGTGGTCTCGAACTTTCGCCCCGGGGATATGCTGGCCGGCGGTCAAGGCGCGCCGCTGGTTCCGCTGCTGGACTATGTGATGTTTGCCGACTGGAAGCGCGGACGAGTGCTGCAAAACATCGGCGGCATCGCCAACCTGACGGCGATTCCCGCCGGAGCCGCTGCCGATGCGGTGATCGCCTTTGACACTGGCCCAGGGAACATGGTGATGGACGCTCTGGCGCAGGCGCTATGCAACAAGAAATTCGACCGCAACGGTAGCATTGCCGCGCGGGGCTCGGTAATTGGGCCGGTGCTGACAGGAGCATTGCGCAATTCATATTTCAAACTAAAGCCGCCGCGCACCGCCGGGCGCGAGCAGTTTGGGCGAGCTTACGCCGCAGACTTTTTGGTCGAGTGCCGGAGGCATAGCAAAAGACCCGAAGACGCACTGGCCACAGCAACCGCTCTGACCGCCGAGACGATTGCGCGGAGCTATCAAAGTTTTGTGCGGCGCAGCATGAGGGGCGGAGAAGTGGATTACATTGTCTCCGGCGGCGGAGCGCGCAACGCGACTCTGATGGCTATGCTGGCGCAGAGGCTCGAACCGATGGGATGCGAGTTGGCCGTGAGCGAGCAGTTCGGCTTGCCCGCCGAGGCCAAGGAAGCCGCGGCCTTTGCGCTGCTGGCATGGCAGACGTGGCATCATCTGCCGGCGAATGTGCCCAAGGCGACCGGTGCGGCGCGGCCAGCGATTCTAGGGCAGGTGACGTATATATAGCTTCCCCTTTCCATGGAAATTCTGAGGTTTCACGATAATCCTGGCCGCTGTGAAACTCCTCTCTCAACCTTTTTGCGGGTTGACTCGTCTACAAAATCAGAGTGTTGTTTTTTCCTCCCGGAGGCCCAAGTGGAGTTGGCCGGTGAAGAGTTGGCTTATGGAGAGCACGATGAAGATTCGGATTCCGTTTTCAGCCACGCTCGGTTGCGTGGGCATAGCCTTGCTAGCCGCGAGTTTGGCGGGGGCGCAAGCTCCGGCGCGGATTGTCGGCGCCGTCACCGCTATCAGCGGCAATACGCTTACGGTAAAGACCGACGCTGGCGTGGTTCACCAGGTGAATGTGCCTGCGACAGCCGCGCTGAAGCGCATCGCTCCCGGCCAAAAAGATTTGAGTACAGCGGAGACAATTCAATTCAGCAATCTGGCCGTGGGTGACCGCGTGCTGGTCAAGCTCGACCCTAACGCGCCTGCCGGGACGGAAGAGGCGTTGCAGATTGTGGCCGTCAAGCAGGCGGACGTGGCTCTGAAGCAGCAGAAGGACCGCGAGGAGTGGCAGCAGCGCGGGGTGGGCGGACTGGTGAAGAGCGTCGATGCCTCCTCGGGAGTGATTGTGTTGACGAGCGGCTTGGGAGCAACGGCAAAGACGATCACCATGCATACCACCAAGGCGACGATACTCAAGCGTTACGCACCGACCTCGGTAAGCTTTGATGCCGCGCTTCCGGCGCCGATTGATGCGATTCATGCGGGCGACCAGTTGCGGGCGCGCGGCGATAAGAATGCGGATGGGACGGAGATTGCCGCCTTAGAGGTGGTCTCCGGCAGCTTCCGCAACATCTCGGGAACCATCGCTTCGCTGGACACGTCATCTTCAACGCTGGTTGTCAAAGATCTGGCGACAAAGAAACCATTCACCATCCACATTACCGCGGAGGCGCAGATGCGGCGGTTGCCGGATCGCATGGCGCAGATGCTGGCGGCGCGGCTCAAAGGGACAACGAGCGGCGCGGAAGGCACGGCCCAACCGGGCGGCGCGGGGCAAAGGAGCGGGAATGGCGCTGGTGGCGGCGGGCAATGGAGCGGGCAGAATGGTGGCGATCCGCAGCAGATGCTGAACCGCGCACCGGCGATTCAACTTGGCGATCTACAAACAGGCGAGGCAGTGATGCTGGTGTCAACCGACGGAACGTCCGAGGTTACCGCAATCACGCTGCTGGCCGGCGTTGAACCTCTGCTTGAGGCTCCCGCAGCCAGTAAAGACCTGCTTTCCAATTGGAGTATGAACACCAGCGCGCCTGACGCTGCACAGTAAATTCACTTACAACCAGCGGAAACCAGCGAGGTACACGTGTATTCAAAATTTCATTGCATCACTCATTATTCAATTGCCCTTGCGTTGGCACTGACCGGCGCGGCAACGGCGCAGCAACCAGTTCCGGCCGCGCCAACAGCGCCTACCGCCGTCACGGCAACCACGGTTGCGCCGGTGGCAACCGCGACTTTGCGCGGACACATTTCTGACCCGTCGGGCGCGATGATTCCAGGAGCAACGGTCACCATCAGCACTGTGGCAGGAAAGGCCGTGAGCAAGGCAACGGCGGACGCAGTGGGAGCTTACCAAGTGAACGGCCTCGCGCCCGGCAGCTACATTGTGCAGGCCACAGTTGCGGGCTTCGCTCCATTTGTTTCGCAGCCCGTCCAGCTTGCTGCGGGCCAGGTGATGCACATGAAAATCTCGATGGCCATCGAGGTGGCGCAGCAGAGCGTCGTGGTAACCGACGAATCGCCTATGGTCAACGTGGAAGCGAGCGGCAACGCCAACGCCCTTGTTCTGAAGGACAAGGATCTGGACGCGCTCTCGGACGATCCCGATGAACTGTCGAATGAGTTAACGGCGCTGGCTGGACCTGCGGCAGGACCGAACGGCGGGCAGATTTACATCGACGGCTTCACTGGAGGGCAATTGCCACCCAAGTCGGCGATTCGCGAGATTCGCATCAATCAGAATCCATTTTCGGCGGAGTTCGACCGGCTGGGTTACGGGCGCATCGAGATTCTCACCAAGCCGGGCACCGACAAGCTGCACGGGCGCTTTTTCGGGCAGGGCAACGACAGCTCCTTCAATACCGGCAATCCCTTCACCCAGAATATGCCTTCGTATCACAGCTACCAGATCAACGGCACGCTGAACGGATCACTCTCCAAGTGGGCGTCGTTCTTCATCAGCGTAGAGCAGCGCAACAACCAGAACGACAGCATCTACTCGCTGGCCCAGGCTCCGGTGCTGGATTCAGCTACAAGCAGTTATGTGGTCGGTCCCCTTTCCGGCGGACTCTTCAGTCCGCAGACGCGCACCAATGTTTCGCCGCGCATTGATTTGCAACTGGGGCAGAAGAATACGCTCACACTGCGCTACCAGTTCTACCGCAACACCCAGCGAGGGCAGATCGGATCGACCTCGCTGCCCACGCAGGACACGACCTCGACCTCGATGGAAAACACCATCCAGTTGAGCGACTCGCAGATCATCAACGATCGCATCGTCAATGAAACGCGCTTCCAGTATCTGCGCGACACCTCTTCCTCCTCACCCTATATCGATACGGCGATGGCCGACTGGTCAGGCACAGCGCCGGCCATCAATATTCCTGGATTGTTCACGGGGGGCGGGCCATCCAGCCAAACTTCCCACGATCATACCGATCACCTGGAGTTGCAGAACATCACCACCATGTCCATGGGCACGCAGGCGATCAAGTTCGGCGCGCGGCTGCGCGACAACCGCGATGCCAACTGGACGGATGCGGGTTTTAACGGCAACTTCACCTTCGATAGCGTGGCGGACTATGTGGGTGCGCTGAATGGCGCCGGTACACTGCCCACCAGGTTGACCTATACCAAGGGGACCCAGGGCGTAACGGCCAACGTCTTCGACGCGGCGCTGTTTGTGCAGGACGATTGGAAGTACAATCCCTTTCTGACGCTCTCCGGCGGCCTGAGGTGGGAGTCTCAGAACCACATTGCAGACCACGACGACTGGGCTCCGCGCGTGGCATTTGCCTATGCCCTCGACGGCCACAAGGACAAGAAGCAGGCCAAGACTGTGGTACGCGGCGGCCTCGGCTTTTTCTATGATCGCTTCTCGCTGGGCAATGAGCTGTCGGCAGTGCGCTTCAGCGGCGGCCCGAATTCGCAGATACAGACCACCGTCAACAACCCGACCTGCTTTGATCCCACCAGCCCTGATTTCAACTCAAGCACCTCCAACTGCGCTACGGGTACCAGCAACACCGGCACGATCGTACAGATCGCGCCCCACTATCACTCGCCTTACACCGAGCAGTTTGGAGCCAGCCTGGAGCGGCAGTTGACCAAGACCACGACACTCACGGCGACCTATCTGCACTCCTTTGGAGTGCATCAGTTTGCGACGCGCGATTCGAACGCGTATCTGCCGGGGCAATATAATTTCAGCGATCCGGCGAGTTCTGGAAACCGCCCCGACGGTCCGGGCACCGGCATTGTGAATGAGTATTATCCCGAGGCGGTCTTCAAGCAAAACCAGGTAATCGTGAACATCAACGCCAGATTCTCGCCCAACTTCAGCATCATGGGCTTCTACAACTTCACCGTAGCCAACACCGACGGTGGAACGGCTTCGAACTCGTATAACCTCAGCCAGGATTATGGCCGCGCCAGCTTTGCCTCGCGCAATATGCTGTTTCTGATGGGCAACTACACGGCCAAGTGGGGCATAACATTTAATCCATTCTTGATTGCGCAGGCGGGCAGGCCATTCAACATCGTCACCGGCAACGACCTGACCGGCGACAACTTCTTTAACGACAGGCCGGCCTACGCGGATGCGTCCGAATGCACGGCCACTACAGCGCAGTACGTTCAAACCTCATACGGCTGCTTCAACATCACACCGGCAAGCGGCTACACGCCTGTTCCCATCAATATGGGCAACGGCCCGGCCGCGGTGGCCGTGAACCTGCGCGTCAGCCGCACCTGGGGCTTCGGACCCAAAATTGGCTCAACGTCGGGCGGTGCGGCTGACGGTGGGCCGCCTCCGGGCGGCGGGCGTGGGCCGGGTGGTGGCATGGGACCGGGCGGTTTTGGCGGTGGGCGAGGAGGACCGGGCGGACCGGGTAGTGGCGGCGCCAGCACGGGCCGCAAGTACTCGCTGAACTTCAGCGCGCAGGCGTTGAACCTGTTCAACGACATCGACTACGGAACGCCAATTGGAACGATAACACCTACGCTGCAGCCGGGCTCCCAGACACTCTATGGACCAGACAACCAGGTGGGAAAATCGACAAGCCTTGCAGGCGGAATCTTCTCGTCGGGCGCGGCGGCGCGGCGCATTTTCTTCCAGGCCTCCTTCTCGTTCTGATCGATGGCATCGAACGAGTGACCTTGGCATTCAGCCGGCTGCTGATCCCTATGCGGGGGTCCGCGGCCGGAAGTTGTTACGCTTAACTTTAGAATTCTGAATCTCGGACCCCGGTTGATATACTCAACTTTTCGCACCCGAGGGCAGGAACTGCCCAGGAATGGTGTGGAGCAGGACAAAAAAGCCACTTCTTGGGAACGAATTGGGATGTGCGCACGTATCAAATTAGAAAGCGGAAGGCAACGCGCCTGGCCGATATGAAAATTGTCCAGAGAGATCACAATTCTGAGTCCCGAGCGGCTCGATGGGCGTCTTCAAGAATGACGCCTCCTATGCTTCTGGTGTAGCAGGAGATAAGCGCGGCGGAAAGCATCACTCGGCGGCCATGCCTGGCGCGGATTGAAACGAGAGGGATCATGCATTTGTTCGGTACAAGCGAGTTTGAGCAGCAGCAGGAGAAGAATGCGCGGACGGCTCGCGCGGAGGCAGGCAATCGGCTACGCGCGGTAGCGGTGGTCATGCTGATGTTGGCTGCCGGAGTTCCTTCCGGATTTTCCCAGCAGACTGGCGCGGGAGCAACGGCTCCTGATCAGGCAGCCTCCGATCTGCCCGCGGCTCCGGCTCCGGTGTTGACCGAGCCGTTGAACCTGCGGCCGGCGGCGCGCGATTTTTCCAAGCCCGCAGGCAGGCTTCTGGGCAATCCCATCAACATTTACCGGCCCACGAGCATCAGCAAGGCCAGCTTTCAGAACTCTGTGCGCCTCACTGATCTGGTCAAGGACGGCAAGATCTATTTGAGCCTGAGTGACGCTCTCGCGCTGGCGCTAGAGAACAACTACGACATCGCCATCGCCCGCTACAACCTCGACATTGCGGATACGGATATTCTACGCACGCGCAGCGGCCAGGGGCCGCTAGGCGCGCCCTCTGGCCTGGTAACCGGCACGCTGGGCGGCTCCGCCACAATCCTGACCACTGGCGGCGGGCCGGGTGGAACGTCGGTCGGCTCGGGTGGCGCGGGCTCCGGCAGCGCCGGATTGTCGCTAACTACGCAAGGCGCAGGCCCAACGCCGGAGAGCCTTGATCCGTCGGTTACCGGCACCATCCAGTTGGAGAGAGCCAGTTCACCGCAAGCCAACACTCTGTTTTCTGGCGGCAAATCCTCGCTGACTACCAACACCGACCAATACAACTTCGCGTTCAATCAGGGTTTTGTGACAGGAACCGCTCTGAACGTCTCGTTGAACAATAGCCGCGTCACCACCGACAACCCTTTTCAGGATTACAGCCCGCAATTATCCTCGGCCTTCAAGGCCACCGTGACCCAGCACCTGTTGCAGGGAGCCGGCATCTGGGTGAACAAGCGCTTCATGTATCAAGCGCTGAACAACCGGCGCATTACCGACTCATCCTTCCGCCAGCAGATTCTATACACCGTCAATCAGGTAGAGACAATTTACTGGGGGCTGGTGCAGGCCTATGAGGATGTGCAGGCCAAGCAGCACGCTTTGGAGCAGAGCACCAAGCTTGACAACGACGACCGCAAGCAGTTGGAGATCGGCACCGTTGCCCCTTTGCAAGTGGTGCAGGATGACTCCAGCGTGGCCACCGACAAGCAAGCTCTGATCAGCGCGCAGAGCGCCCTGAATTATCAGCAGCAGATCATCAAGCAGGCGATTGCTCGCAATTTGAACGATGCGGCGCTTTCGGCTGCCCCGGTTATTCCCACAGACCGCGTGACTATCGAGGAGATTCCCGAGGAGAAGCAGCCGGTTGAGGCGCTGGTCCAGGAGGCCTTTCAGCAGAGGCCGGAGCTGGAACAGGCGGTGCTGACGCTGCGCAACGATGAGATCACGCTGAAGGGAGCGCGCAATGCTCTGCTGCCCACTCTGGATGCATACGGCTTCTATAGTTCCAACGCATTGGGCGGTTCGCAGAATCCGGATGCAATAGACTTCAGCACAGGAAAGTCGTATCCTGCCGGTACGTTTCCCAGCGCTGGTTATGGAACAGTATTGCAGAACCTCTTCAACAGTTCGGCTCCCGACAAGGGCGTGGGCTTCAGCCTGA
>JBEKDX010000140.1:0-8240 GCA_050014135.1 Occallatibacter sp.
ACGCAGAGGAGGTATTGTTGCACCATGCATTTCGTTGAAAAAGTTGGTGCGGCATACACCATGATGAAACGGCACACAGCAACTCTACTCTGTCTTCTGACTTTCGGGCTTCACGCGGCGCTCGCCCAGCAAAATCATAATCTGTTTAACGATCCAACACTGCCGGCGGAAAAGAGGATCGACAACCTGCTTTCTCTCATGACCATTGAGGAAAAGATCAGTTGCCTGGGTACCAGCACCGGAGTACCGCGGCTTGGTGTCATGAGTTACGGTAGCTCCGAAGGCATCCATGGGGTTGTTCAGCGAGAAACTAGAGGCGAGCAAACTCCGATTACAACGACGCAATTCCCACAGCCACCGGGTATGGGTGAATCGTGGGATCCCGAACTGGTCCGTCAGGCTGCCGGCGTCGAGGGCTATGAAGCGCGATTTATTTCGCAGACAGCAAAATACGATCGTCAGATTCTAATGCTGTGGGGACCGCAGTCTGATCTTGCGCGCGACCCGCGCTGGGGCCGAAGCGAAGAAGTGTACGGAGAAGATCCTTTCTTCAACGGAACTATGGTTGCCGCTTTTATCAAAGGCCTGCAGGGGGACGACCCAAAGTATTGGCAGGCTGCCGCACTACTCAAGCACTTCCTTGCGAACAGCAACGAAGATCATCGCAACAGTTCATCGTCCGACTTCGACCAACGGCTATTTTGGGAGTACTATTCGGTTCCCTTCCAGATGGGATTTATGGAAGGCGGAGCCAAAGCCGTCATGGCTTCCTACAATGCGTGGAATGGAACGACGATGGCCGTCAATCCAATTCTCAAAAGCATTGTCCGTGAGAAATGGGGCGTCGAGGTGATATCGAGCGATGGCGGGGCAGTTACACTTCTTGTTGATCCGCGGCATCTTTTCCCCAACCAAGAGGCCGCAGTTGTTGCGTGCCTCAAAGCAGGGATCAACCAGTTCCTCGACAAGTATCAGGATGAAACCAAGGCAGCACTGAAAGATGGCTCGATCAGCGAGGAGGAGATCGACGCCCTGCTTCGGCCCAAGTTTCGGGTCACAATCCGTCTCGGGCTTCTTGACCCGCCGGAGATGGTTTCTTACTCGAAAATCAAAGATTCTCCTGAACCGTGGAATATGCAGAAGGATCGCGCAGTCTCGAAACAAATTGCGCTTGAATCGGTGGTGCTACTCAAGAACGAGAATGCCTTTCTGCCTCTCAAGAAGGACGCCATCAAGTCAATCGCTGTAATTGGACCGCTCGCCGACTCCGTGCATTGGGACTGGTATGGTGGAACCCCGCCGTATGCGATCACGCCTCTCCAGGGAATCAAGAATGAACTAGGCCCAACTGTCAAGGTTACATACGCCGCCAGTGAGACAGGGAATGCGGCCGTTGATGCGGCACGCTCTTCTGATGTCGCGGTCGTAGTGGTTGGAAACGACCCGACCTGCGGTCCGGATATGCCGCACGACTGGTTCAGCACCAAGGACGGCGGCGGCGTAACACTCCCCTGCACGGTGGCCAGTGACGGGCGCGAAGGGCGCGATCGCGAAAGCATCACCCTCGAGCAGGAACAATTGGTCAAGCAGGTGTTTGCCGTCAATCCGAAGACGGTTGTCGTGCTGATCTCCAGCTTCCCATTTTCCATCAATTGGACGCAAGCCAACGTTCCCGCGATCTTGCACATGGCACACGCCTCGCAAGACGAGGGCACGGCGCTTGCGAAGGTACTCTTCGGAGAGTACAACCCCGGCGGACACTTGGTAGTCACTTGGCCCAAGTCCCTCGAGCAGTTGCCCCCGATGATGGATTACAACATCCGCGATGGCCGCACCTATATGTACTTCAAAGGAGATCCGCTCTATCCCTTCGGATACGGCCTAAGCTACACAACCTTCCAATACGCCAATCTGCGAACTAGCTCTTCGCGATTGACTAAAGATGGAACCGTCACAGTCATTGTGGATGTGACTAATACCGGCAGAGTGGCGGGTGACGCGGTCGTTCAACTCTACGTGAAGCATCCAAACTCGACAGTGGAACGTCCGCGTGAAGAACTGAAAGGTTTCCAGCGCGTGACGATCCAGCCCAATGAAACGAAGACCGTCCAGATTCCGCTCAAAGCATCGAGCCTTGCCTGGTGGGACGAGAAACTTCCAGGATTCCGAGTCGAGGCAGAACCCATTCGCGTGATGATTGGGGACTCTTCGAGCGACATCTTGCTATCCGCCTTGGTGCGCGTCGAGTAGACCCATCCGAACTGCTTCAGTTCGCGTCATTTTGCAATGCACTATTGGTGTGCCTCGCCAAAATTCCATCTGGACATGACGAGGGTTTGATGTTTGAGTTTGCAAGCAGCTCGTAACGATTGATGACAGGGGATGGGGGATGTTCGGTGACCACGAATCGTTACGAAGACACCGTTGAGTCGGTAGCGAAGGGTCGGTGGGCACAACTTTTCTGGGCGCTTCTTCAACATTTGAACCTCGCGGGACTCTACCGCGGCTGAATTCAAGTGAAGTCGAAATTGCAACAGTCAAACCACCCAGGGATAATCAAGGGAGTCCCACGGAATACGCTGTCTCTCAGTGGCGGCGAACCCGGTTCGTCACTCTTTCCAACCCTTCTTTATCCGTGAGTCCAGAATCTGACGGTGATCACTTTTATACTCCTCCACATCCCGCTGCTCCCGTGGCGTAATGTGGCGTATCTTTGATCCGGCGTTTAAACCTGTGCAAGCAAGTGCTTACTTATGCCATGAGGGAGGTCGCTGATGCCGTTTGATGAAGTGAAAGCCTCTATAATACAACTCGTTTACGGAGTGCTTACCGAGCGAGTTCTCATTTGGGAAGTGAACCGCAATATGTTGAACTAATGATATTTATATACATATCGTATCTCTGGTGCGCACGCATTTTCGGAATCCAGCGCGGGTCAATTCCCAAAAATTATTGAAGCTGCAAAATCGCCATCTTAGAGATTGAACAAACGGTGGCACTGACTTACGATCATCAAAAGTAAGAACAAACTGCTATCCGGAACCTTGAGCTTCGGTTTTGCAGTGTTGTTGTTGAAGGGGTCTCCGCTAGGGTGTTTCCGGCGCGAGATGATTACGGCGGGCATTCGTTGTTCCTTTGAGAACGGCGCCTGGTTTGCTGAAGATTGAATGAAGGGCTTAGCGTAAGGTTGATTTGCTAAGTCACAATGGCGAAGCCATACACAATTGATGCTCAACAAGAAGCAAGTTATTCATGCTTCACACTTATTGAAGATCGGGTAGCTGCTCGGTATCGTTTCCGCGGCGCGCCGGTTCCCATTGAGGCTTCGAGTGAATACACAGGCAAGCGGTCAAATCGAAGGTGCGCGGCACTTGCTGCACCCGGCAATCGCGGGCCAGGCGATTGAGCGCAAATGGTATGCGGTCTTCACCGTTCCGCAGCATGAAAAGACGGTTGTGAAGCACCTGGACATCCGCGAGGTTGAGAGCTTTCTTCCCACCTATGAAACGGTTCAGCTCTGGAAGAACAGGCAGCGGATGAAGGTCGTACTTCCACTGTTTCCTTCCTACCTGTTTGTGCATATCAATTACACCGAGCGCGTCAGAGTTCTTCAGTCTCCGGGAGTCTTGCAGATTGTGGGCAACTGCAAAGAGCATGCCGCGCTTCTGGATTCCGAGATGGAGTTTTTGCGTTTGGGAGTTTGCGGGCGGCGGGTCGAACCGTTCCATGACTTTGTCACTGGCGAAAAAGTTCGCATTAAGTGCGGTGTGATGCAGGGATTACAAGGAACGCTGGTGAGAAAGTGCAACAGCATACACTTTGTGCTGACGCTCGAACTGATTAACCAGCATGCCGCTATCCAGGTAAACGCTGAAGACCTGGAGCCGATTGCCGCTCTGGCATAAGGACCCAAACATAAATAGCGTTGTGGTTTCCCAGTCGCAGGGTGTGCAATTTGCCCGTTCTATCCAAAGACTCGGTGCGGTCCGACAAGATTCTGCTGGCGGCAGGCAAGTTGTTTGCGAGCCAGGGGTATCACGGTACCAGCACGCGTGAGATTGCCCGGCTTGCCGACGTGAGTGAAAACACGCTCTTCCGGCATTTTGTCAGCAAGGAGGAACTCTTCTGGTCATCCCTCCGCTCCCATTCTACTGGGCTGAAGTTTCGCCGGGACGTACTGGAGGGGTTAACGCAATGTGATCCGCCAGAAGTAGTCTTGCCGAAAGTGATCGAGATGCTCATGGATACGGTCAACTTCCGGCCGGAGATGCTTCGACTGATTGCGGTTGCCTTCGTCGAGTTGAACACGAAGACGGACGATTATTGTTTGAATTACCTGATGCCATTTTTCTCGACGCTCAATCGCTACATGGCGAGGAGTATCCGGACCGGGAGAATTCGCAATCTGGACCCCGCGATGCTGACCTCCGCACTGATCATGGTCGTGCTGTCGCATCGGGGAATTTATAACCTCATCGAAGGCACGAAGCCCGCCTACTCCAACAGCCTCGAGACGCATCGAGCTTACCTCCGGTTTTGGCTGGATTTGGTTGTTCCACGGCCGACCTATCCATTACTCGCGCAAGAGAGAAGCGCGGGGAATGCAATTCTGCAGAAAAAATTTGAGTGAGTGCGATCGGCATAATGGAGAGGGTGCTCCGCTGTTGATCATGGCGCAGGAAGCGCAAAAGATACGCATTGCCGGGATTTCAGAGGGGAAAGAAATGAATTCGGAATTTCAACACGTACAGCAGCATCGGATGAAGCATCTTGTGCGTCTATTGGCGAGATACCCGGTAGACCTGGCCGCATTTGTCCTCTCCGCATTCCTCGCATTCGAGTTGCGATTCGACGGTGCCTTGCCTGCCCAATACTTCCATCCGATGGTCGTGGCCCTCTGCGCCTGGGCAGGGGCAAAGTCCGCCGCCTTTATCGCGGGCGCGGTTAGCAGGGGAAGTTGGAGGCATACGTCCGTCTTCGATGCGGTGCGGCTGCTTCTAGCGAATTCAGCCGGATCAATTGTGGGAGGATTGGCCATCGTTTATCTGCTTGGGCCATCGCGCATTCCGCGCTCCGTGTACATTCTTGACTGGCTGATATCGAGCCTGCTGACTTTGGGTGGAAGGCTCACAATACGCGTGATCGTCACCGCCAGGAGCAGAAGCAGAGTCGAGGGCGAGCAGACCAGGACGCTGATTTATGGAGCCGGCAACGCAGGGCTGGCGCTTCTTTCGGAGTTGCAACAGAACCAAACCCTGATGTGCGATGTCATCGGCCTGATCGATGACGATCCAGACAAAGAGGGGCTGGAGCTGGATGGCAAGCCGGTAATGGGAACCGGAAAAGAACTTGCGTCCCTAGTGCGGAAGCACGCCATCAAGAGAGTGCTGATTGCGATGCCTTCCGCGACGGGGCCGCAACTGGTGCGCATTTTGAAGCTTGCCACCGATGCCAAGGTGGAATACAAGATGGTTCCGGGACTGGGTGAGCTTGTCCAGGGAACGGAATTGGGCAAGCAGATCCGGGAGGTGGCGGTAGAAGATTTGCTGGGCAGAAAACCCGTGCAGCTGGATCTGGAGCGGATTAGGGAGCGCATTCAAGGGCGTGTGGTCATGGTGACGGGCGCCGCAGGCTCGATCGGATCCGAGCTCTGCCGGCAGATTGCGTGCTTCCGTCCGCTTGCCATTGTTGGTTTCGATGAGGCCGAGACGCCCCTCTTCCATCTGGACAGAGAGATGGTGAAAAACTTCCCGTTCATTCCTTTTCACCCGGAGATCGGCAGTATCATCAGCCGTGCCGCCCTGAAGCGGGTAATGCAACACTATCACCCCTCGATTCTGTATCACGCTGCTGCTTACAAGCATGTTCCATTGATGGAGAGGCACATCTTTGCCGCCGTCGAAACCAATGTTTTCGGTACCTGGAACGTCGCCCGCGCGGCCATTGAATATGGAGTCGGAGATTTTGTCATGATCTCGACGGATAAGGCGGTTCGGCCGACCAGCATGATGGGCGCCACAAAGCGCACCGCAGAGCTGCTCATTCGCATGCTCCAGATGGAAAGCGGAACAAAGTTTGTTGCGGTGCGCTTCGGCAATGTGCTCGGAAGCAACGGAAGTGTTGTACCTATTTTCAAGGAACAAATTGCCGCGGGCGGCCCGGTCACAGTGACTCACCCCGAGATGATCCGTTATTTCATGACCATCTCCGAGGCGGTTCAACTGGTTTTGCAGGCATTCTCCATCGGCAAGGGCGGAGAGGTATTTGTCCTCGAAATGGGCCAGCCTGTCAGGATTGCGGACCTGGCCCGGAATCTGATTCTGCTCTCCGGGCTTCAGCCGGAGCGGGACATCGAGATTCAATACACGGGTCTTCGCCCTGGCGAGAAGATGTATGAAGAATTGAATCTCCAGGATGAGCACCTGATCCAGACTTCGCACGCCAAGATTCGCAGCTATTTCTGCCATCAGAATCTCGATGCCATGCAAATCAAGGCCAGTTTGCATCAACTGCAGGCTATTGTTGAAGGACAGGATGTCGCTAGCCTCGTCGTGCTGCTCAAGGAGTTGGTTCCTGACTACAATCCCGGGACCGCGCTTTTGAAGACTGCCCTGTCGGTCAAGCCATTCAATACCGCTCAAGAGAATCTTCCGGTTCGCCGCGCCCCAGCCGAATCCTCCGCCGCGGCCAGCCTGACGCAGGCAGCGCTGTTGAACTAGTCATCATTCCCTGCCGCGTCTTGTCTCCTGTCATCCCTCAACTGGATTTGAATCCGAGGCCTTCCACGTCATGACCAAGCAGTTTTCTTTGTTCCTTCTACTCTCTTGCGCGCTCTGTGCGGGACAGTCCACTGTAACGACTCCGGGCGCTCCGGCGCCGCTGCCGGTTCTCACTGGCGAAGAGGATGCTCCAGCCCAGGCGCTCCCAGCCATTCCCAGGGCGAATAAGGGGAATCCGGTGGCGCAGAAAGGCGCCCTCCCGGAAAAAGTGAAGGTGGAAGAGGATGACGAGGCCGCGACACCGGAACCGGCCAAAAAAATCCTTCCCATCACCGTGCCATCCGATTTTGAGAGGTTTGTCGAAGACGCGGTGGGACATCGGCTTATGGTGTACGGGAGAACGTACTTTGACGACGCGCCAACCACTTTCTCTCCCCTGGATCGCATTCCAGTTCCAGCCGATTACGCGATCGGACCCGGCGACGAACTGCTGATCCGGGCGTGGGGAAAGATCGACATTGATGTCAAAGTGACGGTGGACAGGAATGGACAAATCTCGCTGCCGAAGGTGGGAACCTTCAATGTGGCGGGCTTGCGCTACGAGCAATTAGACGGCTATCTTCGCTCCGCAATCAGCTCCATCTACAAAGGCTTTGAACTCAATGTGACGATGGGCCGTCTGCGCGCCATCCAGATCTTCGTGCTCGGAAGCGCTCGCCAGCCGGGCGCTTACACCATCAGTTCACTGAGCACGTTGCTTGACGCGCTGTTCGCATCGGGAGGCCCTTCGGCCTCCGGAACCATGCGGCACATTCAGTTGCGCCGCGGCGGCCGGCAGATCACCGAAATGGATTTGTACGATGTGCTGCGTAAGGGAGACAAGTCGCGCGATGTTCAACTGCTTCCGGGTGATGTGATCTACATTCCCGCGATTGGTCCCCAGGTGGCGATTGACGGCAGCGTCAACGAGCCGGGAATCATAGAACTGAAGGACGATACGAATATCGCTGCCGCTCTCGAAGACGTAGGCGGCCTGACCAATCTGGCTGCGACCTCGCGCGTTCTTCTCGAACGGATCGAGGATCACAAAAATCACCATGTCGATGGATTCACACTGGACGCAGGCGGCCTGCGGCGATTGCTGAGGGATGGCGATCTGTTGAAGATTTCCCCGATCTCTTCTCAGTTTGAAGATGCGGTGATACTCCGCGGCAATGTTGCGTCACCGGGCCGCTTCCCCTGGCATCAAGGGATGCGCGTTTCGGATTTGATTCCATCCCGAGGAGCATTGGTCACCAACGAGCATTGGAAGCAGCAGAACCATCTGGCCGATGCGCGGCACACGGACATAATGACCGATATAGCCGAAAGCAATGCGGAGATCAATTGGGAATATGCGGTGATCGCGAGACTCGACGAGCGCGATCTGAGCACACGCCTGATTCCCTTCAATCTGGGCAATGCCATCGACAACCCGGCGTCCGCCGATAACCAGCCCTTGAAGTCCGGCGATGTCCTCTC
>JBEKDX010000141.1:0-8229 GCA_050014135.1 Occallatibacter sp.
CGTTCTCAACGGCACGGTCACCGATAGCGCCAACCCCCTGACCATTGCCGGGTCAGGCTTTGGAATGCAGGGAGACGGGACGCCCGCCGACAGCGCGGTCACCGAATGGCAGGATTTCGCCACGACCCCAACTGGTTCCACGGTAAAATTCCCAGTCGCTGGAGGCGATTCAATGTCATCGAAGCGGATGCCCGATATACAAACAGAGCTCTTGCCGCGGTAATCTCGTCGGCAAAATCGAATGGAATCAGTCGGCAAACGACAACGGCCAGCCCGAGGGCCGGCCGTTGCTGCTGCGAAACGTTTGCTAGGTCTTACCTTTCCTTGCGAGGCTTGCCCAGCGAGATGATCTCCAAATCTACCGCGGCAAGTCCAGGTTTGATCATCGCCAGTTTTTGAGCGGCGCCATAAGACAGATCAAGAATGCGCCCCTCGTAAAGGTATCCGCGATCCGTGATGCGCACCACCACTGACCGTCCGTTGTCGCGGTTGATCACCCGCACCACCGTGCCAAAGGGAAGGGTGGGGTGGCACGCTGTCATCGCGTACATGTCGTACCGTTCTCCACTGGCTGTCCGGCGGCCGTTGAAGACCCCGCCATACCAGGAGGCAGTGCCGTGGAGCAGATCGGTTCTAGGCTTTTCCGCGGGTTGCTGTGGCGCAAGCAAGGCAGGCGCCGCGCTCGCTACGGGAGCCGCAAGGGGAGCGGTGGCTGCCGGACGGGAAAGCCGCGCATCTGCCTGCACTCCCCGCATGGAAATGATTACCACTCCGGCGGTTAGCGCAACAGAGCAGGCTCCCGCTACCAGCCATATCCGTAGCGAAGATTTTGAGCTCGGGTTGCTTGTTTCTCGTTCTTTCACCATCCCTCCATTTTACCAATTCGCCACTATCCCGACTGACTATTGTCAAAAAGCATACGTGGAAATAATGCCCAAAAAGGAACATTATTTAAATCCTTCCCAGCTAACTGGCTTCATGCCAACAACTTACAAAATGCACTAAAGTTGATGCAATCTCCGTATTTTTCCACAGAAAAGGCAATGATTCTTCCGGCCTTCCCTCGAATCCAAAGATGCTGCCTGCATAATCTCCGAAGGCTCCCGACGGCACTTGCCCCTCAACGCCGCCCCGCGCAACCTCCTGAACCGCAACATTTTCCTCACAGACGGGTTTTCAAACCTGGGTGAATCGTTCATTCCAGGAGGAACTTCCGTTGAATCGCACAGCTCTCGGACTCCGTTTTGTCTTCTGCTTCGCCCTTCTTTCAGCGGCGGCCGCCCTTGCCCAGTTGCCAGCCTATACGCAGGCCGGCCCCGTCCCCAGGGCCATCCTCGCAGCCAAAACGATCTTCGTTTCCAATGGAGGTAGCGACAGCGGGCTATTTCCGGAGCCCTTTTCGGGCGACCCCAACCGGGCCTATACCCAGTTCTACGCTGCACTGAAGGCAGCCGGTCACTTTGAGTTTGCAGCCGACCCGATTGACGCCGATCTGGTGCTGGAGTTACAGCTCATGGCGCCCAACGGACCAACCAACGGCAGCAAAGTGTATGGCGCATCCGACCCGCTGCCGATGTTTCGTCTGGTGATATACGACCGCAAGACCCACTATGTGCTGTGGGTTATGACCGAATCGATTGAAGCCGCCATCGGGCAAAAGAACCACGACCACACCTTCGACAATGCGCTCAATGCCCTGGTTCAGGATTTCGAGACACTCGCCGGCAAAGCGCCCACCGCAGGCCACTGATTGCCGCCCTGCCGCCAGATGGAGAACCTGATTCTTGGTCATATTGCGTGAAGCACGTCCGCCCGGACGGCCAGCCCCCCCACCGCAGGTGGCTCTCTTCGTTTAGCGGGAACGCTGATCGAGCGAATAGCGAGCAGTTGGCCCCACCGCAGGTGGTTTGCAGATTAATTCTCCGATCCTGCTAGCGTGAAATTGAAGTTACTTCAGTCGAAGAAACAAAGGAGGAAGAGATGAACTTCAGCATCGCGGGTATGGATTTACTAAAGAAATCGGAAGGCTTTCGTAATCGCGTCTATAACGATGCAGCCGGATTTCCCACCATCGGCTACGGCCACCGGCTGCTGCATCCCGAATCGTTTCCCAACGGCATCGACGAGACGCAAGCCGCCAATCTTCTGACCTCGGACGTGCGCGACGCCGTGCAAGCCGTTCAGCGCCTCGTCAAAGTTTCGCTCACTCAGGGTCAATTTGATGCGCTGGTAGACTTCACCTTCAACCTGGGAGCGGGAAGGCTCGCCTCTTCCTCCCTGCTAAAGTCTCTCAATGCAGGCAGGTATGACGAGGCCGCCGAGCAATTGCTCTGCTGGGATCACGCCGGCGGGCACGAACTCGCCTCCCTGAAGACCCGCCGCCAGGCCGAGGCCGAGTTGTGGCGCAACGCCCAAGTCGAGCAAAAAGCAGTCGCGTGAAGGGCATCAACAGGCAGCCGGCAAAACTCGCGTCGGAGGGAGACGGGGGCTTTTACCCCCGCGTAAAGCCAATCAAATCAACAAGGGCTTCAGCCTCCGCGGCAATGTCGATTTGCGGAAAGAACGTTGCTAAAATGCTTCGCCAATCTCCGTCACATCCAGCCCTTCGCCGGGCTTCAGGTAGCCCTTGCGGCGAAACCACTCCTCCATCGCCGGCTGAAGGCGCGTGAGCGGAACGCGCCTTCCGGCCTCGAGCACTCCGTCGGCGATGGGCAGCGTATCGTCGAAGACCGCATCGTTGGTAAAGTTGCGCATCGCGAAGTTGTCGATCCAGCCAATCGGGCACGCCTCCCGGAGGCCGTTCGGATCAATGCGTTGAATGGAGAGTCTGCGCGCGAACATGCTTTCACTCTAATGGAAGCGCGGTCGAGGGCAGCGCGCCCGAGCTACTTTTTCTCTGTCACGACATTCGCGTCCTTGCCCGGCTCAGTCTCGACGCGAAAGCGCTTGTAATCGTAATCGCGCTGGGTTATGTGCCTGCGAACGGTCTTCAACAGCATCACGCGGGCTTGCATGGTGGCATCGCCGCCGGTAGGCAGCCAGATTTCTCCATTCACAGGAGCCTGATCGAAGCTGAAGTGAGATCCCTTTTGAACATTGGCAATCAGTCCGCCGCCAATGTGGAAGTTGTCGTCGAAGGCGGCCTCCACGCGCGCCACCTGGCGGTCTGCCTCATCAATCCAGATCGTGCCCTGCAAATCCTTCGAGGCCTCCTCGGCCTGGCCATGCGTCTGGGCGTCCTTCCGGCCCACGAAATCAAAGACAATAGCCATCCGCCCGCGAAAGCTCACCCGCCTCTCGTTGCGCACATCCATGATATCCAGCAAACGGCTGACGGAGACCGCCTGGCCTTCCAGCGCCTGGCCGGGCGGCGTAACCTGCGCCTTCTCCACCAGCTTGGTCACCCGCTCCGTCTCTTTCTGCTCCTCGCCGCTATCCAGCGGCTTGCCGTTCTTCTTGACGGTTCGCTCGATGGGATGGCTGTTGACGAAAAAAGCCTCATACTCCTCGCTCTCCGTTTTCTTCACCTGCCCAGTCGAGTCGAGCTCCTGCACGGTTGCAAGGGAGCTATAGGTGTAGTTTTCCCGTACCTTGTCGAGCTGTTTCTGGTGTTCGTGAACCTGGATCATCAGTTGGCGAATATCGGGCAAGGGCGGCGCGGCCGACTGCTGGGCTTGCGTTCCTGGCGCAGCCAGTAGTGGCAACAGGTAAGCCGCCAGTGAAAAAAAACGAATCGAGCGCGTCAATGTAGATCCTCCCGGTAAATCCTCTCGAATGGATTCTATCCGGCGCGAACTGCCAACCGGGGACATATTGTTTTGACCCGGCGCGTCCGCAAAGGTCACGCAACTGACGGCTTGGCCGCACGCCGGGCGCGCACGGCGGCAGCCAGTTCCGCTAACAGCGTATGCGTCTCTGCCCAGTCGATGCAGCCGTCCGTGATGCTCTGTCCATACACCAGCGGCTGCCCAGGGACGAGCTTCTGTGCTCCGGCCACCAGGTTGCTTTCGATCATGACGCCGATAATGTTCGAGTTTCCCTTGGCAATCTGCCGCGCGACATTGTGGCAGACCTCCGATTGTTGCCGGTAATTCTTGCTGCTGTTGGCGTGGCTGAAGTCGATCATGATGCGCGGCTCGATGCCGGCTTTCTCCATCTGTTCCTCGGTGCGCGCCACGCTCTCGGCGGTGTAGTTCACCGTCTCGCGGCCGCCGCGCAGGATGATGTGCGTGTCAGGATTTCCCGTGGTGGCCAGGATCGCCGATTGGCCGGTTTTGGTGAGGCCGAGAAAGGAGTGCGAGTGCGCGGCGGAGAGAATCGCGTCGATGGCGATCTGCACATTGCCCGAGGTGCCGTTCTTGAAGCCCACCGGGCAGGAGATACCGCTGACCAGTTGACGGTGAACCTGGCTCTCGGTGGTGCGCGCGCCGATCGCTCCCCAACCGACCAGCCCGGCAATGTACTGCGGCGAGATCACGTCCAGAAACTCGGTCCCTGTGGGCACGCCCATCTCCGCCAGATCCAGCAGCAGCCGACGCGCCATCCGCAGACCGTCGTTGATCTTGTAAGACTGGTCGAGATAAGGGTCGTTGATCAGTCCCTTCCATCCGATTGTGGTGCGGGGCTTCTCGAAGTACACGCGCATCACCAGCAGCAGCTCCGAGGAAAACTCCGCAATCGCCGATTGCAACAGTGCCGCGTACTCGCGCGCCGCCTTGGTGTCGTGAATCGAACAGGGACCAGCCAGAACAATCAGCCGTGAATCCCGCCCGTGAAGAATGCCGGTGATCTCCTGCCGGGCTTCAAAAATCGTCGTCGAGGCGGCATCCGAGATGGGCAGCTCTTCCTCCAGAAATACCGGGGGAAGTACCACCTTGGTCCATTGAATGTGAATGTCTTCCGTGGTGTGGAGCATGGCCACTTTCCTTTCGGCGCGCATCCCGATTCACCAGATGAGATCAACACACCTTCTTCAAATCTACCAGTTGGCAGCTCCTTGGATGACAGGATTGCCGGCGGTGTTAGAATTCTGTGCAAAGCCGCATCAGGAAATTCAATCGAGGTGAATCGCATGAATCTGTCGCAGCGCGCCTGCTTGGCGCTCGTTATTTGCTTGCCCGCCCTTGCAGCTCCGGAACAGACTCCCGCTCAGGCGGCAGCCACCTTGGCGACTTCAGAAGGCCGCATCCATCTGGATGTCATGGTCACCGATAAGCCGGGACAGCCAGTCTCCGGCCTCGTAGCCGACGATTTTTCCCTGCTGGACAACAACCAGCCCGGCAAGATTCTCTCCTTTCACGTTAACGATGCAACGGCCCTCTCTGAACTCATCATCGTCATCGATCAGGTCAACGTGATGGCCGATGAGGATGTCCTCATTCATGAAGGAGTCGAGAAGTTCCTGCGCCAAAACGGCGGCCATCTGGCGCAGCCGGTTGTGCTGCTCAATTTGACTGAAAAAGGACTCAATCTCCTGAGCCAGTCTTTCCTGGACGGCAACGCGTTGGCCGATCAAGTCCATAAATTGCCGCCCGCCTCCTTGTTGCAGCTATCAAACACCAACACCTATCGCTATAAGAATGGAAGCATCATGGGCGCGGGCATAACCACTGCGACCAACGGCTGGGAGCAATCCCAGCGCGTCGCCTTTTCCGTCAATGCCCTCGATTCCATTGTGCAAGGCGAGGGAAAGAAGCCCGGCAAGAAGCTGCTCATCTGGGCCAGCCGCGGATGGCCGTTGCTGTACTGGCCAAACATTGAAATCAACGACAAGGCGCATCAATACTACTTCAACGAGGTGGTTGGGCTTTCCGCCAAGCTGCGCGAGGCCCGCATCTCCGTCTACAGCATTGTGGCGGGAGTCGGCGTGGAAGATTTTCACTTCATGGATTTCGTGAAAGTGCCGAAGAAGCCACTGGATACCCAGCCCGCCCATCTGGACTTGAGATTGCTTGCCATCCAGTCCGGAGGGCGCGTCGTGCCGCCAAGCAACGATCTGGCCGCTCAAATCAACGGTTGCATCCAGGATGCCGGCAACATCTATTCGCTCTCCTTCGACCCTCCGTCGACCAAAAGCGCCAACGAGTATCACACCTTGAAGGTGCAGATCGGCAAGCCAGGCCTGACCGCCCTCACCAATACCGGCTACTTCGCCCAGCCGTAATCCGGCTCTGACAATTTTTCTGCGTTCAAGAATCTCTGATCAAGACGATGCTTTGAGAGTGTGCGGTTGATAGGCTGCGGAAAAGCTCGTACTGTGAAGGGTACGGGCTTTAGCCCGTACATAAACCCTGCAAAATCAACCTGGGCTTTAGCCCCTGAGGGAATGTTTCTCTGAAAATGAAAATTGACCAGAGGCCGGGTTTATCAAAATGGGTTCCGCAAACACGGAACCCATTTTATTTTGGGGCGAAATAGCGACTAAAAACCAATCGGCAATTTGTACCGCAGGCCTCCCGGCCGTCAGTTGCGATTTGTGCGGGACTGGAGTCCCGCACGACAGCCGCTCTGGAGAGCGGCGCTACAAAAAGACTCTACAGATCGGGCCACTCAAACGGAAATAGCTTGCCCGCGGCGACTGGGTCAAGTTTGGCGCCAGTCAAATCGACAGCATGAGAGAGCACAGGGTCCTTGCCCGCAGCCAGATCCTGCGCCGTCGGCAGCAAAAGCTCATCCGGAATCACGCCGACATTTTCCAGGCTCTTGCCATCGGTCATCAGCAGATTTGCGCGGGTGACTATGATGCCGTAGATAATCTTCCTTGCGTCCGCTCCAATCACTTCCCCGAACGCCTGCGCTTCCATGACAGCCCCAGCCGAATTGTCGCCGATGACTTTACCTCGATGCTCCAATTGGATGACACGAGCGAAGATCTCGGACGCGGAGGCGGAGTTATGGTCAACGAGGACGATCACATCACCGGAATAGAACGGTTTTCTAGGCTTGATTATCACAGGTTTGGTTTCTTTGCGCGTCACTCGGTCTCCGAGCTTGATTTCATGATCGAAGAAATGGCCCAGCATCGCCTTCACGGTATCTTCGGCTCCTCCAGAGTTCCCCCGAAGATCGATGATGAGATTCTTGTACTTCTTCGCTTTGTCGGCGGCGGTGTCCATATCAGGGAATGGAACTAAGAAAGTTGGCATCTTCCAGATGAAGGTATCGCCGATGTCGAAGAAACGAGATCTGCGCAGATGCATAATTTTCTCGATGGAGCTATTTTGGCTGCTACCACCAATATCAATCCCATATTTGCCGTAATGCACCTCCGCATTCACGGTTTCCTTTCTGTGCTCTCCTGCGGGGTTGAGAAGATCGAGCACCATGTACGGTCCGGGAGAAAGTACTTGTATGAAGTACAACATCTCGTCGAAGTGGGCTAGTTCGACCTTAAAACCGTCGAGAGTCAGAACCTGGTCTCCGACATGGAGCTTGCTGGCGGCATCGGTGCTGGGGCGAATGCGCGTGATCAAACACTTGTCGCCAATCATCTTCATGGAAAATCCCGGTGTCGAGGGGTTTGCACGCTTGGGCGGCATGAAATTAGTGTGCGAATCATGCAGGCTGAGCATGAATGCCTCAATGACGCGGTAGGCGTCGTTGACGTCGGTCGATGCGTCCAGCCGGGCGTTGTACTGCTGATAGGTCTTGTCGAGATCGACGCCATGAAAAGTGGGGTCATAGTAGTTCTTGCGAATCTCGTCATAGCCCTGATGTAGCATCGCGTGTGCGTCCTGCAAGGCCAAGCTGTCCATCTTCTGCGGCGCGGGCTGCTGAGCTCTCAAGAGCACGATTGAACCTGAAAGCAACAGAGCAAAGAGCAGTGCAGTCCTACGAATTCCACGTAGATGCATAGAGGCCTCGATAGATGTGGTTTTGTTGACAGGAGAAGTATAGTCCTCATGCGCTCTTTCGGCACAACTGCTTTTTACTCGTTGGTTCTGTCCTCGCCTTCGAGCCGGCAGACCCTGCTAAGCCGCTCCAGGTCGCGCATCAAGTAATATTGCAGATTATTTCCCTCACCACGCGCACAATAAAAGCATGAACCATAAACACAGTCGCGGGCTTTTCCTAGTCCCAGGTCCCTAGTCCCTCAGTCCCTAGAGGTCTGTGCAGCCGGGCACATCCCTGACATTTCAGACCGGGGACATCCCTGACACTTTTTCGTTTTCTGCCGCGGAATTGCGGTTTACATTTCCAGCCGACGGAGCTGAAGATGAATCCGGCTGG
>JBEKDX010000142.1:0-8214 GCA_050014135.1 Occallatibacter sp.
TTGAGGTTGGTGGTATCCGAATCTTGCGACAAAGATATCAAGAAGCAGGTCCTTCAACTCGCTTCGTTCGCTCAGGATGACAGTCGCAAGGATGGATCACGTAACATTTGCGGGCCACCTGCCAGGCGAAATAAATGAGAATTTGGTTTTTGGGGCAAATTTGACATTTTTCTCTTGACAACAACTGAAGAATCGAGTGAAACGCTCAACAATGACGGGCCTGTTTAAAACTGACGACCATTCCGCGAAATTATGTGCATGGTCTGAAGGAAATTTAGAGGGGGGGAGGGGGGTACCCCTCAGTGGTCAGTGGACAGTGATCAGTGGTCAGGAAAAGCCCGCGGTTGTGTTCATGGTTCATATTTTCACTGTGCGCCCTCGGAAGTTAATTCTCTGCAAAAGATTATTTCATCGAAGGCCGAGAACAAGGCCCACTTCGAGTTTTCTGAATTGCTTTTTCACAGGTGACTCGCCGCGGCGAGCCTTGATGGGCAGGTCGCAAAAAGGCGACCTACTCCGCTCAGGACGACAGTGCTTTAGTGATACCGTGCTTTTAGAAACGATGACAGCATTACTTGAAAGGAAGAAGCCTTGTTTGTCGATTTCTTTATTCATCGGCCAGTCTTTGCGACGGTCTGCGCTCTGCTGATCATTCTGGCAGGCGCAGTGTGCATTCCCAACCTTCCGGTGGCCATGTATCCGACGCTGGCTCCTCCGCAGGTGGAGGTGGATTGCAACTACGTGGGCGCCAACGCCGACACGGTCGAGAAGGCGGTGACGATTCCTCTCGAAGAGGCCATCAACGGCGTGGAGGGAATGCGCTACATCAGCTCGTCGAGCACCAACAGCGGCACGAGTTCGATCACGACGACCTTCAAGACCGGCTACGATCTGGACATTGCCGCGGTGGACGTTCAGAACCGCGTGGCCAGCGTCGAAGGACGCCTGCCCGCGGCGGTCAACGCGACCGGAATCAGCATCACCAAGACCAACTTCAACTTTGTCTTCGGCGCCGGTTTCTTTACTCGCGACGGCCGCTACTCCCCGGAGTTCATCTCGAACTATCTCGATGTTTACGTGAAGGACGCGCTCAAGCGCGTGCCGGGCGTGGGCGACGTAATCATCTTCGGCGAGCGCAAGTACGCAATGCGAGTCTGGCTTGATCCGGAGCGCCTGGCCGCCCGCTCTCTGACGGCCACGGACGTGGTGAACGCGCTGGTGGAGCAGAATATCGAGATTCCCGCAGGCCAGCTTGGCCAGCCGCCCTCGGATCAGAAGCAGGCCTTTCAAGTGCCGGTGCGTGTAGTGGGCCGGCTCACCTCGCCCACCGATTTCGACAATATCATCGTCAAGAACTCCGCCAATGGGTTGGTGCTGCTGAAAGATGTGGGCCATTCGGAGGTGGGCGCAGAGGACTACAGCTCCTCGTTGAAATTCGCGGGCCACGATGCGATGGGCATCGGGGTGATGCAACTGTCGAACGCCAACGCGCTGGAAGTGGACAGCAACGCCACGGCCGCGCTGGCGGAGCTGGCGAAGAGCTTTCCGCCGGGGCTGGAATACGCCATCGCCTTCGACACCACGACGGTGGTGGGCGACTCGATCCGCGAAGTGCTGGTAACACTTGGCATCGCCGTCTTCATCGTTATCACCGTGATCTTCCTCTTCCTGCTTGATTGGCGCGCCACCATCATTCCCGCCGTCACGATTCCGGTTTCGCTGATCGGGACCTTCGCATTCATCAAGCTCTTCGGCTTCTCGATCAACTCGCTGACGCTGTTCGGGATCACGCTGGCCACGGGATTGGTGGTGGATGACGCTATCGTGGTGATCGAGAATGTGCAGCGGCACATTCACATGGAACACTCCGATCCGCACGCCGCCACTTCGCGAGCGATGGGCGAGGTGACCAGCGCGGTAATCGCGACTTCCCTGGTGCTGATCGCTGTCTTTGTGCCGGTTTCGTTTTTTCCGGGCACCACCGGAATTTTGTATCGGCAGTTCTCGCTGACGATTGCGTTTGCCATCGCCATTTCGGCCTTCAACGCGCTGACGCTTTCGCCGGCGCTGTCGGCGATGTTTCTGCGCGGCGAAGAGGATCGTCCCAAGCAGCTCGATTTTCTGCATATTGAAGTGGTCTCGAGCCTCTTCTCGCGATTCATTCACTCGACCGACAGGCAGATCAGCTGGCTGTCGCGCACGTATGCCAAGTCAGTTCACGTGGCGCTCAAGCTCCGCTACGCGCTGCTGGTTCTCTTCTTCGCAGGCCTGGGCGCGACCGTTTGGACGTATCAGCACGTTCCCTCCGGTTTTATTCCCCAGGAGGACCAAGGATTTCTGATGGTGATCGTGCAGGCTCCTCCGGGCTCTTCGCTGGCCTACACCACCTCGCTAGCGGATCGCGCGGAGGCCATCATCGGCCAGAATCCCGACATTGCCGGTGCCTTTTCGGTGATGGGTTTCAGCTTCGCGGGCAACGCCTCGAACGCGGGCATGATGTTTATTTCGACCACGCCCTCGGACAAGCGACGCGGCAAGGGCCACACGACGGCGGACATTGTGGCCAAGCTGGCGCCGCAACTGCAAATGCTGATGTTCGCGCCGAACGGCGGACTGGTGATGATGGTCGAGCCTCCTGCAGTGTCAGGCGTGGGCAGCTTCGGCGGCTTCCAGTTCATGCTGCAGGATGAAGGGAACAACACCTTGGGCGATCTGGACCGCGTGGCCCATCAGATGGTGGGCGCGAGCAGCCAGCGCAAGGACCTCGCCGGCCTGTTCACGCAATTTTCGGCCAACGATCCGCAGGTGCTGGTCACCATCGATCGCGAGAAGGCCAAGGCGATGAACATACCGCTCTCGCAGATCACCAACGCACTCAGCGTCTTCATGGGTTCAGAGTATATCAACGACTTCGACTACAACAACCGCACCTATCGCGTCTTTGTGCAGGCCGATCAGCCGTTCCGCATGTCGGCTCGCGATCTGCACAACTATTACGTCCGCTCCGACAGCGGCCAGATGGCGCCGCTCGACAACCTGGCGAAAGTCGTCGAGAGCTCAGGGCCGCCGGTCATCACACATTACAACTTATTCCGCGCAGTGGAGATTGACGGCTCGGCTGCTCCGGGCTATAGCTCCGGTCAGGGACTCAAGGCGATGGCGGAGCTGGCCGGCCAGAACATGATGCACGGCATGAAGTTCGAGTGGACCGGGCTGACGCTTGACGAAATCGAGTCCGGCGGCAAGGCGCTGATCATCTTTGGCCTGGGTATTTTGGTTGTCTATCTCACGCTTTCGGCGCTCTACGAGAGCTTCGCGCTGCCTTTCATCATTCTGCTGGCGGTGCCGATGGCGGTGCTGGGGGCGCTGGGCTTGGTTGCGCTGCGGGGCTACTCGAATGATGTCTATTGCCAGATTGGCCTGGTGATGCTGATCGGCTTGTCGGCGAAGAATTCAATATTGATCGTCGAATTTGCCGAGCAACTGCGCCGCAAGGGCCGCTCGATTTCGGACGCGGCCATCGAAGCCGCCGAGCTTCGCCTCAGGCCGATTTTGATGACCTCGTTCGCGTTTATTCTCGGCGTTCTTCCTCTGGTCTTCGCCACGGGGGCGGGCGCCTTGGGACGCAGGTCTGTGGGCACGACGATCGTCGGGGGAATGCTGCTGTCCACCGTTCTCAACCTCATCTTTATACCGGTGCTCTACGTGATTCTGAGCAGGCTGCTCAGGCGCGGGGACGACGCCACGGAGCAACCCGCCGAAGCGTGACGACTAGCTCTCTCGGTTCCTCGTTGATGAGGAACCGAGAGAGCTTGACGCCGGACGCCTTCACGGCTGGCCGCTATAGATTTTGATTTCTTTGTAAGTATTTTTGTCTCATTTCCTCTCCCATGCGTTAAGCTGACCGCAGCATGAAAGACATTTACATCGCCGATCTGGCCAACTTCGACGAAGGCAAGCTCTTCGACGGCTTCTTCCTGGTTCTGGCCAAGCAGCAGCGCACAACCAAGACCAACAAGCCGTACCTGAACCTGATCCTCGGCGACAAGACCGGCCAACTCGAGGGACGCATCTGGGAGCCTGGAGACCCGCGCATCGCCAAAGACTTTGAGCGGGGCGACATCGTGAAGGCACGCGGCTCGGCCTCGCGCTTTGACGACCGCATCCAGATGAAGATCGATCAACTGCGACTGGCGCAACCGGCCGAGGTGGACAAGTCGGATCTGCTGCCGTCGACCAGCTACGATGTGGCCGTGCTGTGGCGACAGCTTCACAGCTTCATCGACAGCTTCACCAACCCTGACCTCAAGCGGCTGCTGACCACGATGCTCGACGATCCAGCGCTGGCCGCGGCGTATCGCGAGGCTCCCGCAGCGAAGCAGCTTCATCATGCCTGGCTTGGCGGCTTGCTGGAGCACGTTATCAGCTTGCTTACGCTGGCCGACCGCGTCGCCCCGCATTATCCACTACTCGACCGCGATCTGCTGCTGACCGGCGTGATTCTGCATGACATCGGCAAGGTGCGCGAACTGAGCTGGGAGATCGGCTTCGAGTACACCGTCGAGGGAAGTTTGCTGGGACACATTCAGATCGGCACGGCGCTCACCGAGAAGACGATCGACAGCCTGCCGGGATTTCCGCCGAAGCTCAAGATACTTGTGCTGCACATGATCTTGTCGCATCATGGCAAGCTGGAGTTCGGCTCGCCCAAGCTGCCGATGATTCCCGAGGCACTGGCGCTGAGCTTCATTGACGATCTTGACGCCAAGATGCAAGCCGTTCAAAACGAATTCGACAAATGCATCCGCGAAGGCAAAGGCGCGGATGAGCTGACGGGCAAAGTATGGGCGTTGGATCAGAGGCAGATGCTGAATACGAAGCGCTGGCTGAACGACGGCAGGGAATAGATAGCAGCTGGGAGTGTCATTCCGCCAGGATCGGCAGCGAGGGCATCCCGCCCTGCGCTTTGGCTTCCGCGACCACGGCTTCGAGGCCTTGGAGCACTTCGGCAACGGTCATGGTGCAGATTTCCCGGCGCGAGTCGTAGCCTTCTTCGATGGATTTCTTCAGGAACCGGCCCGCGATCTGGGCTGCGAGCTGGTCGGTGATCACTTTTCCTGTCAATAATTTTTGCTGCCCCCATGCCTCGAGGGGCAGGGCCACCCAGAGGGGGCGGCCGTTGACCTCGAAGCGCACGTCTACGGCGTCGGCGTGGCGGGTGGCGATGGCCACCATGGTGCCCTTCCAGCGGCACTGGAGTTCTTCTCCACTCCAGCGGTCGGTAACGCAAAACTCTTCGTACATACAGATAGCCTACCGCACGGCTGAGTTTTTTGCCGCGATTCGGGAAATATCTCCGATTTCACTCAATTCATCTTCTCCGCTGCCGATACAACAACAGAGGAACCCGCTCCCATGATTGTCTCTATCACTGTTCCAGACACGGTAATACGCGCGGCTCAGGATCGCAACTTGTCCATCGAGGAATTTATCGACTCTCTGATCGACAAAGGCATGGCAAAGGAGACCGGCCGTCCGATGGTTACCGACGCAATCGAGCGAATCCGCGCCCTGCGGACGGGCGGCGCCAAGTAACCAGGTCGGTTCTCCAGCCACCAACGCCGCCGGGGACGGCTTATGGTTGGGTTCAATAGCCACCTCACGGCGTGGTTTTCGGGTACAAAATTGAAGGATCGCCGAACAGCGATCCAACAATCCCTCCGGGGCTACAGTCCTCGTTGATTCAATTGCCTTTGCACGGGGGGTAAAACCCCCGTCTCCCTCCGACGTTGATTTTGCGGTCGTTGCGGCACGGCTCAGGATGAATAGGGCAGATTGAGGTTCGAGGTTTCCCACCCTTGCAACAAAAACAAGAACGTCGCAAGGATGGGGCACCCAGCTTTTGTGGCTTGTACATTTCTGACCGTAACTCGACGCGGTGAGTCGGACTGCTCAGGATGACAGTGAATTGGTTGCGTGAAGTTATGACTCAGGAGACTAGCTGAGGAACTCGGCGATGGCGGCTACTACGGTCTGCTGCTCGTCTTCGCGCAGTTCGGGGAAGATGGGCAGGGCGAGGACTTCGCGGGCGGCGCGCTCGGCCTGGGGGAAGCTGCCCTGGCTGTAGCCGAGGCTCAGCAATGGCTGCTGCAAGTGCAGGGGGACGGGGTAGTAGATCTCGGAGCCGATCTTGCGCTCGGAGAGGAACTGGCGGAGGCCGTCGCGGCGATTGGAGCGGATCACATACTGGTGCCAGACGTGATGGGCGCCGGCGACCTCGTGGGGCAGGACAATGCCGTGGGCTGGATAGGGACCGGCCTCGACCAGACCCGCCGCATGAAAGAGCGCGTGATAGCGCCGGGCCACGGTGCGTCGCGCTTGATTCCAGCCGTCGATGTACTTGAGCTTGACCGAAAGGATTGCGCCCTGGAAACCGTCCATGCGGGTATTCCAGCCGAGTTCATCGTGATAGTAGCGGCGGCGCATTCCGTGATTGCGCAACATACGGGCGCGTTCGGCTACATCGTTCGAGTTGGTTGTGATCATGCCGGCGTCGCCCGCCGCGCTGAGATTCTTGGTGGGATAAAAGCTGAAGGCTGCGGCATCGCCGAGAGCGCCGGCCTTCACGCCCTGCCAATCGCCGCCCCAGGCCTGGGCGGCATCTTCGATGATCTTCAAGCCACGCTCTTGACCAAGACGGGAAAAGGCATGGAAATGCCCGCATTGGCCGTAGAGGTGGACGGGGAGAATGGCTCGAATCACCGCTGTATGCGGAGCGTCAAGGAGGGCTTCGACGGCAGCCGGGGAGAGGTTGAAGGTGGTGGGTTCGATGTCGGCTAGGAGAGGCTGCGCGCCGGCGCGGAGGATGGCGCTGACGGAGGCGAAGAAGCTGAAGGGGGTGGTGACGACGGCCATGCCTGGGCCTATGCCGGCAGCGGCCAGGGCCAGCCAGAGGGCGTCGGTGCCGGAGGAGCATCCCACGGCGTGGGCGACGCCGAGTTGGGCGGCAGCGGTTCGCTCGAAGGCGGCTACCGGCTCGCCAAGGATGAACTGCTGCGTCTCTAATACAGCGCCGACCGCCTCGAGAAGTTCCTGGTGGAGAGGAAGATACTGGCGTTTTAGGTCCAGCATGGGCACTGGCTGGGCGGTTGGAGGATGGTTCTGAGGCGGATTCGGCGTGCTTTTCACAAGCTTATGCTACCAGCATCCTGGTCTCACAGGTCCCAAAAGCGGGATCTACACCCCACGAACGAAGACCTGTTCGTGGGGACCCGGGCCTGGGGCAGCCGACACAGTTGTTTCCCAGGTTCCAAAAGCGGGAGCTGGGCCACCTGGTCTGGGGCACTCTGCCGGATGAGGGGGCAAGAGCGAAAAAGAGCCTGGCAAACAAGTTTTTGCAAAAACAGGGTTGAAAAGGACGCAAAAGCCTTATATCGTTGAGCCATTGCTAGAGTGGGCGGTTTCGGGCCTTCCGGCGCCGCCCCCGTTGATCTACAGGAGTACGCACGATTCAAATTGCATCCAACCCCCCAAGGAAAGCAGGAGATCGGCAAATGGAGAACAAGCCGGCACAAAACATTCAGGACACATTCCTGAACACCGTCCGCAAGGACAAAACCCCTATCACGGTTTATCTGGTCAGCGGAGTGAAGCTGACGGGAAAGATCCGGTCCTTCGACAAGTACTCCGTGCTTCTGGAAAACAACAGTCAGGAGCAGTTGATCTTCAAGCACGCCATATCAACTGTAGTGAGCAACCGCGGTGTGCTTCATAGCGAGTTCCGTCCAGTGGCCGCGTTCAATGGTTCTGTTCCAGCCGCCGCACCGTCCGCAGTTCCCGCAATTGGGGAGCCGCGATAGGAGGCGGGGAGCGGCATCAGTTGGCCGATGAAGAGAACCGAACGCCGAGTTCCGGCAGCGGTCCGGAGCGAGCGGTGCTGGTGGGCGTGGACCTCGGGGTCCGCACCCGCCGCAGCCGTGCATCCCAGTCGGGCGCGCGGCAGGCGGTAGTGTGCGCGGAGCAGGCCTGCGAAGATTCCGGGGCTGATGAGACGCCGCCAGAGTCAGGCGATCTCCTTTCTACAAGTCTTCCGTCTAGGAACTTGTTGAAATTCGATTAGATTTCCGCGTCATGTGGGTCTTCCGATTCATCGAATAGTTATGCGTGGAGATGAGCGAGTACAAGATGGGATGTTCAGCTATGTTTCGTTGGAGC
>JBEKDX010000143.1:0-8136 GCA_050014135.1 Occallatibacter sp.
CCGGTTGCGCGTGGTCTCTGCCTCGACCGACTGCGACAACGACACCTTATTGTTTCGCGTCATCGTTGAGGGTGATGGATTGGTCTGCCACGAAGGTACGGTTAGCTGCTTCACCAAGCCGCTGCCTATCGTTGACGCCAGCCAGCAATACAACCAGAAAGAGGTAACTCGTGGCTAACAAGCTCAGACTCGGCATTCCCAAAGGAAGCCTGCAAGACGCAACCATTGCTCTGTTCAAACGCGCCGGCTGGAACATCTACGCTGATGGCCGCTCCTACTTTCCCTCCATCGACGACCCAGAGATCGAGTGTATGCTGATTCGCGCTCAGGAGATGGCCCGTTATGTCGATCACGGCGTCCTCGACGCCGGCCTCACAGGCATCGACTGGGTTGTCGAGAGCGGCCTCGATGTCACCAGCGTCACCACTCTTACTTATGCCAAGCAGAGCCGCCGCAAGGTGCGCTGGGTGCTTGCTGTTCCCGAAGGCAGCGGCTTTGCAAAAGCCGAAGACCTCGAAGGCAAGATCGTGGCGACTGAGTTAGTCGAAGTGAGCAAGCGTTACTTCGCTGCCAAGGGCGTCAACGTCAAGGTCGAGTTCAGTTGGGGCGCAACGGAAGTCAAGCCCCCCATGCTCGCCGACGCCATCGTCGAAGTTACTGAGACCGGCAGTTCGCTGAAGGCCAACCACCTCAAAATCATCGACACCATTATGGAGAGCGAGACTCATCTGATCGCTGGCCAACAAACTCTTTCAGATCCGTGGAAGCGCGAAAAGCTCTCGCAGATTGCGATGATGCTGCGCGGCGCAATCGACGCGCAATCGCAGGTGGGCCTGATGCTCAACGTACAGCGCGCCAACCTCGATGCTGTCCTTGCCGTACTTCCCGCGCTCAACTCGCCCACTGTTTCCCAACTTAGTAACTCCGACTGGGTTGCTGTCAACACCATCGTTGAAGAGCGTGTCGCCCGCGACGTGATTCCCAAGCTCAAAGCAGCCAGAGCCGCGGGCATCGTTGAATATCCGCTCAACAAAGTCGTGCTGTAATAACGGAGAACAACGATGAAAGTGATCCGAACAAAAGGCCGAGGCGCGCAGCAATCCTTTGAGATCCTCGACGCCCTCGAACGGCGCGGCGGCTCGGCGCTTGATGCCGTGCTGCCCGCCGTTAAACGTATCGTAACCAATGTGCGCAAGCAGGGCGACCGCGCGCTGCTTCGCTACGCCGCTCAATTTGACGGACTCGCCGGCGTCGCCGCTTTGCGAGTAACTCACGAAGAGATGGCTGCTGCATGGAATGCGATTGAACCTGCAATGCAAGAAGCTCTGTCTACCGCTGCGAATCAGATTCGCGCCTTCGCCGTTTCTCAACTGCCTGCATCCTTCAGCGATGAGTCCATCCCCGGCCTCACCACCAGCCAGCTTATTCGTCCGCTTGGCTCTGTAGGTTGCTATGTGCCCAGCGGCCGTCATCCGCTTCCCTCTACGTTGCTGATGACTGCAATTCCCGCTCAGGTCGCGGGCGTTCAGCGCGTCGCTGTGGTCTCGCCCAAACCTGCGCGAGAGACTCTCGCCGCCGCGCATCTTCTCGGCATAACGGAGTTCTATCGCCTCGGTGGCGCACACGCCGTAGCCGCGCTGGCCTATGGAACTGCAACTATTCCGCGCGTAGATAAGATCGTTGGCCCCGGCAATCTCTATGTCACTGCGGCCAAGCGTCTCGTAGCTTTTGATTGCGCCATCGATATGCTCGCCGGCCCCACCGAGATTATTGTCACAAGCGAACGTGGCAACGCGAACGAGATAGCTTCTGACTTAGTCGCGCAGGCCGAGCACGATCCGGAAGCGCTCGCCATCTTCATTACCACGCGCGCAGACTTGGCGATGGAGGTCGTCCAAAAAGTAAAAGCGCAGAGCGCTAGCAATGCTGTCGCGCGTGAGGCTCTTGATCGCAACGGTCTCGCAATCATTGCATCAACGGTGGACGAGACACATGAGATCACCAATCGACTCGCGCCCGAACACCTCACAGTCGATGCGGACAGCGATCTTGATTGGGTGCAAAATGCCGGTTCTCTTTTTATTGGCCGTTGGTCCGCGCAGCCCATGGGCGATTACATCTCAGGCCCCAATCACACACTGCCCACCGGCGGCATGGCGCGCGTGCGCGGCGGCTTGAGCGTCAACGACTTCGTCAAGCTCATCACAGTGCAGCAATATAGTGCACAAGCCATGCGCGCCCTTGGCCCGCAAGCCGCTTTGTTGGCCGAGGCCGAAGGACTAATAGGCCATGCTGCGGCCATTCGAGCGCGCTTCGCAAGGAGATCTCATGACTGAAACTGTAGCAACACTAAGCCCCGCGCCGCGTGCGCGTGTGCAAGCCATGAAGGAGTATCATCCCCCGCTCGGCTGCCGTGACGCGCTGCGCCTGGATTTCAATGAGAACACACTGGCCTGCTCGCCCAAGATACGCGAAGTGCTGGGCAGCATCAGCGCGGGCAACCTCACGCGCTATCCCGAGCGCGAGCCGGTTGAGGCCATCGTCGCCGCGTATCTCGGCCTTGCGTCCTCTCAAGTCGCGCTCACCAACGGCGTCGATGAGGCCATTCATGTCCTTTTTGAAGCCTTCCTCGAAGACTGCGACGAGCTGCTTCTGCCCGTGCCCACTTACACGATGTACGAGGTCTACGCGTCAGCGACAAATGCACGCGTGGTCGCGGTCCAAGCTGCGGACGATATGCAGTTTCCCTACGAACGTCTTCTGGCGGCCATCACGCTGCGCACCAAAATCATCGCTATCGCCAATCCCAACAGCCCTTCCGGCAGTGTGGCCACGCGAGCGCAACTCATCGAGATTGCCAAACGAGCGCCCCACGCAGTGCTGCTGGTTGATGAAGCATATTTTCATTTCCATGGCGAAACAGTGATCGACTTAGTAGGCGCTCTGCCCAATTTGATTGTCGCGCGCACCTTCTCGAAAGCCTACGGGCTTGCTGGATTGCGTCTCGGCCTGCTTGCTGGTTCCGTAGAACTGATGCGCTGGGTCAAGCGTGTACTCTCGCCTTACAGCGTAAATTCGCTGGCATTGGCTTGCCTCCCTCCCGCGCTCGAAGATTCAGCCTATCTCGACTGGTACATCGCTGAAGTGCTGGTTGCGCGCACGGAATTTGAAACCTCGCTCGATCAAGCCGGAGTCCGACGCTGGCCCAGCCGCGCGAACTTTGTACTCGTCGAAATCGGCGTGCAGCACAAGGAGTTTACACGCCTGATGAGCGCATCGGGCGTACTCGTTCGCGACCGCTCCAGCGACCCCGGCTGCGATGGCCGCGTACGCATCACCATCGGAACGCGAGAGCAGATGCGCCAGGCCGTAGTGGCCCTCAACAATGCACTGGCAGCAATCAAAGGAGCCGCTCAATGACAGACAAAGTGCGCACCGCTAACTTTGAAAGAAACACCACCGAAACGCGCATTGCTATCAGGCTCACAATCGAAGGCAGCGGCCAATACAAAATCTCCACCGGCATTCGCTTCTTCGATCATATGCTGGAACTCTTCACGCGCCACGGCGCATTCGATCTTGAACTCAAATGCGACGGCGACCTCGATGTCGATCAGCACCACACTGTCGAAGACGTGGGCATTGCACTCGGCGAAATCTTTGACAAGGCTCTCGGCGACAAGCGCGGAATTCTCCGCGCCGGTTACTTCCTCATGCCCATGGACGAAACTTTGGCCATCGCCGCCATCGATCTCAGCGGACGTGCGGCCTTCGCCGTCGAAACAAAAGTTCGCACGCGCCTAGTGGGCGATCTGCAAACAGAATTGGTCACGGATTTCTTTGAAGGTTTCGCGCGCGGCGCACGCGCCAACATCCACGTGAAAACCATGTACGGCCGCTCGAATCACCACAAGATCGAGGCCATCTTCAAGGCCTTTGCGCGCGCGCTGCGCGTGGCTTGCTCGCGCGATAAACAACTCGGCAAAATGCTGCCTTCGACGAAGGGGTTGTTATGATGCGCGTTACCGTGATCGATTACAAGGCAGGCAATCTTACCTCGGTGCTCAAGGCGTTGCGCCACCTGGGCGTGGAGACGGTCGTCACGGATGGCGATCTAGATTTGGTTAATACTGCGGAGCGTATCGTGTTGCCCGGAGTAGGCCACTTTGCAGCCACCGAACGCCTCGACGCAACCGGCCTTACTTCCGCGATTCGCGCGGCAATTGCTCGCGGCGTGCCTTTCCTAGGTATTTGTGTCGGAATGCAATGGCTCTATGCAGGCTCAAGCGAAGCACCGTCGCAGCCAGGACTTGGACATTTTGCTGAATCCTGCGAACATTTTTCTGAAAGCAAAGAAAAAGTCCCGCACGTCGGATGGAATTCACTGGAAGTTAGGAAGAATTCCAAACTTCTTGCCGGAGTTGAACCGGGCGAATACGTATACTTTACGCACTCCTACCGCGCTCCCGTCACCGCCGACACGGCGGCCACGACGCACTACATCGAGCCATTCGCCTCAGCCGTCGAGCGCGGCAACGTTATGGGTGTGCAATTTCATCCGGAAAAGTCCGGCGCAACTGGATTGAAAATACTCAAGAACTTTCTCAGATGGAAAGGGACTGAATGATAACCAAGCGCATCATCGCCTGTCTCGATGTCCATGATGGCCGTGTCGTAAAAGGTGTACAGTTCGTCGACCTCATTGACGCGGGCGATCCGGCCACCCAGGCTGCGCGTCATGCGCGCGAGGGCGCGGATGAGATTGTGTTGCTCGATATTACCGCGACGCATGAAGGCCGTCAGACTCTGCTCGACACCGTGCGACGAACAGCGCGTGAGCTATTCGTTCCCTTTTGCGTAGGCGGCGGCATTCGCTCAGCGGACGATGCAGCGCAAGTCTTCGAGGCCGGCGCGGACAAGGTCAGCGTAAACTCCGCCGCGCTTGCTGATCCAACACTGATCGACGCCATTGGCCGCAGCTTTGGCGCGCAAGCCGTTGTCGTCGCCATCGACGCGCGACGCGATCCCGGGGCCGCTGATCCCGTTCGCGATGCGCAGGTCTATGTACAGGGTGGGCGTAAACTAGCCGGACGCCGTGTTGTCGAGTGGGCACGAGAGGCGGAAGAGCGTGGGGCGGGCGAGATCCTACTCACCTCAATGAATTCCGACGGAATGCGCACGGGCTTTGATTGCGAACTAACCGCTGTGGTCAGCGAGGCTGTCGGTATTCCGGTGATTGCCTCTGGCGGCGCGGGCACCGTAGAACATTTTGTTGATGTTTTTGGGCGCGGCAAGGCTGATGCCGCGCTCGCTGCAAGCATCTTCCACTTCGGCGTTTCGAGCGCTCGTTCGCTCAAAGAAGAACTGGCCAAGGCCGGTGTCTCTGTGAGGCTTCCATGCTGATTCCTTCAATTGATTTGCTGGGTGGGCGCATCGTTCAGTTGGTGCAAGGCGAAAAACTTCGTCTGGCTTTCGATGACTTTGAATACTGGATTGAAAAGTTTTCAAAATTTCTTTTAGTCCAGTTGATTGACCTCGACGCGGCGATGCGGCAGGGTGATAACTCCGCATTGGTTGCGCAGATCTCCAAGCGGCTTCCAGTCCAGGCTGGCGGCGGCATCCACTCTATCGAGCGCGCGCGACAAGTACTCGATGCGGGCGCAAAGCGCGTCATCATTGGCTCCGCGCTCTTTTCAGCCGAGGGTGCGGTCAACACGGAGTTTGCCGCGGCACTCGCCGGCAGCATTGGCGCTGAGTGCGTCGTGGCTGGCATCGACACCAAGAATGGACGTATTGCCGTAAAGGGTTGGAAAGCGCAGGTCGAGCTAACTCCTGACGATGCAATTCCACAACTCGATCCCCACGTCAGTGCGTTTCTCTACACACACGTTGACGGCGAAGGAATGCTGCAAGGCTTTCCCATTACGACAGCCGCGCGTCTGCGCAAGCTCACGCAACGCCAACTCATCGTAGCGGGCGGCATTCGCTCGCAGCAGGAGGTCGATGCGCTGGACGCTTTGGGAGCCGATGCGGTCGTCGGCATGGCCGTCTATACCGAGTTACTTGCAGTTTGATTGATGGACGCGGCAATATCAGCTTCTCTCAAGTAACATTGGAGGCAAAAGTAAAGTTATGCTACGAGTCGGATACCCAGCCACCTTGGATGCAAAGTTGCTCATCGATTTCCCTTCGGGGGTTGAACTCATTCCCCTTTACGACGGTCTCGACCGCGACATCGACATCGACGTCTGGCTTCCCGATCCTTATCCAGCACGGGCGATGCGCATCTGGCCGCGACTGCATGGTGTACAGCTTATCCTGTCACTGATGGCAGGCACAGAGTGGATTCCCTCCGTTGCAGGACCGCACGTCACCATTTGCAATGCCCGAGGCGCACATAGCATTTCCACGGCTGAATGGACGATCAGCGCGATCCTGGCCATGCTGAAATACTTCTCGCTCTTTCTCGATGTGCAACGCTCCGGAACATGGAAGCGCCGATTCGAGGCGAGCGCGCAGTACGCTCGTATTACCGGCGATGAGCGGCCGCTCTATCCGCCCGTCATGCTTGAAGAACTAACGGGCAAGAGCGTACTGCTAGTGGGCTATGGAGCTATTGGCAAGGAGATAGAGAGGATGCTTGCGCCCTTTCGTGTAGAGCTTGTGCGCGTGGCTCGCACGGCGCGCACCGACCCGCGTGTTCATGCAATCTGTGAGCTCGATGAACTATTGCCGCAAGCGGCAGTCGTGATTCTGATTCTTCCTTCGACTGCTGAATCACACCTTCTGATTGGCCGCAGCCAACTCGCGCTGATGCGGCAGGGAGCGCTGCTGGTCAACGCCGCGCGCGGACCAATAGTTGACACAGACGCATTGGTTGAAGCTCTCAACGCGGGTCGCATCCGCGCAGCGCTTGATGTTACCGATCCCGAGCCGCTGCCTGAAGGCCACCCGCTGTGGAGCTGTCCCAACCTTCTGCTCACGCCTCACGTGGCCGGATCAACTCCTCAATTCGCGCCTCGATCACTGCGCACTGCCGCCGATGAACTGCGGCGCTATCTCAACGGTGAGCCACTGCAAAACGTAGTTCAGGCTGCAATTTGACTGGCTTCTGACTGTTGCGCAGCGCGCCGCCAAAGTAGCAATCCAAGCACGGCGAGTACCACAAGCACTGCATAAAGAATGGCTGTAGGCCATAAGTTCTTGTAGATGTACTCGCCAATGTAGACCACATCCACCGCAATCCAAAGCCACCAGTTGGCGATGTGTTTGCGCGCCGCCCACCAACTGGCTACTAGGCTATAACTTGCCAGGGACGCATCTATGTAAGGCAAAGCAGCGCCGATATGTTTCATCCATGCGCCAAGCAGTATGCTGCCTATGATTCCCGCAACAATTCCAGTAAACATCGCGGAAAAACCCAGTCGAACCACTCGGACTTCTCCGTCTTCGCGCACTCCGCGCCACCAATACCACCAGCCATAGAATGTAAATGCCAGGAAAGATATCTGGAGCAGCGCATCCGAGAACAAGCGAGCGCGATAGAAGACGATTAGATAAATGATGTCAGAAACAAGAACAACGGGCCAACAAGCCAGTTTGCGCCAAGTCGTCAAACCAATGCCTAGAAGCGTAGTAACAACGCCGGCAATCTCCAGCCAGTGTTCGAGAAAGTAATTAGTTATCGAGAACAAAGTCATAATTAGTCTATTCTCCTTCGCGTCTCGGCCCAATATCGAATTGCATTGAGTAGTTTATCTCCACCAGCGCCACGGAACCAGCGCGCATGACCCGCCAAGTAATCAATCGAGGCCAACCGCGCCATCTCTTCCGAATGCAAGACGCCCAGATAATACTCTGCCTCGCTGAGTGCAAACTCCGCGTGACACAACGCGGTCATCGGCGCCAGCGCATAGGTCTCAGCATCGCTGAGCGGACGCACCGATACGTAGCCGTCTAGCAGCGCCAGCAAATGATCGAGGTGCACACGCACATCATTTTCTCGCTCTGGCTGTTGAGTTAGATCAAGCCACTCTACTATATTGCGCTCGGTAGCTTGCGCCAGATCGTGCACTGCGTTGGTGCGGTCTGCAAGGCCAAAGTCGATAACCGCAACAGCTCGCGCATCATCTCCGG
>JBEKDX010000144.1:0-8118 GCA_050014135.1 Occallatibacter sp.
GCGGCGCGCTGGCCGGTGACCGTACGCTGCTGGCTGAGACCCGCGCGGCGTTTGCGCGGCGCGGAAAGCCCGCGCGCCTCTTGCCCGAATGCATCTCGAAAGACCCGCTGGCAGCGGCCACGCGCGACAATGATCCGCAGTGGGCGGCGATTGTGAATTGGGTGATCGAGGCGCTCATTCAATGCGAAGAGAGTGGGGTGACACAGACCAATGCGCAGGCCATGCGCGCACGCGCCGACCGCGATCCTATGCTGCGTTTTTTGCTCGGAGCATCGCATGAGATCGGCCCCGCGCTAGGACTCGACAACGATTGGGTGGCGCGAGTGATAGCAGCGACGGGAAACTACGGCGAGATTTACGAGCGCGATCTGGGCGGAGGCTCGACACTTAACCTCCCGCGGGACGAAAATAACCTGCGTCGGCATGGCGGTTTGATGACAGCATTGCCGCCCAAATAATTTTTTCTGACCGCACGACCGGCGGCGAGATGCGAAGATAAGAGAAACATACTCCCGCATGCACTGACCCGCAGGGCGGAATCTTCAGGTGATCATTGCCATGCGTCGTGTTGCTCTCATCTACAATCCCGCCTCCGGCCAGCACTCGAATGGCCGCCGCAAAGCCATTGACAAGGCGGTCGCCGTGCTGTGCGAAGCGGGCGTTGAAGCCGAGGCGCTCGAGACCCTCGGGCCGGGCGGCGCCGTCGAACTGGCCGAAGAGGCCGCCCGCCGCGGCTGCGATACGATTCTTGCTTGCGGCGGCGATGGCACCGTTCACGAAGTTCTACAGAGCCTTGTGGGCACTCAAGTGGCCTTGGGCGTGGTGCCGCTGGGCACAGCCAACGCGCTGGCCGCGAATCTGGGCCTGCGCTCCTCTCCGGCCAACGCGGTGCGCAAGCTGCTGACCGCAATTCCGGTCAGCCTCCCGGTAGGCAAAATAACCTTTCGTGATTCGACCGGCGCTCTATCTTCGCGCTACTTTACTGTGGCTGCCGGCGTCGGCGCAGATGCTCTGTTTCTTTCCGGCCTCGATCCAGGCCTCAAGCGGCGTCTCGGCTATCTGCTCTATATCATCGAGGGATTTCGCCTCTGGGCGACGCACTCCTTTCCACTCTTTCAAGCGTCCTTTGTGGAAGTGGGCACCGACCAGCCGCGCGTGGAAGAAATCTCTCAGCTTCTGGCGGTGCGCATTCGCGATTTCGGCGGCGCGCTCCGTAACTTCGTTCCCGGCGCCACGCTGCACAACGACAGCCTGCGCTTGGTGGTTTTCAAGACCCGGAGCCGCCTCCACTACCTCCGCTTTTTTCTCGCGGTTTTGCTCGGTCGCCACAGTTTCTCCAGCGAGATTGAAGTGCTCGATGCGGTCTCGGTCGAATGCCGTCCATTGAACGGCGCTTCGCCGCGCGTCTTCGCCGAGGCCGACGGAGAGCTGCTCGGTCATCTTCCTGTCCGCATCGAGATTGTCCCCCAGGCCGTCACCCTGTTGATTCCGCTCAACGCGAGGCCTTGACACTTCTTGCACCCTCAATTGAGTACGGATAATAGCCCAGATCCTGGATCACCGAGCCTCCGTAAGCATACGAGTGGGCTTCCAGGATCTGCTCTTCGGTCATGCCCGGAAAGCGTTCAACCAGCAGCGGCCGAATCTCAGTGATCCATGCCAGGTCTACGATTTCCTCATGCGTCAGAACGGAGTATGCGAACGAAGCTCCGCCCGTCGCAAGCGAAACAAGAAGGACCGCGACGGCGCGAGCAGCTAGAGGAAGCCAACCCGGCTTCGAGCCGTGCTTCAAATCACGCCGGCCAGTAGAAGAATGACAACGACCACGAGAACAAATCCAACGCCCCCGGACGGATAGTAGCCCCAGCTTCTGCTGTGCGGCCAAGTTGGAATTGCGCCAATCAGCACCAGTATCAATAACACGATCAAGATCATTCCCAGCATATTTCCTCCCAGCGTTTCCGCGAGTCGTGCATCCGTCTTTGTGAGCCGAAAGCAACGATGATGAGAGTCTTTCACGCGGCGAACGGAGAATCTGCTCAATTGAATACAGGCTGCATTCGGCGCGTTCATGGAATTTGAGCGCCGCTGGCAGCGTAAGGATCAGGTTCGCAATTTGCATTCGAGCCCCCTCGGCTGCAATGATTCTTTCGATTCTAAATCGGGAGCATCTGGCATGAGCTTACGATGTATTCTTTTCTTCGCCGCTGTTGCTGCAACTTCTTTGACCCCTGCGGCGCAGACTTCGGGCTGGCCGCCCGCGCCCAGCCAACTCACTTTGCCCGTCTGGCCCGGCGTCGCTCCCGGCCCGCCCGCGAATCTGCCCGCCGAGGCCGACACCACCACAGCTAAAGACAATCTGATTGCCGGCAGCACGGTGGTTCGCCTGGGAAATGTCTCTACGCCGACCTTGACTCTCTACTCGCCCAAAGGCAAGAACACGGGCGCTGCCGTGTTGGTCTTTCCCGGCGGCGGCTATAACATTCTGGCGATGGACCTGGAAGGCACCGAAGTCTGCGATTGGCTCAACTCCGCCGGCATCACCTGCGTGCTGCTCAAGTACCGCGTCCCCGGCACCGGCCCGTACCCCAAGTCGTCCGCCGCATTGCAAGACGCGCAGCGCTCCCTCGGCTTGATTCGCGCCCACGCCGCGGAGTGGAAGGTCGATCCCAACCGCATCGGCGTTCTCGGCTTCTCCGCCGGAGCACACCTGGCCGCCGCCCTCAGCACGCACTTCAACCAGCGCCTCTACGATTCCATCGACGAAGCCGACAAGCTCAGTTGCCGCCCCGGCTTTGCCGTGATCATCTATCCCGGCTACCTGGCTCTGGCCGACAAGAACTTCGCGGCCAATCCTGATGTCACTCCGACAGCATCCACGCCGCCCACGTTCATCGTGCAGGCCGAGGACGACCCGGTGCATATCGAAAATGCGGTGACTTACTTCCTGGCTCTCAAGAACGCCAAGGTTCCCGCCGAGCTGCACGTCTATGCGCAGGGCGGCCACGGATACGGCTTGCGCCGCACAGAGCTTCCGATCACCAACTGGCCAGCGAGCGTGGAAAGCTGGCTGCGGACGATTAAAATTCTCCCCGTGAAATAGGCTACTCTCATGCTGCTTGCTGTTCTCACTGTCTCCGATCGTTGCTCGCAGGGCCTGATGGCTGACACCGCCGGCCCTGCCGTATCGGCGCTCGTTGCGCGGCAATGGCCGCAAGCTGAAATCTGGACTGGACTCGTGCCCGACGACGAAGAGACCATCGTCGCCACGCTCGAAAAACTCACCCTTCAAGGCGCGGCGCTGGTACTTACCGTAGGCGGCACAGGACTCGGTCCGCGCGACCGCACTCCCGAAGCAACTCGCCGCGTGATTGACCGCGAAGCTCCCGGTATCGCCGAGGCGATGCGCTCGCTGGGCGCGTCAAGCCATCCCTTCGCATGGCTCTCGCGCGCCGTCGCCGGACTCAAAGGCAGCACACTGATCGTCAACCTGCCTGGCAGCCGGCGCGGTGCCGAAGAAAGCCTGGAGTGCATTCTCACGCTACTCAGTCATGCACTCGATGTCGCAGCAGGCGGCCAATCTCACCCCTGATCGCCTGAAACATACCAGTTGCTAAAATAGAAATTGCCGAGCCCGGAGATAGATGAACCCCGGCAGCGGCCCAACGAATCTATTCACACAGCAGGCCTCTTCTGCGAACCCTACGGATGTTTTTCCTCCGTGAGCTTCCTGGCCGGCATCAACGCATAAACCGCCGCGCTTCCCCCGGCCCGCATGAGAGAAGAATAGAGCAGTCAAGGAGCAGTTTTTGTCCGATTTGCAGCCCGCATCACGAGGCCCAGCCAGCCCCGCGGCAGCGCCCGCATCCATTGGCGCGCAGTGGAAGCCCAGGGTCAACCCGTGGATCATTGCCGTCACTGTGGCGCTGGCCGCCTTCATGGAGGTGCTGGACACATCCATTGCCAACGTCGCCCTGCCGCACATTGCTGGGTCGTTGGGTGCATCCACAAACCAAGGCACTTGGGTGCTGACCAGTTACCTGGTCTCGAATGCCATCGTGCTGCCCATCGGCGCCTGGGCATCGAGCGTGATGGGCCGCCGCAACTTCTTTCTGTTTTGCATCATTATTTTTACTGTCTCGAGTTTTCTCTGCGGCGCTGCGCCCTCGCTGCCCATGCTGCTGGTCTTTCGCGTTCTGCAAGGCGCAGGCGGCGGCGGAATGCAGCCTATGGCCCAGGCCATCATGGCCGACAGCTTCGAGCCGCAGAAGCGCGGACAGGCCTTTGCTCTTTACGGATTGGTCGCCGTCCTAGCGCCCTCGATCGGGCCCACGCTGGGCGGCTGGATTACTGATAACTTCAGTTGGCGCTGGATCTTCTTCATCAACATTCCCGTCGGCATACTTGCGTTTTATTTGGTCAACCGGCTGGTCGAAGATCCGCCCTGGATCAAGGCGGATCGCTCGCGCCTTTGGAATATGGACTACCTCGGCCTCAGCCTGCTCGCCATTGCGATGGGCGGCCTGCAAATCATGCTCGACAAGGGCGAAGAGAACGACTGGTTTGCCTCCGGCTTCATCCGCGTTTTTGCTTTTCTTTTTATCGGCGGCATGGTCGCTCTGATCTGGTGGGAGTGGCGGCACAAGAATCCCATCATCAATCTCAAACTCTTCCGTTACAAAAACTTCGCAATCTGCTGCTTTTTAATGGCGCTGGTGGGCGGGGTGTTGAACGCCAACACCGTCTTGCAGCCGCAGTTCATGCAGCAGCTGCTCGGTTGGAACGCGACCACTGCCGGCATGGCGCTGACCGCGGGCGGCATCGTTTTGCTGATTGTGATGCCGATGGCCGGCTACGCCACCGGCAAAGTGGCCGCGCGCTACCTGGCGATGGTGGGCTTCACGCTTTTCGTGATCACCTTTCGCTATGCGGCAAACGTGACCACGCTCAACATGACTTTTTCTTCCGCGTCATGGCTGCGTGTGATTCAGATGATGCCGATTCCCTTCTGCTTCATCTCTATTACTACGGCAGCATACGTGGGTATGCCCAGGGAGCAGAGCAACCAGGTCGCCGGCCTCATCAACTTCGTGCGCAACATCGGCGGCAGCATCCTGATCGCCATCACCAACGCGCAGGTGACCAGCCGCGCGCTGTGGCACCAGCAGCATCTGCAGAACGCGATGACCTCGGCCAACAGCGCCTTCCAACAGCAGTCGCAGGCGATGAGCGGATTTTTTGGCGGCCACTTCGGCGTGTCCAACGGCAGCGGCATGGCGCTGGCTTCCATCTACAACCAACTCAATATGCAGGCGCAGATGCAGGGCTATCAGGACGTGTACATGGAGCTGTCGTGGATGTCGGTGGGCTTGGTTGCGCTGGCCTTCATGCTCAGCAAGAACAAGCCCGGAGCAGGCGCCAGCGCGGCGGCGATGCACTAAAAAACAGTGAACAGTGGTCAGTGGTCAGTGATCAGCACGAGGCTGCACGTTGTTCTAAACTTGAAGCAGAGAGCAAAGTATCACGCAACCTTCCGTGTGAAGAATCGTCAGAAAGATATGGGAGAGAAACACCATGGCATTGATGAAGACATCCAATCCGGCGCTGAGCAATGACACCTTCCAGGACCTATCTCGCGCGCAGTACGGAGGCGTGATCGACGAGACTACGCGGATGACGCTGAACGGCACGGTCAACAAGACCGGCCTTCTGCTGCTCTGCGCCATTGCGACCGCCTGCTGGACGTGGCATCAATTCCTTCAGTCGCGTGAAATGACCGACGTTGCGCCGTGGATGCTCGCGGGCCTGATCGGCGGGTTCATCGTCGCCATGGTCACTATCTTCAAGAAAGAATGGTCTCCCGTGACGGCGCCCATCTACGCGCTGCTCGAAGGCCTGGTGCTAGGCGGCCTGTCGGCCTTCATGGACCTGCGCTACCCCGGTATCGCCATCCAGGCCGTGGGCCTGACCTTCGGCACGCTCGGCGTGCTGCTGCTCGCCTATCGCTCCGGCCTGATCCCGGTCACGCAGAAATTCCGCATGGGCATCATCGCGGCCACCGGCGGCATCGCGGTCTTTTACCTGCTCGAAATGCTGCTCGGCTTCTTCGGCATCCAATTTACTTCGATCAACGGCAGCGGCTTCATCGGCATCGGTTTCAGTCTGATCGTTGTAGCTGTTGCGGCCCTGAATCTGGTGCTCGATTTCGACTTCATCGAACGCGGCGTCCAATCCGGCGCTCCCAAATTCATGGAGTGGTATGGCGCCTTCGGAATCATCGTCACGCTGGTCTGGCTCTATCTCGAGATACTCCGCCTGCTCTCCAAATTGCGCAGCAGAAACTAGCCACCTGCGCCACCTGCGGTGGGGCCAACTGCTCGCTCATCGCTCGCGGGAGGTTCGTGGACTCCCACTCTCGCACAAAGAACGCGAAAGGATGGGGCACCCGGCTCTGAGTGCTTGATGAACTACCAAAGCCGGGTGCCCCACCCTCGGTGCGTCGTTGTTTTTGCGCCTAGGGTGGGATATCTATAGATGTGGCTTCTTATCTATAACTATTCCCTGTTCTCTGCCTCACCCCTTTGCGAACATCTGCTTGATCCCCCGCAACGCCTGCCGCGTCCGTTCTTCGTTCTCGATCAGCGAGAAGCGCACGTGCCCGTCGCCGTAGTCGCCAAAGCCGATTCCCGGCGAGACAGCGGTCTTGGCCTCGGTGAGCAAGCGCTTCGAGAACTCCAGAGACTTGAGATGCCTGAAGGCCTCGGGAATCTGCGCCCAGACAAACATCGTCGCCTTGGGCGAAGTCACCGGCCATCCCAGCGCGTTGAGGCCCTCGACCAGCACATCGCGGCGCTTGCGATACTTCTCGCAAATCTGATGCACGCACTCCTGCGGGCCTTCGAGCGCGTGAATCGACGCCACCTGAATCGGCGTAAAAGTCCCGTAGTCGAAGTAACTCTTCAGCCGTGCCAGCGCAGCCACCAGCTTCGGATTGCCGACCATGAAGCCGACGCGCCAGCCGGGCATGTTGTAACTCTTGCTTAAGGTGAAAAACTCGACGGCCACATCCTTGGCGCCGGGAACCTCCAACACGCTGGGCGGCTTGTAGCCGTCAAAGGCGATGTCGGCGTAGGCCAGATCCTGAATCAGATGGAAGCCATATTCGCGCGCCAGTTCAACCAGCCGCGCCAGAAAGGGCAGCTCAACGCATTCGGTCGTCGGATTCGACGGGAAGTTGACGATCAGCGCTTTGGGCCGCGGCGTCATGCGCGGAATCAGCTCTTCGAGCTGCGCAAGGAACTGATCGTGGTCGTGCACCGGCACACTGATAATATGCGCCCCGGCGATCACCGGCCCATAAATGTGAATCGGGTAGCTGGGGTTGGGCACCAGCACCGTGTCGCGCGAGTCGAGAATCGCCAGGCAGAGGTGGGCGATGCCCTCCTTCGAGCCGATGGTGACGATGGCCTCGGTCTCCGGGTCAAGATCGACGTTGTAGCGCGTCTTGTACCAGTTGCAGATCGCCCGGCGCAGGCGCGGAATGCCGCGCGAGACCGAGTAGCGGTGGGTCGCCGGCTTCAGCGCAGCCTCCACCAGCTTGTCCACAATGTGCTTGGGCGTCGCCCCGTCCGGGTTGCCCATCCCGAAGTCGATGATGTCCTCTCCGCAGTGGCGGGCGGACTTCTTCATGGCATCGGTGATGTTAAAGACGTAGGGCGGCAGGCGTTGAATGCGGCTGAACTCTTCCATGCCATTAGTTTAAGGCAAAGGGGGCGGGGTTTGCAGCAGGAGCGTCGGCGTCGGAGAGGTTATGATTCGCGGTTGATTCTGTCGATCCACGAGGTCACCGTGATGTGGAGGTGACGTGCACTACCTCTCACACACCACACTCCGATAAACGTCATCATAATCCCATAAATGAGATTGCCTCGGTTATCTCTTGCGAGACCCGCAATCACTATGGCGAGCGATAGTCCAATATAGATGGATTCAAGCACTAGGAACTTGTTGAAATTCACCTGATGCACAGTCATTCATTTTCGTTTCAAGCGATTGTTGAGTGAAAATCGGTTTGAAATGCAGGTTTGTGCTGTGTTGATGCGGCTTTTACGGCCACCT
>JBEKDX010000145.1:0-14628 GCA_050014135.1 Occallatibacter sp.
CAAGTCGATGGAGCAGGCGGTCAGCGAACATCCGTTGACGGGCGCACTCAGCAAACCGGGTGATCGCGTTCTGATCTTGGTCGGCCACGATACGAACCTATCAAACATCGCCGGAGTGTTAGGTCTTGACTGGCTTATTGACGGCCGCCGCAATGATACGCCGCCGGGCGGAGCACTGGTCTTCGAGTTATGGAAGACGCACGGTGCAGATGAATACTCAGTGCGCTCATATTACACGGCTCAGACTCTCGACCAGATGCGCAGTGCCACGCCTTTAAGCGTCGTCAATCCTCCTGAACGCGTACCGGTGTTCGTGCCCGGATGCAGCCATGCAGATGCTTCTTGCCCTTGGAAAGCATTTCAGCAAACCGTGCAAGCTGTAACCGATTCTGCGTTCGTAAAGTAATTGCAGCAGCGCGCTATAGTTTTGTTGTCCCCGGGAAGCGATCTGGCAGCCTGCAAAGCAAAGAAAAACCCGGCCGCAGCCGAGCTTCTCTCTGAACACAAAAACTTCGATCTTCGCTTACAGTTTCTCGTAGAAGTCGCAGACAGAACACGAGATGTAAACGCCACCTGGAACGCCGCGCTCGCGGTCCTTCACGCGCTTGACGATACGCGTCGGCTTGCTGCATTTGGGACAGTCGGTTGACTTCGTCGTGTCCATTACCTTCTTGCGGTCACCGGTTTTTGCAATCTTGGCCATCGGTCGGGTGCTTCTCCTTCTTCGGGGTGTCTCTGCACACACGCGCAATCAATGCACGCGGCTTCAACGGCGCGGCCGCTCGCTGAATTGCAACACGACTCGCTCGTATCAGTTTACATCAAGCCTGCCGGTCGGCGGGCGGCGCAGTCGGCGCGACAGGAAGAATCTGAATCAGCCCAGAGGCGGCAGGCGCTTCTGCTCCCATCGTGGCCTCGTGCTGGCCGCGAGCGGCTGCGTCAAGATCAACCGGAATTCCGGCGGGCACGATCACCGGCGCGTTCCAGCGGAAGTCCAGATCGCGGGTCAGGCGAAAGATTACCGGCAGCGCCACGATTAGCACAACAAACGTAACCCAACTGCCGTCCACCCCAAAGCCGCCGCCAGTAAGCCAGAACGCTCCCATTGGGTTGCCCTGCACCACCGGCGAGTGAAGGTTGTCACCGCTGATCGCAAGTCCAAAAACCAGCGCCCGGCTGGCCTTCCACGCGAAGTTGATTCCCCAACTCAGCCACAGCGCGCGCGTGCGCAGGTAAGCCGTCGAGAGCACCAGGCTCAGCACCACCGAGACTGCGACACTGGCTCGGCTTGATCCCGGCGTCAGCGCCTGCAAGATGGCATAGAAGGCCGCATAGCCCAACGCCGCTCCCACCGGCCCCATGGCTCGTTCGAAGCGCTGGAATCCGTAGCCGCGAAAGGCAACCTCTTCGGCCAGCGCCATCAGCGCAAAGAAGGCAGCCTCAACCCAGAGCCACGCCCAGGCCGAGGCTTGCAGGTTCAGTACAATCGCAATCCCGCCAGCCAACACCATCGGCAGCACGCAGATCACGGCCAGCGCCCAGCCCACGGCTACTCCCAGCCCGGCCTCGCGCCCCCAGCCTGCCCGCCTCGGCAACCCCTGCGCGGTCATCGGATGCTGTTGCCCGTTGAGCGTGAAGCCCATCGCCGCGTAGCCCAAGAACAGCAGGAAGACCAGCATCGCCACTTCGACCAGAGGACGCCACGCTTCGGTCGCCAAATCCAGCGAGCCGCGATGAGCCATTGCCCGCGCCAAAAAGAAGTAGACGACGGCTGCAATGAACTGTATGTAGGCGCGGAACCTGCCGCCGCTCTGCGAGCTGCTCATGGACGTTTAACCTTCCGTATAGAACTGCGCTATCTTGCGGAACTTGGCCTGACGCGCGGTCACCAGGGCATCGACGGGCATTGCCTTCAGCTCGGCTAGATGCTTCTGGAGTACGGCGCCCAGCATTCCCGTGCCTGCCTCGGGGTTGTTGTGAATGCCCTCCGGCGGCTCTTGGACGATCTCGTCCACGCAGCCCAGCGCGGCAACCTCCGGAGCGCTGATCCGCATCGCCTCGGCGGCCAACTCCTTATGAGCAGCGTCGCGCCACATGATCGCCGCGCAGGACTCGGGAGTAATCACAAAGTAAAGAGCATTTTCCAGAATCAATACGCGGTCGCTGACGGCCAGGGCCAGCGCGCCGCCCGATCCGCCCTCGCCGCTGATCACCGAGATAGTGGGCACGCGCAGCCTGGACATCTCCAGAAGATTGCGGGCGATGGCCTCGGCCTGGCCACGCTCCTCGGCGCCCAAGCCGGGATAGGCTCCCGGCAGGTCGATGAAGCTGATCACCGGCCGCCCAAACTTCTCGGCGATCTTCATCGCCCTGAGCGCCTTGCGATAGCCCTCTGGATGCGGCATTCCGAAGTTGCGCCGCACCCGGTCCCTGGTGCTTCCGCCCTTGCGATTGCCAATCACGAGCACCTCTTCCCCCCCCAGCCGCGCCATGCCGCAAGCCACCGCTTCGTCGTCGCCAAAGGCGCGATCACCGTGGATCTCGCTGAAATCGGTGAAGATATTCTCAATAAAGTCCATCGGATACGGCCGCTGAGGATGCCGCGCCCGCTCGATCCTGATCCACGCCGGCGAACTCGCCTGCGTCTCAACGGAAGTTCCTGCCTGCTGTTCGCTCATTAGTTCCTGATGTCGCTCAAATTCGGTGCAATCCGCCTGCTAATGCTGATTCTACGAGGCGCAGGCGGTTGCAACAAATTACCGGCGGCATAGGGCGATCCGCCGGTAATCATGCGCCCCACTTTTCCTACGCATCGGGACAGCCTGCCGCTGTAAACTCGTGGTACGCCATGAACTTGAGCCTGCCTGAATTTATACGCTGCTGGAAGGACAGCGAATTGACCGAGCGCGCGGGCTCGCATTCGCATTTCATCGGTCTGTGCCAAATCCTCAATGAGCTAGATCCGGCCGCCGCCGATCCCAAAGGCGGCGATTACGCCTTCGAGAAGCACATCAACAAGACCGGCGAGGACAAGGGTTTTGCCGACGTTTGGAAGCGCGGCTGCTTCGGCTGGGAGTACAAGGGAAAACACAAAGACCTCAAGGCCGCCTACCAGCAATTGCTTAAATACCGCGAAGACCTCGACAATCCTCCTCTGCTGGTCGTCTGCGATTTCGAGCGCTTCGAGGTCCACACCAACTTCACCAACACCCGCCCGCTGGTCTACAAGTTCACGCTCGATGACTTGATGCTGGCCGCGCCGATCCCCGAATCGGACCTCTCCGCACTCGATATTCTGCGCGCCGTCTTCCAGGAGCCGGAGAAGCTCCGTCCGGGCGCACTCGAAGTTCGCGTGACGGAGCGGGCGGCGCAGGAATTCACCAAGCTGATTCCGAACCTGCGCAGGCCCCAGACCGATAACGAGGCATTGGCCCGTTTCATCATGCGACTGCTCTTCTGTCTCTTCGCGGATAGCGTCGGATTGTTGCCGGACAATATCTTTCGCAAAATGATTGAAGCGGATCGCCAGGAGCCTAAGAAATTCGTTCGCAAGCTCAAAAATCTCTTCCGAGCTATGGCGGTTGGGGACGAAAGCTTCGGATACATCAGTATCCACCACTTCAACGGCGGACTCTTTCGCGCGAACGACGACACGGTCTTCGATCTGACCACGGAAGATATGAGCATTCTTCGTGAAGCCGCGCAGTTGGATTGGGGGCGCGTCGAGCCGGCCATCTTCGGCACCCTCTTCGAGCGCATCCTCGACGAGGGCAAGCGCGCTCAGCTTGGCGCGCACTACACCAGCCGCGAAGACATCCTGTTGATTCTCGAACCGGTGGTGATGGCTCCGCTGCGGCAACGCTGGGATGAGATCAAGGCTGGGGCGGAAGAGATTGCCGCAGCCATGGAGACCGCCAGCAATAGCACCCGCACCCAACTGCGTATGCAGCTTGAAGACAAGGTTCTCGGATGGATGGAGGAGCTCTCTCGCATCCGCATTCTCGATCCTGCCTGCGGCAGCGGCAACTTCCTCTACATTGCACTGTGGCTGCTGTTGGATTTATGGAAAAAGGCGCGGGTCTTCGCCGCCGATCATCACCTGCCGACCTTTCTTCCCTGCAAGGTCGGTCCATCGCAGTTGTATGGAATCGAAACCAACGTCTATGCTCATGAACTGGCCTCGGTCGTTGTCTGGATCGGCTATCTGCAATGGCGCAAGGACAACGCAATGGGTGAGCCAGAGGAGCCGATATTGCGCGTCCTCGAAAACATCCAGCACCGCGACGCGATTATGGAACTCGACGCCAAAGGCAAGCCAAAGCTGGACTCCGAAGGCAATCCTAGCGAACCTGCCTGGCCCGAGGTTGAGTTCATCGTTGGCAATCCGCCGTTTTTGGGCGGCAACATGATCAGGCAAGAATTGGGCAACACATACGTGGACGCGCTTTTCCGTCTGTATGAAGGACGCGTTCCTCATTTTGCCGATCTCGTTTGCTACTGGTTTGAAAAAGCCCGCGCTACATTGGAGGCAGGAAGGGCATCAAGCGTGGGTTTGCTCGCCACGCAGGGAATACGCGGCGGCGTCAATCGTGCCGTGCTGGACAGAATTCAAGAGTCCGCTCACATCTTCAGCGCATGGAGCGACAAGCCATGGATTCTGGATGGCGCTGCAGTTCACGTCTCCATCGTCTGCTTTGAAGACCCGGCAAACAACGACAATAAGCCGCCATTTCTCGACGGTATTGCGGTCCATCACATCCACCCCGATCTCACCAGCGGTGTGAACACGACCGGGGCCACCGTGCTGCCGGAGAACGATCAACTCTGTTTCATGGGACCTTCCGCCAAGGGCGATTTCGATATTGATGCGGAGACCGCGAGGAAAATGCTGGCTGCTCCTCGAAACGTCAACAAAAGGCCAAACTCGGATGTGGTGCGGCCAGTGGCCAGCGGCGTCGATCTGGTGCAGCGCAATCGAGGACTATGGACCATAGACTTTGGCGTGGATATGCCAGAGGACAAAGCTGCAAAATACGAGTTGCCCTTCGAGTATGTGCGCCATCATGTCTTGCCGAAAAGAGAGAGTACCCAGCGCTTGGAATACCGCTCTGAATGGTGGTTATATGGTCGCCCAAGACCACAAATGCGTCAGGCAATCAAAAGCCTGAAGCGCTATATCGCAACTCCGGCCACATCAAAACATCGCATCTTTGTCTGGGTACAGCCCGAGGTACTCTGCAATCAAGGAACGCTTGTATTCGCCCGCTCCGACGATTACTTCTTCGGCGTGCTGCACTCCCGTCCGCACGAGGTCTGGGCCTTGCACATGGGAACGCAACTGGAGGACAGGCCCCGCTATACGCCCACCTCGACCTTCGAGACCTTCCCATTTCCCTGGCCGCCGAACAAGGAGCCGCAGGATTCGCCGCAAGTGAAAGCGATTGCCGAGGCCGCGCGCAAGCTGGTCGAAGAGCGCGATCACTGGCTTAATCCGCCTGACGCCGCGCCGGAAGCGCTATTCAAGCTGACCCTGACCAATCTCTACAACAAGCGCCCCTCGTGGCTGGAGAATACCCACCGCAAGCTGGACGAAGCGGTCTTTGCAGCCTACGGCTGGCCGGCAACGCTCACCGACGCTGAGTTGCTGGAGCGCCTGCTCGCCCTGAACCACCAGCGCGCCGCCTCCTGACGAGGAGTTCAGCCCAACCCCAGAAAGACCGCCAGCGCCCGGGTAACCTCGGTCATTGTCCGGGCTTCCAACCGGCCGAAGGGATCGCCAGCCTTGTCGCGGGGGATGGTATGCGCCTTGTCCACCATGATCTGCGAAGGTGAGCGCAGGCCATTTATCTCTGTCGGCTCGACGGTGATGCGAAAGGTCTCGATAGGGCGCAGTTCGCTGGTGACGGGCAGGATTGTGACGGAAGGATGAACGGCAAAGAGATCGGATCGAATGACCAGCGCGGGCCGGGGTTTGCCGTACGCTCCGGCCAATACCACGGGGACCAGATCGCCCCGTTTCATGCCCAGCCGTCCGTGTCAGCAGCTTCTGCAATCCAGACCAGCGTCTGTGCCTCTTGCGGGTCGGCGAAAAGCGACAAAGACTCCCGCTCGCACTTCTGGCGGAAGCTCTCCGACCGGGTGTTGGGAATCCAAATCTGTACCGGCTTCAACCCCGCCGCGCGCAGAGAATCACGATGTCTGCGCACCCGCTCAGTGACCGCTTCTCCCATGGGCTGGCCTCCTGTTCCATGAAACATATTACCCTGTTTCCGCGTTTCATGCAAAAAGTCATTGGGATGCCCATATGTCCGCGAGATCCCTTAGCGAAAAAAGCTAGTGCACGCCCTCCATGGAATTGGCCCTTTGCTTGGCAATGCGGCTGATGGCGTCGCTCTGCTTGACCATCTCCATCACCGATAGGCCTTTTTCCGCAAGCGCGCCGGTCGGGCAGGCCTGCACACACTTGCCGCAGCCGGTGCAGTTGCGCGCGTGGCCCCAGTCATCCAGCAAGTCGCTGACGATCTTCGATTGAATGCCGCGCTCGGCAACCTCCCACACGTGCGCTCCCTCCACCTCCGCGCAGACACGGACGCAGCGTGTGCACAGGATGCAGCGGTTGTGATCGAGAACAAAGCGGGGATGCGTCATATCCACCGCCAGCAAGGGGTTGTTGTAGGGGTAGCGCGCATGGGTGATGCCCAGCGAGCGGGCCAGCGATTGCAGCTCGCAGTGCCCGTTGGAGACGCAAGCCGAGCAGATGTGGTTGCGCTCCACCAGCAGCAGCTCGACCACCATCCGCCGGTAGAGGGTCAGCTTGGCCGAGTTGGTCTTGATCGACATCCCCTCGTGAACAGGCGTCGTACAGGCCGGAAGCAGCCGGTCGGTGCCAGCCAGTTCCACCACGCAAACGCGGCAGGCGCCCACGTTGCTCAAGCCCTTCAGATAGCAGAGCGTCGGAATCTGCTTCCCGTTGGCGCGGGCCGCTTCCAGTATCGTCTGGCCTTCGTTTGCGGTTACCTGTTCGCCATCAATTCGGACGGAAATCGTTTTGTTTGGCAACGCGGCGCTCCTCTCACTTTTCATGGCTCTCAGTTGGCTTTCAAGTCGCAGCGCAGGCAGCGGCGGCACTCTTCCAGCGCTTCCTGGGAATCGAGTCCGGCAACCACTTCATCCTGCGAATGAACTCTCACATCCGCCGGCAGGACTCGCGCCAAGTGACGGCGGCTGAGGCTCGGCTCTCCTGGCGCATGGCGGTTATAGTCGAATTGCTGGAAGAGCTGCTCCCAGCGGGTTTCACCCGGCAAATCAGGGCCCATCAGGCGCTCGTCGATCTTTTGCGCCGCCTGCTTGCCGCCGCTCATCGCGTTCGAGACGTTGGATGCGCCGGTAATCACATCGCCGCCCGCATAGAAGCCCTTGCGGCTGGTCTCCAGCGAGAAGCGATCCACCACGATGGTGCCTTCCTCTTTGAGTTCGAGTCCTGAGGCACGGCAGAAGTCCAGGTCGAAGGTTTCGCCCACGGCCAGAATCACGGTGTCGCATTTATAACGCTGCACCTCGTCGGTCGAAACCGGCCGTCTGCGCCCCGATTTGTCATATTCGCCGAGACGCGTCTTGACCACCTCGATAGCCTTCACGCGGCCCTCGGTGTCGCCCAATATGCGGTGCGGCGCGGCCAGAAAGATGAAGTGCACTCCCTCTTCCTCGGCGGCCTTGATCTCTTCGTCGATGGCCGGCATATCCTTGCGTTCGCGGCGATACAGAATGGTGACGTCAGCCCCCATGCGCAGCACGGTCCGGGCCGAATCGATGGCCGCATTGCCGCCGCCGATCACCGCAACCTTGGCGCCAAGCATGACCTTCTCGCGCTTGGCCACCACCTCCAGCAGCAGCGGCAGCGCCGGATAAACTCCCTTCAACTCCGTTCCGGGAAGATAGAGCCACGATTCCTTCCAGGTTCCGATGGAAAGGAAGACGGCGTCGAAGCGGCTGGCCAATTCGTTGAGTGGAAGATCAAATCCGACCCTGGTGTTGAAGACCATCTTGACGCCGACTCCCTCGATCAGATCGAGTTCGCGGCGCAGTATGGACTTGGGCAGCCGGTATTCGGGAATGGCGAAGCGCAGCATTCCGCCCGCCTCCGCGTGCTCTTCAAAGATAGTGACATCATGGCCCAGCATCGCCAGATAAAATGCCGCTGTAAGCCCGGTAGGTCCTGCGCCGGCCACTGCCACGCTGCGGCCCGTGGGCTTGAGCCTGCGCGCCAGTATCTGCTGAAGCATCGGCTCGAATCGGTCGGATTGATAGATCGAGTCCGCGATATGCCGGTGCACCTCGCGCATATTGACGACCTCGTCGAAGGACTCGCGGCGGCAGCGATTCTCACACGGATGCTGGCAGATCCTCCCCGTCGAGGCGGGCAGCGGATTGTCCATGATCACCGACTCGAAGGCATCCTCCAGCCGGCCTTCCAGGTAAAGCTCGAGGAAGCGTGGGATATTCATGCGCAGAGGGCAACTGTTTTCGCACGGCGCAATGGCCAACTCCTGACAGACGCCGGCGCGGCAGCGATGACCCACGATGTGATCTTCGTACTCCTCACGGAAATGCCGCAGCGTGGTGAGCACGGGATTGGGCGCCGACTGCCCCAGCCCGCAAAGCGAGCACTCGCGGATCATCCGGCCCAATTCGTCCAGCAGATCCAGGTGCCCCGTGGTTCCATTACCCTCCGTGATCGAACTCAGCGTGCGCAACGCTTTGTCCAGTCCCACTCGGCAAGGCGTGCACTTGCCGCACGATTCGGAGTGCGTGAATTCGACAAAGTAGCGGGCAAAGTCAACCATGCAGTTGTCTTCGTCCAGAACCACCATTCCGCCCGAACCCATGATCGAGCCAAGCTGCGCCAGGCTCTCATAATCTACCGGCGTATCGAACATCTCCGCCGGAATGCATCCGCCGCTGGGTCCGCCGGTCTGCACTGCCTTGACGTGGCGTCCAGTCGCCGCGCCTTCCCCGATGTCATAGACATAAGTCTTCAGCGTGGTGCCGAGCGGCATCTCAACCAGTCCCTGGTTCTGGACTTTGCCGACCAGCGAGATCACTTTGGTTCCCGGACTCTTCACGCTGCCGGTCTCGGAGAACCAACCCGCGCCCCGAGCGACGATGGGCGCGATGTTGCACCAAGTCTCGACGTTATTAATGTTGGTCGGCTTGCCCCAGAGGCCCTTCTGCGCCGGGAAAGGAGGACGCGAATGAGGCCGTCCCGCAAGGCCTTCCAGCGAGGCGATCAGCGCCGTCTCTTCGCCGCAGACAAATGCTCCTGCGCCCTGCACCAATTCGATATCGAAGCTGAAGCCGCGGTCGAGAATGTTCTTGCCCAGCAATCCCATCTCCCGAGCCTGTTCGATGGCCTTGGTGAGGCGGCGCACGGCCAGAGGGTACTCGGCGCGCACATAGACGATGCCTTGCGAAGCGCCCATCACGTAACCGCCGATGATCATCCCCTCCAGCAGCGAATGAGGATCGCCCTCGATCTCGTTGCGGTTCATGTAAGCGCCGGGATCGCCCTCATCGGCGTTGCAGATGATGTACTTCAAATCCGACTTGGCCTTGGCCAGGAAATCCCATTTGTTGCCCGTCAGGAAGCCCGCGCCGCCGCGTCCGCGCAGACGTGAGGCCTTGATCTGCTCAATCACGCTCTCCCCGCGGCCATCGATCAGCACTTTGTAGAGAGCCTGGTAACCCCCAACCCCGATGTATTCCTCGATGTCTTCTGGGTTGATCAGTCCGCAGTTGCGCAGAACGATCTTCTTCTGCCCTTTGAAGAAAGGAATCTCGTTCCAATGCGCGATCTCCGGATAGCCGTGGCCGTACTTCACGTACGAGGTAATGTGATCCCATTCCTCGATCTTGCAGTAAATCAGTTCGGGCGGCATCACCCTGCTGGTAAGGCTCTCGAGAATGCTGGCGGCATCGTTGGCCTGCACGCGCCGCAAGATCACTAGTGGAGAACCGGGCAGCCGGACACTGACCAGTGGCTCCTGAAAGCAGGAACCAAAGCAGCCCACGCTGGTCAGCATCACCTCCTGCCCTCGGTGCTCGATGGCCTCATGCAAAGCGTGGAAGACCTCTTCGGCGCCATTGCCGCCGCCGCAGGAACCCATTCCCACCGCGACGCGCGGAATCAACGGAGTCAGCTTGGAAAGCCCCGATTCACGCACCGCGTTGAATGCGCCTATATCCAGAATTCGCGGCATTATGCCCTCCCCTCAGACATTGCCTTCACTTCGCGCAAGAGCGTGCGCTCATTCACATGGCCCAGAATGTGGTGATTCAACTCGACCACCGGCGCCAGCGCGCACTGGCCCAGGCAGGCCACGGTGCGAATGGTGAACTTGCAGTCCGGCGTGGTCAGCGCCACTTTGTCGACCTTCGGCTTATCGCCCAGTTCGCGCTTGCTCAGTCCCAGTTCCAGGCAGAGCCTTTCCATCAAGGAGCGCGAGCCGCGCGTGTGGCAGGCCGTTCCTCGGCAGACTGAAACCACGTTGCCGCCTTGCGCTTCCAGATTGAAAAGCGCATAGAAAGTCACGGCGCTGTAGATTCTGGACGGAGGAATCCCGGTTTCATCCGCTATATAGCGCAACGTCTCCATCGAAAGGAACTTGTGCGCGTTGGCCGCTTGCACCGACTCCAGAATCCCCAGCAGCGATCCAGGGCGGCCCATGTGCTCGGTGATCGCATGGTCGATCACCAGCTTCTCATCGGCATTCAGCTCTTCATTGGCGACACTCGGCATAATTCCTCCGCTATTAGACAAATTTGATTTTGAAGATGAGACCTGCGGGACGCGACTCCGCTTGCGGCCTTTGAAAAATGGCACACACCGGCCGCGCGCACAATGTGAAGTGACGGAATGGAGAGGGTGACATAGACCAGCCTACTCACTTCTGGACTATGTTCCTGGGGTAAAAGGAGATAGAAATAGAGCGTTCGCCCACGAAGCTCCGCATTCCCCGCAATGTAGGGCTTGCGCCTTTGCTTTCAGCGCAATTCACGGAAGCTTCACCCTAGAACTGTCCGCAAGGAGATTGCCACTTGAAGGGCGCCTTGGGCTGTGCCTTGCGTCACACCGGATTGTGATACTCGCCCAGACACCATGAAAATACAACAGAATAGCCGCCGCGCAAGATCGTGGGTGCCCCCACCCTTGCGATCCTGAGCGAAATCGAAGGATCAGCTTTTTGCCATTTTGTCGCATGGGTGGGCAACCACGAAGCCCGCACTGCTGTAACGGCAAAACTGCCCTACGCTGGCTCTGCCGGACCGGCAAGCGGTGATTCAATCTCAGGCTCCGGCGGCTCTGGAAGCTCCGAGGGCAAGGCATCCGCCTCCACCTCTGCTTCCGCGCTGGAACCGGCCACGGAAACAGCCTCATCGCTGGCAACCTTCAGCTCCGACGAACCATCCAGCAAATCCACGCGATAACCGGCAGCCTCCGCGGTCGCCAAAGCCTCCTCAATCATCCAGCTCATCGCCTCGACCGCAGCGCGGCTAGGAGCGGCTTCGCCCGCCAGGCGCAGCAGTGACGGCATCAGCAACCACCAGAGCAGCTCCTCGTAAAGCTCGCGGACCAGGTAGTCGTGGCCCTCCGCCTGATGCACGCCGCTCAGCCAGCGCACATCCGCGTCAGCCCACAAGGCAGGCCAGAGCGTGGCCCGTTCGCCGTTTGCCGCAGCCGTCTCAAGCGCGTCTTCCTCCTGCGGCCTGCCGACACCGGCTCCTGTCAACAGACCGACTTTGACGCGCGCGGCAACGCGCCAGCCTCCCTCGCCTTCAAAGCCGAGTTTGGCAAAGGCCTGAGCGAAAGGCTCGCGCAGCCGCAGGCGGTCAAATAGGTCGAGCGCCAGGCGCTCCGGCTCTTCCGCATCAATGGATTCCGCCAGCAACTCCAATGCGCACCAGCCTAGCACCGGACCCCACATCTCTGTCGCGGTCAACTGCGGGCTGGGGCTAGGAAGCACACTGCGGGCAGCCACCGTCCACGGAGCCGGGAAGAGCGCTTCAACCGCCGGAATGCGCATCGCCGCGCGCAACCGCTCGCGATAGGCCGTGCGCAGCAATCCGGGATTGGCCGGATGGACGCCTTCGGCCCCACTGCCGAGTCGCGCGAGATAGGCCTTCTGCGCAACTCTAAGGAACTTCTCGCAGCACACCCAGGCCGTCTCGAAAAATTCCGAGCGCTGCGCCTCGATCTCCCGGTCGATTCCAGCCGCCAGCGTGCGCGGATGCTCGGCCAGATCAGCGAAGAGCCGCACCACCCCCGGATCGAGCAGTTGACTCAGCGCGTCATGCACTGGCCGCAGCTCCATATTCACCAGCGCGTCGTCCAGATTCGCCACACCGCGCCCGCCGAGCTGATCGCTGAGCCGGTCCCAGGGCTGGGCTTCTGTCGAATACAGTTCGCGCCAATCGAGAAACACGTGGCACTGGTAGGCATACAGATCGAGAGTCAATCCCTGTTGTGCCAAATCACTCGCCCGGCGCAGGTATTCCAGGCCGGTAAGCGAATCGCGCCAGGCCAGAGTAACGGCGGAGTTGCCGCTCAGGCCCAGCCCTCCGCTGATTCGCTGCTGGCGCAGTTGCCCCGCTCCCTTGTCGGCGTAGGCCGCCGAGTAATCGATCGTCCCGCGCGTCTGGCCGTAGCGATTGTTGAAGACCACCAGGGCGCGCTCGCTCCCTTTGCGGTTCGAGTAGGCAAAGACATTTTCGTCCACCGTGCCGCTTTCATGGTAAAAGTCGTAGAGCAGGAAGTTGCCACTTTCTGCAAAGAGCCAGCGGCGCTGCAACAACGGCGCAATCTCGCGTTCATGGCGCTCCACCAGCCAGTGGTCGGCGCTCTCGTCGTAGCGGGGCCGCTGATACTCCATGCCGTACTTCTCGGTGAAGCCCTCGATCTGCCCATGGCCGAACATCGGCAGGCCGGGCAGCGTGGCCATCATCGCCGCCACGCCAAAGCACTTGTCGCCCTTGCCAAACTGGTCAATGGCCGTGCGTTCATCGGGATTGCTCATGAAGTTCACGTATCGCTTCATGATGTCCGGATCGAACTCCAGCGTATTTTTGATCACCGAGCGGTACTTCGCGTTCTGCTCGTCGCGCAACATCACCATGAAGGCGCTGTTATAAACGCGGTGCATCCCCAGCGTGCGGACAAAGTAGCCCTCCATCAGCCAGAAGGCCTCGGCCAGCAGCAGCGTGCCCGGAACCTCGGCAGCCACGCGATCCACCACCTCCCGCCAGAACTCATGCGGCATACAGCGGTCAAACTCGGCCTGGGTCATGCCGTATTCGGCGCGCGAAGGTATCGCCCCGCTTGATCCCGGCCCCGGAAACCACAGCCGGTGAAAGTGCCGCTTGGCCAGCGTCATCGCGGCATCGAAACGAATCACCGGAAACAGCCGCGCCACTCGCAAAATCGTCTGGATCACCTGCTCGCGCACCGCGGGATTCAGGTAGTCAAGCTGCGCCGTGTCGTTCCAGGGAAAGCTGGTGCCGTCATTGCCGTGATAGATGTAGCGAGTCTCGCCGCTTTGGCGGTCGCGGCGGCGGAAGACCACTGCGGCGTCCGACTGCTCGAAGTAGTGGTCATCGATCTTGATCTCCACGCGCCCGTCCTGCGAGAGGTCGGGACCATTGAAGCTATAAGCCGGATAAGGCGGTTCAGGCCGGCTCATAAACCAATCCGGATGCTCGACAACCCACGGCGAATCGATGCCCATGTGATTCGGCACCATGTCGCTCGCCAGCCGGATTCCCTGCCGGTAGGCGCGGTCGCGCAGATTGATGTACGCCGCTTCGCCGCCCAGATCTTCGGCAATCGTGTAGTCAAAGAGCGAATAAGCCGAAGCCACAGCGTCCGAATTGCCGCACAACTGCTTGATGGTCTTCGAGGCGCGGCTGCGCTCCCACACGCCAATCAGCCACAGCGAATTCAGCCCCCGCCGCGCCAGTGTGGCCAACTCCTCGTCGGGAATCTCGTCAAGCCGCGCGATTCTGCGCCCGTATTGCCTGCTCATCTGCGCCAGCCATACATAGGTGCTCTTGGCGATCAGCACTGCGGTGGGCATCCAGGCAGTGTCAGGCGAGAATTTCTCGTACTCGTGTGCCGGATCGCCAAAAACCGGCACCTCTGCGGTGGCGACTATTCCCGTCCCATGCTGTTTACCGCCCCGGCCCTGTCCCGGAGGGTTGAACTGCATCCAGATCGCCAGCTCTTCCTCGCGCAGAATCTCGGCGGCCATCAGCAAGAAATGTTCCAGACTCTCGCCCAGCAACGGCCTCCACAGTTTGCGAATCAGCGCCAGTTGGTCTGCCAGAGAACGCGGCGCGCTCACCGCCGGCGCTCGCAAAAGCTCCAGCAGGTTCATCGGCTTTGCGCCCGGCAGCGGGATCAGCGGCCGCGTCGCAAAGTATTCCGGAAACTGCCCGGTCACCTGCCGGTAAACCGTCTTTTCGGCCAGCGTCTTCTCTTCGAATAGCTCCCCGAAGGGCTGAAAGGCTTCATTGCGGTTCGCGGTCCACAGCAGCAGCAGCTCTTCCAGCGCGGCGGCGCGGTGCGAAGCCCCATCG
>JBEKDX010000146.1:0-7874 GCA_050014135.1 Occallatibacter sp.
ATGAGGCAACCCTGAAAGAGTTTTCCACAGGGGGAGGGGGTGGGGGGGTGCGAAAAAACAGGGAATAGGGAACCAAGGGACCAGGGACCTGGAAAAGCCCGGCGGCTGTGGACTTGATTCATGCTTTTATTGTGCGCTTCGGGAGGGAAATAATCTGCAAGCACCTGCGGTGCGGCCAGCCGGCGCTTGCGCGTCATGGGGTACCCAAGATGTTTGGTTATTTCAGGGGTGTGGCACGGCGCTCGCCCTAAACAGCTAACAGCACACAGCTAACCTCTAACAGCAAAATAATGATAGCTGTCAGCTGAAAGCTGCTTTTATACTGCTAGAGATGCAGAGAAACCCAATCGAGGACTGGCAGAGGCTCACTCAACTCTACGCAGAGATGGGCGACGTGGAATTGTTGGAGCTGGACGATGCTATCGGCGATTTGACCGAGGTAGCGCAACAGGTTCTGCGCGACGAGATGAAGAAGCGCGGATTGAGCCGGGAGCGCGCGGCCAGCGAAGAGCAAAAGATTCCCGAGCCGCTGGCGGATGCAGGCTGGGAGGGCGATGCGGACTTGCCGGCGGACGGCGACGAGCCGGAGCAGGACGATCAGCCCCACGAATACACCTGGAAGACGCTGCTCTGCGAGTGCGAGGACGCGGAGCAGGTTTGGCAGCTCCGCACAGCTCTGAAGCAGGCCGGAATCGAGAGCTGGATTGAAGGCCAGGGCTACCGTGTTGCGCGCGAGATCAGCAATCCTCGGATACTGGTAGCCGCCGATCAGCTCGAGCAGGCGCGCGAGGTTGCGGCAAGGCCGATTCCGCAGGAGATTGTCGAGCTGTCGAAGACGCCTGCGGAGGAATTCGAGCTGCCGGTGTGCCCGAAGTGCGGCGCCGAAGAGCCAGTGCTTGAAAGTGCCGATCCGGTCAATACGTGGCTTTGCGAAAGCTGCGGAGAACAGTGGACGGAGCCGGTGCAAGAGCTGGAGTCCTATTGATCCGGCATTGATCCGGCAAGAAAAGAGTGTCATTCTATTTCATCCATTCCCGCAAAGAACGCGGGAATGGATGGGGCACCCAGACAGGATTTAGTTGCCGGATCAATAGTCTCGGGGTGAATGCAAAACTGAACGGAGGTATTCGATGCGCCGGTCCTTTCCAATGTTCACGACCGCTTGCTTGCTTTTCTGGACCGCCATGCCGGTTGCAGCGCAAGCCCCGCCGAGCGCGAGCGCGCAAGATGCGGAAGCACTGAAAGCATCCTACAACCAAGCTATGCTAGCCAAGGATTGGCCCGGCGCCGTAGCCAACGCGCAGCAACTGGTGAGCCTGAAGGCAACCTCTCAGAATCTGTATTTCCTGGGGAATGCGCAGTTATACTCCGGCTCTTCGGATGGGGCTTTGGCGACCTATGACCGCGCCCTGATTGCGGCGGAGCAGGAAAAGCCCGCGGAGGGTCAAGCGATGGGCGGCTGGAAGGACGGCTTGTCGAAGATCTACATTGGCCGGGGCAATGCATTGCTCAAGCTGCGCCGCACAACGGAGGCGATTGATACCTATAACTACGCGGCCGAATTCGCAGCCAATGCGGGCGCGGCTTACTTCAACGTCTGCGCCGTGCTCTATAACCAAGGCAATACCAAGGACGCGCCCGCGGCCTGCCGCAAGTGCCTACAAGCGGATCCCGCCAGGGCCAATGCCTGGTTCATCCTCGGTTCCGTGCTCTTTGCAGATGCGCCAATCGACAGCAAAGGCAAAGTCGCAGGCCCCGCGGAGATGCGAGAGGCGCTTGAAAAGTATCTCTCACTTGAACCGGACGGCGCTCACGCCGCGGACGTGAAAGCCATGCTGGATATGATAGCCAGATAGAGAGAAGCACCAACACATTGGCTTGTTGGCAACCGTTGAGTTATGCCGGCAGTGCATTTCAGATAGATCAGGGCAATTGAGCATTGCTTACTATGGTGACATCCCTGATTTCGTATGGGATGGCCGGCAGATTGAAAGGGAGTCCGACCAGGAGTATGCACCCGATACGGGCGTTCGCGCATATCGCGAATATCTTGGGTACGGATATTCTGGGATTGATCGGCAGGGAGGGGGGTCCATCTTTATGCCACGAGCCAGTACCAATGCGATTTCGCCATGCTTCATCGTCAGCGACGTCGATCAAACCATTGCCTTCTACTGCGACAAGCTTGGTTTTGAGACGAGATTCCGTGCGCCGGATGAGGCTCCTTTCTTCGCCATTATTGGTCGCGAGGGAGCGCAAATTTTCGTCAAATCCGACAAGGATGTATCGCCACTCCCAAACCACAGGCGTCATCATTACATGCGATGGGACTCCTTTGTCTATGCGCCGGACCCGGATGCGCTTGCCGCCGAATTTGCCGATCATGGCGCATCATTCAGCGCACCGCTCGAGGACACACACGACGGTTTGCGCGGTTTCGAGATTTCGGACCCTGACGGCTACATTTTGTTCTTCGGTCGTCCAAAAGAGTGAGGCCTTCGACTTCGCTGGCGTTGGTTGCGACGGGGACATCAAAGATTTGATCCGTGATACGAAGGAGGCCGATGAGACCCTCTCGAGCGAAAACCTTTACCGCAGTGCTGGAGCCGCTGCGGAATAGCCTCGGCTGGGTGATTGCGCGTCTGCCGTTTGACCCAATCAAGGCTTGGCCGGAGCGAAGGAGGTTGCGTGTGCGCGGGGAGTTGCTGCCGTTCAAAGACAAAACTGGCGGATTCGCCTTTCGGAGCTCGCTCTTTGCTTTTTCTTGCGGGGATGGCTATTTTTTACTGGTAAACAAGAAGATGCTGGTGGCGGCGCGGGCTACGGTTGGCTCGCAGGTGCGGATTCGGCTTGAGCCGGACTTGGAGGAGCGCGAGGTGATGACTCCGCCGGAGCTGGCGCGGGCGTTGAAGGGCGACCGTCGGCTGCCCAAATGGTTTGCCGGACTGAGCTGCTCTTGCCGCAAGGAGATCGGCGATTGGGTCACGGAGCCGAAGAGCGCGGAGAGTCGAAGGAAGCGCGCCGATCAGATGGCCGTGCGGCTGCTGCTCACTTTGGAGGGAGAGACGGAGACGCCTCCGATTCTCGAAGCGGCCTTCCGGCGGCAGCCGCTGGCACGCAAGGGCTGGGAGGCGATGACCCCGGTGCAGAGGCGCGGCCATTTGCTGGGTATCTTTTACTACCAGAGTGTTGAATCCAGCGAGCGTCGCGCTGCTAAGGCGGTCGAAGAGGCGCTGCGTGTGGCTAAAAAAGCCTTCGCTTGATCGGGAGCGAACAAAGTGGATTGCCCCTCACTTCTCCAGACAAAGTACGCCTGTTGAAATGGTGCATCCGCCCCCGCAGATTGTTCACCGGTTGGAAGAGAAGCCGCATGATTTTCTTTGGGTTGCCTATGATGCGCTTGAACCTGGAAATTATTTGTTGACAGCAATTCAGAATTTGAGCTAATGTTTGCGCCAGTTGTTCATCTCATCCCCCGAGGTAAATCAACCATGAAAGCAAAATTCCTTCTCGCGGCAGCATTCACGCTGCTGCTTGCCCTTCCCCCGTTTGCCAATGCTACGCCCGCCTGTGTTCGGGGCACGCTGGCAAGTTACATCGCACTCGGCGCTGGCGGATGCATCTTCGACAACGCCCTCTACAACAATTTCACCTATGGGCCCACATCCACGGTCGGCGTTTCTCCGGCCGACATTATCGTAACTCCAATCCTGCTACCAACCGCCACGCTCTTTCCGGGGCTTAATTTCACAGCGCCCTGGAAAGTTGCCGCCGGGCAATCCGAGCAATCCGTGATCGGCTACAAAGCTACGCCTTATTATCCGGGCGCGTCACCAGTGCCCGATTCCGGCGTTCTCACACTTGATCTCGGACAATCGCAGGTTTCAGGCATCATCGGGAGTGTAACTGTGCAGGAAACAACGACGATGACCAGCACTACGGGCACTCTCGAAGTCTACGAAATCTGCGCGGACGCATGCACCATCAAGCAGCGTGATTCGGTTACCATCACGCCTGCCCAGACGCTTCAGACCACTATCACAGTGTCGCTTTCGGGCGGCAACGGTGGAGCGTCCTTGAGCAGCTTTGCGTCTGACTACGCGATTGGCCCTCAGCCGGAATAGCTGAGTTCCCGTTCTGGTTCCGCCGGCGTCCGTTTCTGCGCATTCTACGCGCTAAAGTGGACGCCGGTTACTTTTTTGCGCGCAGAATTCAGACTCTTGACGTTTTCCACGGAACTCCGGGCCAACTTTCACGTCTAATCAAATGAGATGAGTACAATTGCCTTTGTTAGCCCCTTCTTCGGTTCGCGCTCCGCTACTATCGCTGATGAACAGGTGCGCGAGGAGAGTCTTGCCATATCCGCCGGGCTGAAGCGCCAGGATGCCGGGTTGCTGGACCAGCTGATCACGCGTTACCAGCACCGGCTAATGCGCTATCTGCTTTATTTGACAGGGAATCGCGATCAGGCCGAGGATTTCTTCCAGGAGGTCTGGATGCGGGTTCTGGTGCGCGGAGCGCAGTATAACGGCAAGGCGCGCTTCGACACCTGGCTGTTTACCATCGCGCGCAACCTGGTGATCGACCAAAAGCGCAAAAAGACGATGTCTAGCCTGGACGCGCTCTTTGAGGCGGGCGACGAGGATGACCGGCCGATGAGCTTCGAAGTCGCCGGCGATGACCCGACTCCGTTTGACCGCTTTGCCAATCTGGAGGATCGGGAGCGGATAGCCGGGGCGCTGCTCAAGCTGGACACGCTCTACCGCGAGGTTCTGGTGCTGCGCTTCCATGAAGAGATGTCGCTCGAAGAGATCGCAAAAGTGACAAGAGCGCCTCTTTCTACTGTGAAATCAAGACTATACCGCGGATTGGATGCAATCAAACCCAAGCTGACAGCACCTGCGGTGCGGCCAACAGCGCCTTTGGCGGGACCAGCGATTGCGGATACGATGATGAGTACGATATGAAACTCTCCAACAGCACGGATTCGCGAGGTGATCTGATTTCGGCTCTGGCCGGAAAACAGGCCGACCGGGAGTGCTCCGTGGCTTATCGGACCCGCCGCGTGGTGATTGCCTCGCAAGGCGTGATGCAGGAACAGAAGGCCGGGCGGCAGCGCTGCCGGGCCGTGGCGCTGGCCGCTGCGCTGGTGGTGGTTCTGGCGCTGGGTCCGCTGGTCTGGTGGATCGCCGATACCTTGATTGAAGAAGAGCACCTGACCGGCCTGCTGGGCCAACTGAGCATATGGGTCGTTTTCTTGAGCGCGGCGGTGCTGGCCTCGGCGGTGCTGGCTGGCTGGCTGCGACGTCGGCCCTGATGCTGCAAGTCAGTCCTCGGACTCTCAGAATCCCCCACGCGCAATTTGCCAGCGAATCTCCGCAACTTCCCGATTGGCTTCCCCGTCCATTGATCAAGAGCCCAAGCACAGCTTGAACTCCTGAATGCCCCTCGGAGCGAGGGTTTGCCTATGCGAAATCCAGAATCGATTACCGTGAACGAAGATGAACGCCTGATACCGGTGTGGTCCATCGTGGCCGCGGTCGCGGCCTTTGTGCTGGTGGAGTACTATTTCTGGGCGGTTTTGCCGGAGCAGCAGCATCACGCCCCGCCGCTTGGCTTCCGCATCTACTTCAACATCTCCTTTGGCTTGCTGGCATCGCTTTATTTCCTAATGGTAGGCTTCGTCAGCAAGGACGCGCCGCGGCGTGCGATGAGCGCGCGCTTCTGGATGGCGATCTGCCTGGTGATGCCGGGCGGCATTGGCGCGGTGCTTTACTTCCTGCTGCGCCAGCCGGAGGTCTCGCTCTGCCCGGCCTGCGGAACACATGTGCAGGGCGACTTCCACTTCTGTCCGCAGTGCGACTACCGGCTCTCCGCCAGTTGCGGACATTGCTTCCGCACGGTGCGCTCGACCGACCAATTCTGCACCCGCTGCGGCCATGAGCTGGCCGAGGATCATCTGCCGACGCGGCTACGGGCGATAGGCGAGTAGCCACCTGCGGTGGGGCCAATTGCCTTCGGCCTGCGCGAGCCAGATTGATTGTGCGGGATCAGATTACCGCGCTCATGATCGATGACGAACAACTGGCTCGCGAGGAGCTTGCCTAGAGGTTCGCATCGATCTCGACAGAGTTCTCGACTTGGACCATAATGATCATAATGGTCAGTATGACAGGAGACCTCGATGATTACCGAAGTGAGCGCCGTCAATTTTCGCCAGAACCTGGGAGAGATGCTTAATCAAGTGCAGTATCGGAATGACAGCATTCTGGTCAGCAAGGATGGCAAACCTGTTGCGGCACTGGTTGGCGCCGATCTATTCGAGCGCATTCGTAGTATGCGGGATCGATTTGAGCAGTTAAGCAACCGGGTAGCCGCGTCTTATGCGGAGATTCCAGCCGGCGAGGGCATGGCAGAGATTGATGCGGCAATCGCGCAGGAACGGCAGAGCTGATGGCGGGGTTGCGGGTGGTTTTAGACACCAATGTCCTGGTGTCAGGACTGGCTTATCCGGGCAGCATTCCCGGACGCATCCTGAGCGCGTGGCGGCAGGGCGGGGTTAATCTGGTGCTGTCGCATTACATCTTGGATGAAATGGCGCGGGTGCTGCCGCGGCTCAAGCGCATCTCGCTGACTTCTTCTGAAATCCGCGATCTTGCGGAGAGCTTCGTGTTTTTGGCCGACATCGTCACGCCCGACGCAGAATTGGATGAATCGCTGCGGGACCAGGCCGATCAACTCGTTTTGGGAACCTTGCGAGCAGCGCAAGCCGACTACCTGATCACCGGAGATAAAGATTTGCTCGCGCTTGCTGACCGATACCCCATGGCCGCTCCGGCTGTATTCTGGGAACGTCATGGTCAATAGGGAATCAGGATTGCCGCTCACCGCGCTCATCATCGACGACGAACAATTGGCTCGCGAGGAGCTTGCCTATTTACTTGACCAGGTGGGTGGCGTCGAGGTGGTGGCGCAAGGAGCTAACGGCATCGAGGCGGTGGATCTGATCGAGGAGCACCATCCCGACATGGTTTTCCTCGATGTGCAAATGCCAGGGCTGGACGGCTTTGCGGTGATTGAGCGGCTGATGGAGCGCCGGAACAAGGCGAACGGAAATACCGCGCCGAAGGCGCAGTTGGCCCCACCGCAGGTGGTCTTTGCTACGGCCTATGATCAGTACGCTGTGCGCGCCTTTGACGTGAACGCGGTCGATTACCTGCTGAAGCCCTTCGATGCCGCACGCGTCGAGCAGGCGGTTGAGCGGGTGCGGGGGAGGCTGGCGGGCAACTCGACGAATGGCGCGGCCGGACCGCAGCCGGAGTCGCCAGTCGAGTCGCAGCTCGGGGCGCTGCTGCGCTTGCTGAAGCAACCGCAGGGCGCGCGCGCGACGCAGCCCGCTAAATTAATCGTTCAGGCGCAGAGCCGGCTGCTGTTGATCGACCAGGCGGAGATCTGTTACGCAGCCATCGACGAGGGCGTGATCCGCGTGGTGACACAGAGCTTCGAGGGCTGCTCGAAGTGCCGCACGCTGGAGGAGCTGCTCGATCAACTCGACCCGGCCGTCTTCTGGCGCGCCCATCGCGGCTTCGTGGTCAACATCAACCACATCCGCGAGGTGGTGCCATGGTTCAAGTCCAGTTACCAGTTACGCATGAACGACAAGAAGCAAACGGAGATTCCCGTCAGCCGCAACCAGACGCGCAGGCTGCGGGAGCTGTTTAATCTGTAGGGGGATGGTTATTTGCAGTCAAAGATAATATGTTTTAGTTGAAAATTGCATGACTTTAGTTGATATTTCATCGCTTTAGATCAGGTAGTGAGAAAGCAGTTGTTGACACGCAATGCGTAACGAGCGAGTATGAGAGCAGTATTTG
>JBEKDX010000147.1:0-7836 GCA_050014135.1 Occallatibacter sp.
TATGGTCGTCGTCATGTCCGAGCGTTCCACCGAGCAGATACGCGAATTGCTCGACTCCCTTTATCGCGTGGAGTCGGGACGAATCCTGGCAACTCTGATCCGCTTGCTCGGTGATTTTGATCTTGCCGAGGAGGCGATGCACGAAGCCTTTGCGGCTGCGCTGAGCCTGTGGCCGACGAGTGGAGTACCCGGCAACCCGCGACCATGGTTGATTTCAACGGCCCGATTCAAAGCCATTGATACTCTGCGTCGACGGGCGAGATGGGATGCGTCGCAAGACGAGCTGGTGCGATATCTCGAAGCGCAAGGCAGTTCGGCGCAAACGTCCAAGGAGGACGACAGCCTTGAGGACGATCGCCTGCGCCTGATTTTTACCTGCTGTCATCCGTCTCTTGCGCCGGAGGCGCACGTTGCGCTCACCTTGCGCGAGGTTTGCGGGCTGACCACCGAGGAGATCGCGAAGGCCTTCCTCACGACTCCGCGTACGCTGGCGCAACGCATTGTGCGTGCCAAGGCAAAAATTCGAGAGACACGGATTCCGTACGAGGTGCCGACGCCCGAGGAATTGCCGGAGCGACTGGGCACTGTGCTTCAGGTCATCTATCTCGTCTTTAACGAGGGTTATTCGGCTGCGGCGGGAGCGGAGGTAACGCGGGCCGAGCTAACCGGCGAGGCGATTCGACTGGGGCGGTTGCTGACCGTGCTTCAGCGAAATCCGGAGCCAGAGCCGGAGGTCATTGGGCTGCTTGCCCTGATGTTGCTCCAGGAATCCCGACGCGCCGCGAGAAGCTCTCCGACCGGAGAGCTGATTTTGCTGGAGAACCAAGACCGTTCGCTGTGGAACCGGGAGCAGATCGCGGAGGGAGTGGCATTGCTCAAGAAAGCCCTGAACTCCCGCCGCTTCGGCGCTTACACACTGCAGGCTGCAATTGCGGCCGTTCATGCGGAGGCAGAATCGGTCGCTGCGACCGACTGGCGGCAGATTGTTGCGCTTTACGACCAATTGGCGCGAATTCAGCCTTCGCCGGTGGTGCAGCTGAATCGCGCCGTGGCCATTGCAATGCGCGATGGCCCCGAGGCCGGCTTGGCGCATATCGAAGCGGTGTTGGAAGATGGCGAATTGGCGAATTACTACCTGGCGCATTCCGCCCGCGCGGATATGTGCCGCAGGCTGGGCAGGACGGATGAGGCTCGGGCTTCTTATGAGAAAGCTCTGGCGCTGACCCAACAGGAACCGGAGCGGCGGTTTTTGCGGGAACGGATTCGGGGGTTGGAATAAGGAATGTCCAATGGCGCTTCCATCCCCGGTCCCAAATGCGAGGGACCGGGGGCACCCTCGTTTTAGTTTGGAAAGGACAGAGGAATCGGGGCCACCGCCGCCTAGGCGATCAACCTTGCGGACGGTGACGAGCTCTTCTCCAAGCTCTGCACGGCAACATATCCATAGCAAAACAGGAGGACAGCAAACCCCAGCGGGTCCAGAATCTCGGGCGGACTCGGGAGCCTCAGTGGAAGCGACAAGTTGCCATAAACCGCCTCTAAAGCGAAAACAAGGATGCCTATAGAAAGGACAGTGCGGTTGGTCAGGACGAGGAATCTCCGGCTGAGTTTTGGCACAGCGACGACGATTGCCAGGACTGTGATCGAAATGGCTGCGAGGAGATGATTGAATGGCATGATCTTGAACGAAGAGCCGGTCAATAAGAAAAGGGCAACGCCTGCCACGGCAATCGCGAGGCCCGCAACAATCGCTCCTTGAAAAAAGAGCCGCAGTTTGTCTTGGCTTAGATCGAGAAAGACCAGCAACGCAATCACCACGACAGAGAACGACAAGACATTGCCCACGTATGGAAGAGTGGCCAAGAGCCAATTCGGCAAGAGTCCGAGGTCAGCCAACGAACCAAACAGGTATTCGGTTCCCTCAATCGCACTCCAGATTCCGAGCCAGGGGGAAATTTTTTCCCCGCTTCTGCGCCGCATCGCGGCGATGCCGCAGACGCACAATCCGATAAACAGGAAAACTGTACCAAACAGAATGTATGGGATTCGATCGCGGAGCACCTCAGCAACTTGATCTGTCATGGCAAGACCTCCAACGACCGTATTAACCTGCGCCGCCTTCGCTGTCGGTGCGCAGCATCACGGTGAAGGCGGGCGCCACATGGCGCCTTTTAATCAATCAGGCCAGTTGAAAGCCGTGCAGCCGTTTTGCGGCATCTTCATCGAACGTCAAGGTTGCCGAACAGCCTCTCCAGACGCCGAGGGCGCCGATCAAGGCGTCTTCGAATGTTCCGATTCCATTGCGAAGCGAAACAACGGCGGTATAGACCTCTTGTTCATTCTGAACCTCGAGTGTATCCGCCGCTAACAGCATTTCGATATCGTTCGCAATCTCCTGCCGGGAACGCTTGAAGAGGCTTTTGAGAACCCATGCAACTTCAAGGATGCTCACCAGGCTGACGAAGCCCGGTTCTTGTTCGGTCAAGCGCCGTTCGATGATCTCCGTTGCGCGAGGGGAGTGCGCTGGTTCGTCTTGCGCGAGGTAGCGCAGCAGGACGTTGGTATCGAGGCCGATCATTTTCTTCGCCGGAATCTTTCTGTTGCGCCTTTCGCAATCGCCCGATTGATTTCTTCAAGAGATACCGGTTGGGCCGGCTTTGGAATCATGCCCTTGAGCCTGGCGGTTGGAATCCTGGGCAGAAGGATCACGCCGTCCGGGTGGAAGAAGAATTTGAAACGGTCCCCTGGCTTGATTTGCAGGCGCTCGCGAACCGCCTTGGGGATCGTTGCTTGCCCTTTGCTGCTGAGCGTAGCTTCCATGAGACGACACTCCCCTCTCTTTACATTTTACCAGAAGTAAAGATTAAGAAGAAAATTCTTTTGGACGATTTGTCGAATTCCGGTCTGGCTGTTCGACTATAGGGTGAAAGCGGGATAGCCAACAAATCGCTCAACCCGAAAACAAGCCACCCAACCAGTAACCCTCGAACTGGCAACCCAAAGGAGATTTCACAATGCGATTCATGGTCATCGTCAAATCGACCCCAGAGGCAGAAAAAGAAGGCGCCCTCCCCGATCCCGAGCTGCTGCTGGAGATGGGCAAATACAACGAAGAGCTCTCGAAGGCTGGCGTCCTGCTCGCCCTCGATGGTCTCCATCCCAGCTCCAAAGGCGCGCGCGTCAAATTCTCCGGCAACTCTCGAACCGTCATCGACGGCCCATTCACCGAGGCAAAGGAGCTCATCGCAGGCTTCTCGATCTTGCAGGTCAAGTCCCTCGAAGAGGCCATCGAGTGGGTCAAGCGCGCCCCCAATTGCAACCCCGGCGGCGACTACGAAGTCGAAATCCGCCAGGTCTTTGAGATGGAAGATTTCGCACCCATTCTGTCCGAAGAGCAGATCCAGCACAAAGTAGCGAAACGGGCTAAGCTGCCAAATCAGACCGCCAACAAATAGCCGCAGTTGCAGCGATGGATCGACAACAGGCCAATGCGCTCGTTCAGCTTGGATTGCTTACCAACGACCGTGTTGATTCTGAAAAGCGCCGATTTGTCTGGGAACGGAGTTGTTGCTGGGCGGTCCGAGGCAGGGACGCATATTGTTCGGACGAATCGCTGGGGACCCCGGTTCGCTCAAAATGACAGCGATAGTTGAGTCATGGATTTCGGAGATAGTCTTCTAGCGTGTGGGCCACTCTTCGACGACGATGCCTAGGTCGTTGAGCTGCCGGATGGCGGCTTCGAGATTGCGGCGGAGCTTGGGACGATCTTTCTTGGCGGCCTGAGGGGACTCTGCGATGGCGATGACGCGGCCATAACGCCATGCGCCGGGAGGCAGGGCGATGAGGGCTTTGGTCAGGTCGGCGAGGCGCAATTGCAGTTCCTGGCGGCGGGCGGCTTCGGGGCGGAGCATGGTGCCCTGGCCGACGGTGCTGGGGTTGGCATCGGCGAGGGTGATGCGCAGGTTGAGGGAGTCGGCGTCGACGGAGAGAAAGGGATTGACCCAGGCGCCCGGCTCATGCACGTCCACATACATGCTTTTGGTGGGCAGCGGGATCAGGGCCAATGCGGCGCGCTGCTGGTCGAGTTCAGAAGCGTTCAGCTGTGCGGCGGCCTGGGCCTGATGCTCGGCATTGACGGCATTTTGAGCGACAACGACTACGGCTTGCTCTTCTTTGTGGCAGGCGGTGAGAGAGAGGGCCAGAAGCAAGGCCATCCCAGATGCTATTTGTGGCGCGCGCGGAATCACCTGCTCAGAATAACAGGACTGGGGAGGAAGCGGGGAGTTTGAGCGGGAAATTCGAGGCTGGGGAGCACCGAAGGAAAAACTGGTGTATCTGCTGCTGATTCCGGCGCGCGTTTGCGGGAGGGGAATGGAGAGTAGTAACTTTAATCGCATGATGCAATCATTCAATTCGATCCAATTCAAGGGCATTTGTGACGCCAGGAAATGCTGTTGGCGATGGGCGCTGATGGCGGTGGTTGTGTGGGTGGCGCTGAGCATGAACGCTTCGGCGAGATCGGCCAAGAGCTTTTCGACGGCGACGCTGGTGGCGGCGGCGGATTATCTTCCCTGCGGGGAGGGCTGCTCGGCGCTGGCCAACCAAGCCAGCGCGTTTTGCTTCCGGGTGGGCGATCAGACGCTGGTGGGCGAAGGCAGCAGCTACCTGCATGAGGGCAAGTTTGCCGGGGCGAAGGAGTTTGCCGGGAAGCAGATTCAGTTGCGCTTCAGCCGGCGTTCCATCTGGATCAAGCCACCGGATAGCTCGGTGATGAAGCTCAGCCGCGGCTCACAGTTTGAGAACTTCCAGGACGCGGGTTGCATTCGCGAGGTGCGCAAGCCGTTACTGGCCGCAGCCAACGCACACCGGAGGCCGGCGAAGGTTCCTGGCACTGCCTTCGCCCTGGCGGGCACGGGCAAAGGTGATCGGTATCTGTGGTACCAGTGCGATCTGGATTCCGACAAGGCGGAGATTGCCTGCCGGAGCTGGTATAGGAACGGCGATCTGCTGGGCAGGGATTGGTACTGTGCGCGGACGGCGGCGGGCGAGCCGGTGAAGGCGGACTTTGAGCTTGATCCGTTGCTCAGCCAGGTGGGAAGGCTGGTTCTTCTCTCAGGCGAGGTGGTGCCGCGAGACCATCGGGGACGAACCAGCGGAATACTTGACCGGCCCAATGAGGCTTGCCGATGATGTTCACTTGCCGATCAAGCTTTTCGCGATTGCGTCGAGCATTCCATTTAGGAAGTTGATGGATTCGGGAGCGGAGAAGCGGCGGGCTATCTCGAGGGCCTCGTTGATGACGATGGGGAAGGGCGTGCCCTTGAAGCCCAGCATTTCGCCGACGGCCATGCGCAGCAGGTTGCGGTCTACGGCGGGCATACGCTCGAGGCGCCAGTGCTTGGAGTTAGAGACGAGCAACTCGTCGATCTGTTGCTGATGGGCGACGGCAACGCGAAAGAGGTCCTCGGCAAAGCCGCGGACCTCAGGCTCGACCTCGTCGGCGGCCAGCCAGAAGTTGGCGCGGACCTGGTCGGGGGTCTGCTTGCCGATGTCGGCCTGATAGAGCATCTGCATGGCCAGCTCGCGGGATTTGCGGCGGCCAGAGGTGTTGTGCTGTCCGGCGGTCAAGCTGCGCCACCCTGCTTCAATTTGCGGCTGAGGCTGACCATCTCGATGGCGGCGACGGCGGCTTCAAAGCCCTTATTGCCAGACTTGATTCCGGCGCGGTTGAGGGCTTGCTCGAGGGTTTCGCAGGTGAGCACGCCAAAGCTGTGGGGAATGCCTGTCTCTTGCTGCGACTGGCCGATGCCGCGCGCCACTTCATTATAGATGGCCTCGTAGTGGGCGGTCTCGCCGCGCAACAAACAACCAAGAGTGATAACGGCGTCGACGCGGCCCAGGCTGGCAATGGTGCGGGCGGCGGAGGGAATCTCCCATGCGCCGGGAACTCGAACGACCTCGATATGGTCACGCTTTGCGCCGCTGCGTAGCAGGGCGTCGAGCGCGCCTTCCAGCAGCCGCTCGGTGATGACCGCATTCCAGCGGGCGACGACGACGGCGAAGTTCATGCCCTCGGCGGAGAGATCGCCTTCGACAGCTGCGGGCTTGCCTTGGACGGGATCGGCCCAGGCCCAAAAGGAGAACGCAAAACCGGGCTCCGGCTCGACGGTGAAGAGGCGCGACTTCCAATGTGTTTCCGTGATTGCGCCGAGGCGTTCGAGGGCCGCATCGCCGTCTTGCGCGCGCAGCCAGGCCGCGGCGGCCTGATGCACAGCGTCCAGAGCCGTCACCTCGACCAGCACCTGGGCGGTGGGAGGGAATTTTCCGTCCACGAATTCGAGATTGCCCAGTGGGGCGAGGAAGGCTGCGCCGTGGCTATGGTCTTCATCCCAGCCTTTGCCGGAGGCAAATCCCAGCGCGGAAAAGAAGCTGGCCAGCCGGTCATAAGCGGCCCGGCTGGCTACGGGACGAAGAAAGGAAATCCCCTTGATCATCTCTTGATTCTATCTTGTAAGGGTGGGGGATCAGGTGTATGGATTCCCACCCTTGCGACAGATGACAATAAGCAGATCCTTCGACTTTGCTCAGGACCACAAGGATGGGGCACCCAGCATCTGCGGGCTATCTGCCAACAGAAAAGGCCGGCGCAGGGCCGGCCTTCTTTGCTTGCGTCTGGTTGCGCATCAGTCTATGTGTTGGCGCGCGGCTTGATGGCGATGGTGGTGGCCGGAACGATGGCCGAGCCAGGATTCGAACCCTGATAGGTGCATCCGGCATCGAGTCCGCCAGCGGAGACCGGCGTACAGGCGGGGAGGTTGGGGCTGAACTGCTGGGTGTCGACGGGTGGCGTCGCGGGGCTGATTACGGTGGGAATGCTGATGATGTGGATCATATTGTCGCCTGCCGTGGAGACGAAGAAGAGCGTGCTGTCAGGAGTAAAGGCGCCGGCCAACGGTGCGATGGGCGCGACGCCGCCCTTTTGCGTGGCGAGCGTGAGATAACCGACGGCGCCTGGCTTGGGGTCGGAACTAGTGGCGCCGCTGACAGGCACGTAGTAAGGCAACTGCGCGTTGGTATTGGTTTCCACCGCGGTGTACGTGATGAAGGCCAGATTGGATTGCGGCGATGGAACGACACGGTTGACGGCGGTTGCGGAGACCTTACCGGGATCGAGTGTCGGGGTTGCATTGAGCCAGGGAGCGATGGGCAGTGCCGAGAGGGTTTCTACTCCTGAAGCGTTGGAGGCTTCCGGGCAAGGGAGCGGGGTGTCGATTCCTGTTGGCGCTTCAGCTGAAGGAACGGCGACCCCGATGTCGCTGAGTTCGAATCCACTGGCGGTCAGTGCGGCACCCAGAATGTGCTGGCCATCGGTGGTGGCGGACAGCGCATCGGTCTGCACATCCAGCGCATCGCCAGCCGGCTGCGGAAAGAAGGAAAGGCTGGCGTAGTTTCCCACCGTGCCGGTGGGGCACCAGGTGTGGTCCACCGTTGTGGGCGAGCCTCTGAGGAAAGCGCCCACGGCGGGGACGATAATGGCGGGGTTTTGCACGGTGCTGGAGATGGCCACATTCGCTGGCATCGGACTGGGCGGTAAATTGGGCGGCAGGATGCCCGGAGGCAACGGATTCTGAAGCGGGCTGGGCGATAGATTGTAAATGGACTCGCCGGTGTTCGCGTTGTAGACGTATAGCGTGTCGGTGTGGCCAGTGACGCCATCGGTGTTGAGAGCCGCGCTGTCAGTGATGTAGAGCGTCTCGGAGTCGGGATCCCATGCGGCAGCGTTGCCCAGGCCGCCGAAGGTTGTTGTGGCGCCGCCGGCGATGGTGTAGATGTAAA
>JBEKDX010000148.1:0-7829 GCA_050014135.1 Occallatibacter sp.
CAATTCGTCGTCGAAGAAAATATTCTTCGACAAACAAATGAAAAACGCCTGTATTGGCTGCTGTAATCGCTGTTTTGTAGATGCACTTCATTTCCGGCAAAACCGGCCGGAAATACCAGATGATGAATAAATAATTCTGACAAGGACAAACCCGGAGTTGACAGGCAAGCTTTATGTAACCAATCCGCAATCCCATTCGCCGCGCTCCCGCAGCGCGGCAATCTCCTCGCGCGCCATCTGCTGGGCGCGCACGTAGTCCGGCTTGACCACGCGATTCAGCGGCATCTTCCCTGCTTCGAGAATGATCCAATGGCGCGGCCGCATATACGGCGGCAAAGCGCGCGCGTGCCGATCCAGCTCCTGACGGCTCACTTCGACTCCGGCTCTCTTCTCCACCAACGCCACAACCGCTTCGGAGACAACCTCATGCGCCACGCCAACCACGACGCAGTTGGCGACCTTCTCCGCCAAGTCGCAGATATCCCGCTCCACATCGCCGGGAAAAATCTGATGACCCATCGACTTGATCACCCATTTCTCGCGCCCAGTCAGATGCAAGCCCGCGGCGTTCTTATAGCCAAGATCGCCGGTGTACAAAAAGCCGTCGCGCGAAATCGCCTTCGCGGTCGCCTCGGGATCGTTCACATAGCCGAGAAAGTTCTGCGGCCCGCAAAAGCAGATATGTCCAATCTCTCCCGTCAGCAGCTCATCGCCTGCGAAGCCATCGGCGCGCATGGGATGGCGAATTGTGCATGGATAGATCGGCATATCCACACCAAGCCCCGCGAGAATCGCCTCCTGATCGGAGCAATCGCGCTCATCCGTACTCGCCAGAACATAAGTGCACCAGCCAGCGGCTTCGGTCAGTCCCAGTCCAGTTCCGATCACCGGCGCCATTGTGGCCAGCTTGTCCAGGAACGCCCGCGAGACGGCATTGCCTCCGTAGGCGGCAAATTTCAAGCTCGACAAATCGTGGCGATCGTACTCCTTCAGCATCCACTCCAGGTTGAACATCACGGGAATCTGGCCCAGAATTTCCACGCGATGCCGGGCGATGGCGCGCAGCGAACGGCTGGCGTCGAAGAACTCCAGCAACACCGCCGTGCCCCCGCCAAAGAGGGTCGTCATCAGCACCTCGGTCTGGCCGCCGACGTGCGACGGCGGCAGATTGACCAGCGTGCGAGCACCCGAGTCGCCGCCGAAAAAAGCGCCGCAGAGACACATATTCTGCGACGTGATGTTGCGATGCGAAAGCAGCGCCGGTTTGGGCGAGCCGGTCGAGCCGGTGGTAAAGATGACCAGCGCGCCATCGTTGTCGGAAATCTTTTCGAGGACAAGCGGCTCCTCCGACGCTGCCGCTGCCGCGCGACTCGCGGCCTCGGCAATCACCGCAAAGGACTGCGTGCCTTCAATCGCGCATTCCGAGTCCACCGCGATGCAATGCTCAATCCATGGGCACTTCGTCTGCACGGCTCTCCATAGCGGACGAAAATCAAAGGGCGCTTTCACACCCAGACCGGCAAAACCTCGCGGCCGCAGAATCTCCAGCGCGCGCATCACCTCAACCGAAGAAAGGCGCAGATCCAGCGGTGCGACGATCACGCCGATCTTGAAGCAACTATATTCCAGCAGAACGTGATCCACGGACATCGGCAGCATGGTGACAAGGAAGTCGCCCTTCTTGAAGCCCAGGCGCAACAGTTCCCGCGCCATCGCCGTGGTGATGCGGTCAAAATCCTTCCAAGTGACGACGCGATCACCCTCAGCACTGAGAAGAGCGAGCGCGTCCGGGCGAGCCTTCGCCCATTTTGTCAGCACGCCATGAAGAAGATGGCGCTCGACAAAATCATTTTCGTAATCGTCGAGGGTATATTGAGGCACGGGCATCGGTTCACTCTATCCTGATCTTGAACCAGTCGAACATCCGCGGCGGCACGCGTCAAGTGTCACGAGCCTCATCCCGTCAGTTTCCTGCTATCCTTCTCAACTTGAAAACAAGTTACGGCTTCTTCAGCTTCGCCTCCAGATCGGCTACATAACCAGCCTGCGCATCCGGCTCTAACTGCTTGGCGGCGGCAAGAGCAGCCTGCCATGCCTTGCGTGCCTCGTCCTTCTGCCCGAGCCGCGCGGCAATGTTGCCCAGCGCATCCTGCGCCTCGACTCCATCAGGGTCGATGGCAGCGGCTTCGCGAGCCATCGCTAGAGCCTCCTCAGGCTTGTGCGCACTCATCAGCTCGGAGACGTGCTGCACGCGGCTCAGAGCGGCAGCCTGTGCAACGCGAAAACTGCCATGATAGACCAGCACGCTGTAGTCGATCATCTCGTCGGGCTTGCGTGATTGGAATTCGGTATAAGGATTCAATCGGCTGCTGGATAGCTCGCAGCCGCTCAGGTCGCCGGCGCTAATCAGCACATTGCCGCTGATCACCGCAGGTACGATATCCGCGCCGCCCATCCAGCCCGTATCCGCATTGGGCAGAACGTGGCAGTGAATACCGTAGACAGTGGGGTCGATGACGGGAGAAGCGAAGTAGGCAAACCAGCACTCCTCGCCGGGGTGACGGTCTTGCCACTCCTTGACCTGGTAGAGTTGCTGCGCCCAGTCCACATTGGCGTCGCTCAACAGATTGTGCAGGTTTTTTGGTCCGCCCCAAGCCTCGTTGGCGTAAGCCATGTAATTGGGAAAAACAGTGAGCGCGGAGGCTATGTGAGCAACAATCAGCACCGCGCCAATATAAGCCCAGCGGCGGTTGCGAGCGGCCAGAGCGGTAATGCCCGCGGCGGCTAGTATTGCCGAGATTGCGTAGAGCGGTAGGATGTGGCGCGCGCCGATGTTCATGCCGGATAGCATGGTGACGGCCAGATAGACGGCACCGGGGATCAGCAGGAAGGCCAGTTCGCGGCCCTTGCGCAGGCTGCCCGAGAAGATGGCAAAGGCTGCAAGCGCGAGCAGCAGAAGCAAGCCCAGTGTGCTCTTGATGAGAATCACTACTGGGAAGTACCACCACTGGCCATGCGCGTAATTCCCGCCGAGGACAAAGGTCGGATAAAACTCAGCCATGCGCTTCACATCCACTAGGCCCATCAGATAAGACTCGGGCAGCAGATGCAGATGTGCGATGGCCATGACCGCCATCGAGTCAAAGCGGCTGAGTCCGGTGGCGTAGATGGAGAGCGAAGGAATAAGCGTCATGCTGGCTGGCCGCGCCGCGTAGCGAAATCCATAGAAGGACCACAGAACCGTGACGCCTACCACGACAATAGCCACAAATGCGCCGCCAAGCCGAAGCGCGCGTCTGCCGCGCGTGCCTTTCGATGCAGTGAGAATCTCCCAGCCGATCAGCAGCAGCAGCATCGGCGCCAGCAGAATGCCCGAATGTTTGGTGGCCAGCAGCAGACCAGCCGCCACGCCAGCGAGCAGCAGCCGTGGAAGCGTGGGCTGCTTCACATAGCGATAGAAGCTGTAGATGCCGGCCAGAAAAAACAGCGAGACTCCAATGTCGGTGGTAACCAAAGCCGAGTGGGCCAGAATGTTGGGATCGAATGTGGCCAGTATCAGCGCAACCAGCCCTGCTGCCGTTCCGAACCACTCGCGCGCGGCAAAGAAGATCAGCAGCGAAAGCCCCAGAGCAAGCAACCCTGCGGTGAGCCTCATGCGGAAGACCAGTCCCTGGCTTGCGCCGTCATTGTGCGCCAGCCACTCGCTGCCGCACATATAGGCATCACCCTTGAAAAAGCGATTCTGGAGCCGTGGAAGCCAGAGCTTTTCGCCCAGCAAAGGAATCGTGGCCAGCAGCTTGACCAGCGGAGGATGCTCGGGGTTGAGTCCGTAATCGCCAGTCTTCCACATCATGTAACCGGAGAACATATGGTCGCCTTCGTCCCAGGTGAGCGACTCGCGGTGAACCACGAATGCCACCTGAGCGGCCTGCACGGCGAGAAGAACAAGAACTGCGCTCCAGAGCCATCGTCCTGTAATTTTCATGGTGGATCAGCTTCCTTGCTTGTGTTGTTGCTCATCATTGTAGATGGTGGAGAGCGTTTGTTGCATTGCGCCAATTATCAGACGAAGCCGCACCATCGCGGGTACTCGGAATTATGTGCGAATGCGCTTACACTGAAGTTGCTCAGGATTCTCCGCGCACTTCTTCATGCGGAAAACTCGACTCATCGCTTTCGCGTGGGCTATGCTCTCCGTGAGCGCAGCCTACGGCTTGCCGGACCATCCGGCCAAGCCGCACCGGAATGTTGCGCCTGTGACGACCTCTCATCGCTCTGCTGCCGGGTCGCGCAAATTGGCACGGCATCATGCCGCTGGGCGCGGGGTTTCGCATCCGGATGTGGCGAGGCTAACTTCCCGCTCCCACTCAGCCAGCAACTCCCATGCAGTTGCAAAGCCCGATCGCAACCGGCACTCCCAACCAGCCATTGAGACGGAAACTCCCACCGCTTCCGCCGCTGTCCAAACTGTTTCGCTGCGCAAGGCGCGGGTTGCCGTGCCGCCGCCGCTGCGCGGGTCGTACGAATCACTAGTCCGGCAAAACGAAAGGTCAGATGCCGACGGCCTGGAGCGGATAATGGACGATGACGATCTGGCTGACCGCATTGCCCACGGAATGCTGGTGCCGCTTCCAGTCTCCGCTGCGCTCACCGTGGACTCCAAGCTGCCGGAGAACCGGCGCTATTGCCGTCCTTGGGCGGCGACCTTTCTCACCGACCTCGCTCGCGCTCATGCAGCCGAGTTTCATTCTCCCCTCGAGGTCAGCTCGGCGGTGCGGACCGTGGCTTATCAAAAACAACTGGAGAAGGTCAACGGCAACGCCGCCCCGGCCGACGGCGAGATTGCCAGCCCGCATCTGACCGGCGCCACCATCGACATTGCCAAGCAGGGCATGAACCGCCAGCAGATAGGCTGGATGCGCGCCCGGTTGCTGCCGCTCGAAGAGGCCGGCAAGATTGATGTCGAGGAGGAGTTCCAGCAGTCCTGCTTCCACATCACCGTTTACAAGAGCTACCTGCCGCCCACTCCGGCGCGCAAGCCGCCCGCGCAGGCAACCTCGACGCAAGTCCGAGCCGACCGATCAGGACTTTGACCACGGCAATGCAAAATTTGATTATGCCTGATATACCCTGCAAGGTTACAATGGCGGCGAAAGCCATATCTGGCTGAGCGAGGCAGAACCATGAGCGAAATGGAAGTTCAACCGGCGACCGAAGCGACCCCCGGCCTTTCCCAGTGGCAGCGCGTCACCAATACATTCTCCGCGCCGTCAAAGACCTTTGAAGACATCAAGCGCGGCAACAAGAGCTGGTGGCTGCCGTTTGTGATGATGATCCTGGTCGGCTACATTTTCTTTGCCGCCATCACCGTCAAGGTTGGCTGGGCGCAGGTGGCCGATAATGCGATTCACCTCAATGCGAAATCCGCGGAGAAGATGGATCAAGCTACCCCGGATCAACGAGCGATGATCATGAAGTTCACTCAGTACAGCATGGAAGGCGCGTTCATTGCCAGCCCGATTCTTGTATTGGCAATTGTTGCGCTCGGTTCGTTGGTGCTGTGGGGCACGATCAATTTTGTCTTTGGCGGCAAGGCTACCTTCGGAGGCGTCTTCACGGTATGGATGTACGCGAGTTTGCCGGGAACCATCAAATCACTGCTAGGCACGGTGGTGCTCTTTATGCCCGGAGCCGCACCAGAAACATTCAACCTGAATAACTTTGCGCCGACGAATATCGGATCGATTTTATCTCCGCTGGAGACCAACGCGGCTCTCTACAAGCTGGCCACCTCGCTGGACTTCACGACAATTTGGAGTGTGGTGCTAATGGGAATTGGCGTTGCGGCCGTGGCTAAGATCAAGCGCAGCTCAAGTTACATTGCTGTCTTTGGATGGTGGGCGATCATTGTGCTGGTTCCCGTAGCCTTTGCGGCCATCACCGGCTGATCTCAGATCAACGGGCCAGTGAACGGGGCTGGCGAGTTGGATCAAACCAGAATCCCGGAGTTGTTCCGTTCCGTTTCATGACTACCTTTCTACCTCCGCGCAGGTGCGAGCTGGCGCGGAGGTGAGTTTCTACGGCAGGGTTGCGGCCTGAGCTTTTTTGGCGCTACACTGTCCCCATGAAATGGATGATGCATCGCTCGCTTCCCCTCGTCGCTGGCGTACTGCTGACGCTGGCCGCTGCTTCCCTCCACGCTCAGGACTGGGCCAAAGCCCGTCTTGACGCGTCTTGTATGAAAGCGCTCCCTGTCAAGCATCGAATCTCTTTTGTCTTTTTGTTCTTTTGACGCCATTTCCGTGGCGCACCATCCCGCGGGCATGGCGGATGTGTTTGATCCGTCGAAACAGGTTCTGTTAAGAACATGAAAAGCGAATGCTTTTCATAGCTGCCATTTACCCGCAGCGAGGACGGCAGTCAAGGGCGTGCGTTCTTGGCACGCCGCGAAGCGGGCGAAGCCCCTTGACGGCCGCCGCAGCGGAGGGTACGCGACTCAAGTCGCGTGTGACATCTTCCTGGTCGCGGTTTTTCTCCTTGTCGGGCGGTTCCCGCCGTCCAGATCGCTCGTTGCAAGCGGCTTCGTCGAGGAGCCATATATTCGCCGTGCGTTCCGGCATGAGCATTTTGGATCGGGTGCCGCATTCACCCCGAGGTCTTCGCACTGACCAGACGTGTCTCGCGTTTACCCGAACTTGGACGAAGTTGTGTCAGCCGGCGATACGTAGCTCGGTTCGCGGCTGCGGGGCGCGGTAGGCTTGTTTTTTGCGCAGCACCCAGTAAGAAGCCTCGGCCAGATGGCGAGCGACGGCAACGACGGCGCGTCCGTGGCCTTTGTTTGGATAGAGCCTCTGATAGAGCAGGCCGATGTGATTCTGGCGGTGGGCCTTGATGCGAATCGCGCAGTTGGCGGCTTCGACAAAGGCCCACTTGAGATAGTGGTTGACGTTGCGGCAGGTGCCGCCGTGGCGAATGTGTCCGCCGCTGGCGATGATGCGCGGGACAAGGCCCGCGTAACTGGCCAGGTGTTCGGCGCGGGGAAATCGCTCGACGTCGCCGACTTCCAACCAGACCAGCGGCGCTAGGATCGGCCCGAGACCGGGGACTGTACGCAGTAGCCGCATCTCCGGACTGGTTTTGAGTTGCTCTGCAATGCGGCGCTCGATGGCTTCGATCTTGTCTTCGAGTTGATCGATGGAATTCAGTTGCAGCGCGATCATGTGCGCGGTCTCCGCTGGCAGAACCTTGAGGATGCTGGCAAGATAGATGCGGCCTTTGGTTCCGAACAGGTCGCTGATGGCGTCGGCCTGTAGTCCGTAGCGGTCGATGCCTGCGTGGATGCGGTGCTTGAGCGAGGTGCGCAGATCGCGCAGGGCCATGCGGGTGCGCAGCAGCTCGCGCTGGTCGCGCAGTTCGCCGGGTGGAATCCAGCTCTCTGGCAGAGTGCCGCAGCGCAGCAGGATGGCCAGCCCCTTGGCGTCGAGCGCATCGGTCTTGTTGCTCTTGGCCATGCGCCGCTTGGCCTCGAAGGGGTTGGCGAGATGAGGATGATGACCGGCTTCTTCCATGGCATCGACAATCCAGTACCAATGGCCGGTTGCCTCCAGAGCAATTTCGCTGCCGGCCGGCAGACTACGCAGATAACTGCAATAGAGGTCGCGATCATGATCGACGCGCACGGGGCGTGAAGCCTGCCCGTGCTGATCGACGGATACGAAGACGGAGAAGTGTTTGTGAGCGTCACATCCGATGACTGGCTGCATGGAGCCTCCTATGTGCGTTCAGCGTACCCCGCGCCGGGTCCGCGAGCGCTTTCATAGGTTCACCCC
>JBEKDX010000149.1:0-7675 GCA_050014135.1 Occallatibacter sp.
ACCCCCCCTAAAATATGCATTTTGGCATAAAGATTTTGCAGGTAATTAATTAGTAACGATTGGATGCAGGCTTTTCCTGCTCCTAACGCGATTGCCTTGAGTCGGAAGCCAACTCTCCGCATAGTGAGCTGCGTCACAGTATACTGTCTCTTAACGCCGGTAAGGTGAGAATCGAATGTACCTGCTTTGGCTCCGAGTTGCGGTGATCCTCTATGCGGCGGCCTCGATTGCCGTCTTTCCGGCCGTCCTTTACGGAATCGAGCGCTGGCGCAAGAGCTGCATTCATCTGGCCGGTCTGGCCTTCTTCTTCCACTTCGTCTCCTGCGTCGAAATGCTCGTCCAGGCGCATCACTGGATGCCGGTGGGAGTGCGCGAGGTCGAGTCGCTGTTGGGCCTTGCCGTGGCCGCGGTTTTTTTCGCCGTCTGGTGGCTCTACGATGCAATCTCGCTGGGCGTCTTCGTCTTGCCAATCACGTTTTTTGCGGTCTTTGTGCCCGCTTTAGGGCCTGACCGCTACACATTTCCCTCCGCGGGCGTGCGCTTCGATTGGCTGGTGGCGCATATTGCCGCGCTGCTGGCGGCCTACGTCGCGCTCGGCTTCAGTATGCTGGCCTCGTTGCTTTATCTCCTTCAAGAGCGCCGCCTTAAGAGCAAGCACAAGCCCGGCGAGGATTCCTGGTGGCTTCCCTTCGACTGGCTGCCGCCGCTCGATACGCTGGAGCGCATCGCCCACTCCACGCTGGAATTCGGTTTTCCCTGCATGACTGCCGGCTTGGTGATCGGCTCGGTTCTGGCGCAGGAGACGGCCCGCGGCGCTGCTTACTTCTACGACCCCAAAGTTATAGCCTCCTTTGCCATGTGGGTGGTTTACGTCACGCTGCTCTTTGTGCGCCGCTCGGCTGGCCTGCGCGGACGCCGTGCCGCATATCTCTCCGGCGCGGTCTTCCTGGTGATGCTGGCCGTGCTTGCCGCCAATGTCTTCAGCCGCGTCCACAGGTTCGGCGCGCCATGAGCCTCGTCCTCATTGGCGTCAACCACAAGACCGCGCCCATCGAGGTGCGTGAGCGGATTGCGATCTCGCGCGACGACCTTCCGGAGACGACGCGCGCGCTGGCCGCGGTGCCCGGCGTAACCGAGTGCATGATCGTCTCCACCTGCAACCGCGTGGAGATTCTGGCCGCCGTGGAATCACCGGCCACGGATCTCTCCGCATTTCTGCACAGCCACTTCGGACTGGATGCAGCGCTGCTAGCTCCGCACCTCTACGAACATCGCGACCAGGAGGCCGTGCGTCATTTGTTCCGCGTGGCCGCCAGCCTGGATTCGATGGTTGTGGGCGAGCCGCAGATTCTGGGCCAGGTGAAAGATGCCTTCGCCGTGGCCCGCGCCTCGGGCGCCGTGGGCGGCCAGCTCGAACACCTGTTGCAGAGCGCCTTTGCCGCCGCCAAGAAGGTCCGAACTGAAACCGAGATTGGCTTGAACTCGGTCTCGATTGCTTCGGTGGCCGTGGATCTAGCGCGCAAGATCTTCGGATCGCTCGAAGGACGCACCGTCTTCCTGGTGGGCGCGGGCAAGATGAGCGAACTGGCCGCGCGGCATCTAGCGCAAAAGGGAGCGGGAACGATTCTGGTTTGGAACCGCACCCAGGAGCGCGCGCGGTTAATGGCAGATGCATTCGGCGGAAGCGTGGTTCCGCTGGACCAGTTGCATGAGGCAGCTAGCCAGGCTGACATCGTGATCACCTCGACCAGCGCGCCGCATCCCATCTTTGGCCGCGAGCACGGCCGCGCGTTTCTGCATCGCCGCCGCAACCAGCCGATGTTCTTTATCGACCTGGCGGTGCCCCGCGACGTAGACCCGGAGATGGGCAAGCTGGAGGGCATCTTTGTCTATGACATCGACGACCTCGAACAGGTGGCAGCGGCGCACCGGTCTGATCGCAGCCGCGAGGCCGAGGACGCCGAAGCGCTGATTGCCACCCAGGTCGAGCTCTTCCATCAGCGGCAGCGCGCCGTCAACATCACCCCGGCCATCGTCGCGCTGCAGAATCGGGCCGAGGAGATTCGCATTACGGAGTTGAAGCGCACACAAGCTCGGCTGGGTCCGTTGAGCGCCGAACAGGCTGCGGCCGTCGAGGCGCTGACGCGCAGTCTGGTCAACAAATTTCTTCATCCGCCGATGCAGGCGCTCAAGCAGGCCGCCCGCGAAAATGATGCCGTGCGCCTGGAAGCACTCTGCGAGACCTGGTCGCTGCCGGTGAGCGCAATCGAACAGGACGCAGAGAATCTTGAGGCAGAGGAAATGCAATCGAGGCAGAGCAGCGAGGAGAGCCGCCCATGAAGCTGCGCATCGGAAGCCGCGGCTCGCAACTTGCCTTGTGGCAGGCCAATCATATTGCTGCGCTGCTGCGCGGCCAGAGCCACACGGTCGAGATCGAGATCATCAAGACGACTGGCGACCGCTTGCAGGAAGTCGCGTTTGCTCAAGTAGGCTCGAAAGGTATGTTCACAAGAGAGATCGAAGAGGCGTTGGCCGCAGGGCGCGTCGATCTGGCCGTACACTCGCTCAAAGACCTGCCGACCGAGCTTCCAGAGCCATTCGCGCTGGCCGCTACGCCCGCGCGCGTGGACCCGCGAGACGCATTCGTTTCAGTGAACTTTACAACTCTTGCCGCTCTGCCGCAGGGCGCGCGTGTCGGCACCAGCAGCCAGCGGCGGCGGGCGCAGTTGAAGGCGTTGCGGCCCGACATCGAGGCGAAAGAATTTCGCGGTAACGTGGACACGCGCCTGCGCAAGCTGGCCGAAGGGCAGGTGGATGCGATTCTGCTCGCCGCCGCCGGCCTGGATCGCTTGGGGAAGATCGAGTGGCTCCGCGAACGGATGGAACCAAGAGTTTTTTGTCCAGCGGCCGGGCAAGGCGCTCTGGGCATCGAGACGCGCATAGACGATGCTGCGACGATCGCCGCGGTTCGCTTCCTCGACGACGCGGCCACGCGCTTTGCCGTCACTGCCGAGCGTGCCGCGCTGGCTGCTCTCGGCGGAGGCTGCCAGGTTCCCATCGGCGTTCACTGCCGCGCGTCCAGTGAAGGCGCGGAGTTATGGGATGAGATTATTGCTGTCGTCGCCGCGCCGCAGAGCGGAAGAGCGGTGCGCATCCATCATCGCGGAACGCGTCATCGCGAGCCTCATGCGGATGCGGACGCGGTGGCTCTGGGCCATCTGGCTGCGCAAATGCTGCTCGACGCGGGAGCAGGGCCACTGCTTGCGGCTGTCATCGGCGGGGGGGCACAGTGAGTGCGCTGTCGTTGGACGGAAGGCGCGTTCTGGTGACGCGCGCCTTGCATCAGGCCAGCAATCTCAGCGAAGGGCTACGCAAGCTGGGAGCCGAGCCGGTCGAGGTTGCGGTGCTGGAGATTGTTGCGCCGGAATCGTATGCGCCGCTGGATGACGCCCTGAGAAACCTGGATCGATATGACTGGCTGATTATTACCAGCGGCAATGCGGTGCGAGCGATCGCCGCGCGGGCTGCTGTGTTGGGGATTGCGCTGGAGCAGCCGATTCGCATGAAGGTTGCAGCGGTCGGCGAAGCTACGGCTGCCGCGGCGCGGAGTGCTGGCTTGCAAGTTGCCTTGGTCCCGGAAACCTACGTCGCCGAAAGCTTGGTTTCTGCGCTAAGTGAAAGGGTTCGCGGCAAACGCATTCTCTTGGCCCGCGCAGCCGTTGCGCGCGACGTAATTCCCGATGCATTGCGCGCGGCTGGCGCAGAGGTCGAAGTGGTCGAGGCTTATCGCAACGTGTTGCCCAAAGCCGCGCCGGAGCAACTGCGCCATGCGCTGGCCGAAGGACTCGACGCCGCCACTTTCACCAGCTCTTCCAGCGCCACGCACCTGGCCGAAGCTGCCCGCCAAGCCGGAGTTCCATGGCCTTTTGCGAACCTTCCGGCAATCTCTATCGGCCCCATCACCAGCCAGACGCTGCGTGAACTCGGTTGGGAAGCCGCAGCCGAAGCCAAACCATCCGACATTCCCGGGTTGATTTCAACAGTCGTTGCCTGGTTCCGTCCCTAGAGGAAACTGGTTGCGGCGAACGGCGTTTTCGCTGTTGGAAACAGACCAGCAAAATGTCCTCGATTTGCATAATATATTTTTCGTTTCGTGATGTTATTCGGAGTGGATTAATTCCATGCAGGTTAAAATAATCTGCAAAAAGCCGCAAACACAAAGACTCGACTAGTGGTGTCCGCCGCAAATAGGATCATTTGTCTATGTCCGCGAAAGGATGAATTCGTAAAAAGAGCTTCCCTCAGGGGCTAAAGCCGTGTCCTTTCAAAACCAGGTTATGAAACAGCTTGTAGGCTTTGCAAGAATTTTCACCACATTTCGCGGGTGATTAGGTATAGCTTGTTCTTCAGGCTTCGATAGTACGTTTGAGTTGACCGCAGGCGGCGAAGATGTCGCGGCCGCGCGGCTGGCGGATGTAGGCAGGAATGCCTGCGTTGGCCAACACTTGGCGGAAGGCTTCGACGGCTTCGAGTTGCGGCGTCGAGTAATGGATGCCTGGGCCGGGATTCCAGGCGATCAGATTGACCTTGGCGGGCAGGCCAGAGCGGCGGATGAGGTGGGCTGCCTCGGCGGCGTCCTGGGGCCGGTCGGTGATGCCGCCGAGAAGAACATATTCGAAGGTGATGCGTTCGCGAGGGCGGAGCTTCACCAGGCGCACGGCGTCAATCACCTCCTGGATGGGCCACTTGCGATTGATAGGCATGAGTTGGCTGCGGATCGCGTCATTGGGGGCGTTGAGGCTGATGGCCAGCTTGGGGCGGAACTCCGGCGGCTCCGCGGCGAAGCGTTCGATGCCGGGGACGATGCCCGAGGTGGAGACGGTCATGCGCTGTGGGCTCAAGCCAACCTCGCGCACCAGCAGGCGCACTGCGGCCATGAAGTTGTCGTAATTCAGAAACGGCTCACCCATGCCCATGAAGACCAGATTCACGCGGTCGCGGCCCACTTCGACGCGGTGACGGTCGAAGACAGCGAGTACCTGGCCGGCGATCTCGCCCGCCGTCAGATTGCGCTGGAGGCCGAGCTTGGCGGTCAGGCAGAATTGGCAGTTGACCGCGCAGCCGACCTGGCTGGAGAGGCAAAGTGTGGCGCGACGCCTACGGTGAGGCTGATCGACTTCGGACAACTGCGGTGTGGCATTCAGGCTCTCTGGTTCATTCGCGTCAGTGCCGTCGCCGGTTTCGCCATCGTCGCCCTCAGGCATCCAAACGGTTTCGACGGTCAGGCTGTCGTTGCCCGGGCACTGAATCAGGTAGCGCTCGGTTCCATCGGCGGATTCGAAGAGCTGGGCAATCGCCGGACGGCCCACCTGCCAGCCGTCTGCGGCAAGCCGCTGACGCAAGGGCTTGGCGAATGTGCTGATTTCACTTAATTCGGTAATTCGTTGTCGATAAAGAGCTTCAGCAAGCTGACGGCCGCGCCAGACTTGCTCGCCCGCTTCGACCATACGTGCTGCCAGCGCCTCTGCGTCGAGACCGAAGAGCGTTCGCCCTGAGGGGATTGAACGGCCTTTGCCGGTCGGAAGGCTTGCGTCATACTGGGCGAGTTGGGGAAAATCATCCTGCATGGCTTGGCTCAGGATAGAGCATTTCCCGTTCGGTCGCAGGTGCTTTGGCCTACAATCGAATTCGGCCCATGGGCTGTAATAGCCGAGAACGGACGACTGAGAAGCGAATGACGATGACTACCGAGCGAAATCTTCGCCGCACTGAACTGCCGAACGGGCTGATCGTTCTGACCGAGCGCATGGAGTATATGCGTTCAGTGGCGATGGGGGTGTGGATCAAATCCGGATCGCGCTGCGAGGCGGCGGAGATGAACGGCATCTCGCACTTTGTGGAGCATATGCTCTTCAAGGGCACGCGCTCCCGCTCGGCGCTGCACATTGCCCGCGAGATGGATTCGATTGGCGGCAATCTGGACGCGTTTACCGGCAAGGAGACGATCTGCTTCAATGTCAAGTCGCTGGCCGAGCATATGCCGATAGCGCTGGACGTGCTCTCCGACCTGGTGCTCAACCCAACCTTCGCCGCAGCGGAGATCGAGCGCGAGCGCGGCGTGATTTTGGAAGAGATCAAGATCGACGAGGACAATCCGGATGTGTTGGTCCACGAGCTGTTTATCCAGGCCTTCTGGAAGGATCATCCTCTGGGCAAGCCGATTCTGGGCACCACGGAGACGGTGGCCAGCTTGGACCGTCAGAGCCTGGCAGCTTATCATGGCGATCGCTTTCACGGCGGCAACATGATCTTCTCCGCGGCCGGCAACCTTGAGCACGACCGATTCGTGGAGGCAGTGGCGGAGAAGTTTGCGACGCTGGCCGGGGGTGCCACACTGCATGAGCAGCCCGCTCCCGAAGCCGCCGCGCGCATTGTGTTGCGCAACAAAAAATCATTGGAGCAGGTGCAGATCTGCCTGGGTGTGCCCGCTCCTCCCATCACCGACGAGAACCGCTACGCCACGCTGATTTTGAATACCGCGCTGGGCGGCGGCATGAGCTCGCGTCTCTTCCAGACGATCCGCGAGGAGCGGGGCATGGCCTACTCGATCTACTCCGACCTGAGCCCTTATCGCGACACGGGAACGCTTTGCGTCTATGCGGGTGCCTCGGCGGGCAAGGCGGTGGAGGTGGTGGAGCTGATCGTAGAGGAATTCTGCAAGCTGAAACGAGAGCCGCTGAGCGAGGAAGAACTGACCCGCACTAAGGACCAGGTGAAGGGCAATATCCTGATGGGCATGGAGAGCTCGAATGCGCGCATGGCCAACCTGGCGCGGCAGGAGATGTACTTTCACGAGTTCATTACCGCGGACGAGATCATCGCGCACATTGACGAGGTGGACGCGGCGCAGGTGCAGAGGATGGCCCAGCGCCTCTTCGATTCCGAGCGTATCGCCGTCACGCTGCTGGGGCGTCTGAATGGGGTCAAGCTGAAGCGGGAGAGGCTGGGGTGTTGAAGTGCAGCGGACAGCTTACAGCCGTGGATATCAAATTGATTTACTAGCCTTGCAACAATTAGCTGACGACTGAAAGCTGATAGCAGACGGCTGTTTTGAGCGTTCGATTTCCCTTTCGCGTCCATACGTTGTAGGATTTTCTCGATAGGGCCAAAGTCAACGGCCGCTCCAAGAGGCATTGAAATCCATGAATTGCAAGAAATTGAACGCCAGCCCCCGCCGCGAACCAAAGTCCAAATGTTTTCGGCAGCCGAACGGTTTTACCTTGATGGAGTTGCTGATCGTGATCGCCATTATTTTGATCCTGATGCTGATGGCGATTCCCACGATTGGCAGCTTGAAGAAGAGCGCTAACCGGACCTCGGCGATTCAGTCGATCCGGGCCATCCAGCAGGCGGAGAATATGTACTCGTCCACGTACCCTGCCAACGGTTATGCCTGCACGCTGACCGCCCTTGGAGGCGACCAGGGAGCCGGTCCCGCCTCGTCCACCTCAGCGCAGATTCTGCAGGGCGACCTTACCTCGGGCTACAAATCCGGCTATATCTTCTCGATCACTTGCTCGAGCAAGGTGACGGTCAGCGGCACGGATCGCGCTACCGGCTATACGGTCACCGCCATTCCGCAGACTGTGGGCAAGACCGGCGACATCGGCTTCTG
>JBEKDX010000150.1:0-7670 GCA_050014135.1 Occallatibacter sp.
TCCTTTTTGAATCCTTGCCGTATTTCAGGATGGATGAGCTACTCGCCAAGACGCTGGCTTAACCATCGTTTCTTCAATGCCAGTTTCCAATCATAGTTGAACTAGCCCGCTTCATTTCCAAATCAGAGCCGATCAGAAACTTTTCGCATCTTACCAATTTGAGGCGAGGACTGGCTACAGTTCTCTTTCAGGCGGGCAAGGGCAGCTCGGCGTGGAAGCCCTGCGCGATCAGCTCTTCGCGCAGTTGATCTACGCTGGAATACTCGATGGCCTGAATGCCCAGCGCCCGCGCGGCATCCACGTTCTCCCGTTTGTCGTCGATGAAGAGCGTCTCTTCCGGCAATACGCCGAGTTTGCTGAGCGTGTAGCGATAGATCGCCGGATCGGGCTTGGCGATGCCTAACTGACAACTCCACACCAGCACGTCAAAGCGATGAATCCAGGCAAACTCGCGCTCCACGCTGGCCAGCACGTTGTCGCCCATATTGGAGAGGATGGCGGTAAGTAGGCCGTGCTGTTTGAGCGCCAGTTGCCAGGCCACCATGACGGGGTTCTCGACGGTCCACAGCCGCGCGTCCCACCGATTCAGAGCCTCCACTTTTTCGCGTTCCGGAGGTATTCCCGCTTTGCGCAGAAAATTCTCCCAGAAGCCGATGCCGGTCAGCTTGCCCTTGTCGTAGGCTGGCCGGTCGGCCCAGAAGAGAGGCTCGAAATGCTCTTGGGTGAGTCCGGTGATGCGCAGCAATGCGGCCCACGCCGTGGCGTCCGGCGGTCCTGTCAACACAATGCCATAATCGAAGACCACCGCGCGCAGAGCCAATTATCCTCCTCAGAAATCCCGAATCTTGTGCTTCCGTGTAATGTTGAATGAAGGACGACGGTTTCTATTGTTGCACCTGCGGAGCGGCGGCCTTTCTAGGTTATTGATGGGAGAAGAATCGGATGCGTTTTTCGCGGCGAACCAACTGGAACACCGAGGAGAGCGAACTCGCGCGGGCGCACCGGCTGCGTTTGGCTGCAGGTGAGCCGATTGCGGATCTGGCGGCCTCGAACCCCACTCGCTGCGGCTTTGCCTACGATCCCGCGCTGCTTGCGGCGCTCGGCAATCCCCAGGCGTTCGACTACGATCCGCAGCCTCGCGGCCTGTTGAGCGCGCGTCAAGCCCTCTGCGCCTACTATGCCAGTCACGGCGTCGCGCTCCAGCCCGAGCAGATTGTGCTCACCACCAGCACTAGCGAGGCCTACAGCTTTCTCTTTCGGCTGCTCTGCGATCCGGGCGGCGAGATTCTTGCCCTTCAGCCCGGATATCCGCTCTTTGACTTTTTGGCGGTGCTGGACGACGTTGCACTGAAAGCAGCGCCGCTGAACTACGACCACGGCTGGCAGATCGATCCGGAGGGCATTCGCCGCGCTATTACGCCTCATACGCGAGCCATTGTGCTGGTGCATCCCAACAATCCCACTGGCCACTTCACCAAGACTTGGGAGGCTGAAGAGCTGGCGCGACTCTGCCGGGAGTTTGACCTGGCGCTGATTGTGGACGAGGTCTTTCTGGACTACAGCTTCGGCATCGCGGCAGAGAGCTTTGCCGCGGGCCTCGACGGTGTTCCGGTCTTCGTGGTCAGCGGGCTGAGCAAGATTGCCGGACTGCCGCAGATGAAGGCCGCCTGGATTGTGGCCACAGGAGCGCAGGCCTCTGCGGCGCTTGATCGGCTGGAAGTCCTTGCCGACACCTTTCTCTCCATGAATGCTCCAGTGCAATCTGCGTTGCCCGTTTGGCTGGAAGGCCGAGCGGCGATTCAGAATCAGATTCACGAGCGGGTGAGCGCCAACCTGGCCCAACTCGACCGGCAAATCGTCCGTATGCCGGAGTTGAGCCGCCTGGAGGTCGAGGGCGGCTGGTACGCAATCCTGCGCATTCCGGCGCTCGCGCCCGACGAGCAAACGGTGCTGGCCTTACTGGAATGTGGCGTCTGGGTTCATCCCGGCTACTTCTTTGGGATGAAGGAATCGGGCTGGCTGGTGATAAGTTTGCTCGGGCCGGAGGATGACTTCAGCATCGGTGTCACCGGCCTGGTCGATTACCTGGAAACTCAACAAGCGAGCAGCCGCACACGCGCTTGATAACATCCCAGCTCACTGTCCGCGCAAAAACGGATTACTCCTGCGCTCCTGAGCGATAGTGGTCTCGGGGCCGTGGCCGGTGAGTACGCGGGTTTCGTCGGGCAGCGGCAGCAGGCGGCTCTGGATCGAATCGATGATCTGACCGTAGTCGCCGCCGGGCAGGTCGGTGCGGCCGATGCTGCCGGCAAAGAGCGTGTCGCCGGCGACCAGCAGCTTGAGCGGGGCAAAGTGCAGGCAGACCGAGCCTTGGGTGTGGCCGGGAGTGTGGATGACCTGGGCGGGAAAGCGCTCGAGTCCCACGCGCTGGCCGTCGGCCAGAAACTCGTCTGGAGGCGCTGTCTCTGGCGTCGCAATGCCTAGCCAACTGGCTTGCATCTCCATCATCTTGAGCTGCGGCAGGTCAGCCACGTTGAGCAGAATCGGCGCACCGGTGAGCTGTTTGAGCCGGAGCGCGCCGCCCACGTGGTCGATGTGCGCATGTGTGACGAGAATCTGCTTGAGCTTGAGGCCAAGCTTGCCGAGCCGTTGATGAATGCGCCCCACCTCATCGCCGGGATCAATCACGATTGCCTCACCAGCCTCTTCGTCACCGAGGATGGTACAGTTGCAAGCCAGCGGACCAACAGGGAAGGTTTCCAAAATCATGATCTTATTCTATGCCCGGTTCAATGACCATCTCTGGATGCAGCTTTCGACTTCGCTGAAGGTAGGCTTTGCGGTGCAGCCAAACGGTTCTCTGAATCGCGTTTCCAGTTGTTAACTCATCTTCCGGGAGTCCATCCAGAAACTTCTCGCTGTGAGCCGCCAAGCACACATCAAGGAGAAACTAGATGGACGAGTATGAAAGCTTAAGCCACTCGAAGTGGGAGTGCAAGTACCACATTGTTTTTATTCCGAAATGCCGCAGAAAAGTACTTTACGGAACCCTGCGGCAGCATTTGGGCGAGGTTTTTCGCAGACTGGCAGAACAGAAGAGAGTCGCATTGATGAGGGGCATCTTCTGGCCGACCATGTCATATCATGATCTCAATTCCGCCCAAGTATGCGGTGTCGTCCGTGGTTGGGTACATCAAAGGGAAGAGCGCGATTCATATAGCTCGGACCTTTGGGGAACGCAAACAGAACTACGCCGGGCAAAACTTCTGGGCGCGAGGATATTTCGTGTCCACCGTGGGGCGGGACGAAGCCGTGATACGCGGCCACATCCGCAATCAGGAAAAGGAAGATGAGCGCTTGGACCAACTGAACCTGTGGAAGTAAACAGCCACCGAAGAGGTGGCTCAACCCAACCGGGGCCGCATTAGCGTCCCCGCTCAAGCCGCTTTGAGCGGCTCACATAATCAAGCCCACGGCTTTGTCGGGGGTATTGACTGATTATTCCATTCATGCTGGGTGCCAGAGTGCCCCAGGTCCCGATTCTGAGACCTGGGAATTTCCGCGGGACGCGAAGTCCCTACTCGTCGTAATGCAGCAGGCTGAAGACGTCGAAGCCGCGGAAGCGTTGACGGCCTTTGAGGAAGTCCAGCTCGACGGCAAAGGCCAGTCCGATGATCTCTCCGCCTAGCTCCTTGACCAGCTTCACGGTAGCTTCCATCGTGCCGCCGGTGGCGAGCAGGTCATCGACCAAAACCACGCGCTGGCCGGGCTTGATCGCGTCCTTGTGAATCTCCAAGGTGTCCGAGCCGTACTCCAAGTCGTAGGTCACGCGAGCCACCGGGGCGGGCAGCTTCTTGGGCTTGCGCACCGGGACAAAGCCGGCGTTGAGACGATAGGCCAGCGCAGGCCCAAAGATGAATCCCCGCGCCTCGATGCCCAGCACCAAGTCGATCTTCTGCTCGAGATAGTGCGCCGCCATCGCGTCAATCAGCTTGGCAAAGCCGGTCTTGTCCTTGAGCAGCGTGGTGATGTCGTAAAAGAGAATCCCCGGCTTGGGAAAATCGGGCACCGTGCGCACCAGCGCCTTCAGTGCTTCCACATCGACGGGCTTGATTGGTTCGGGCATGAGTAAGGAGCCTCCTTGATCGGGATTGGAGATTTGACTTCGTTCCTGATTATAGCGAGTCAGCCAGTCAGCAAGCCGGCGAGTCAGCGGAGGAGTTCATCTTTGAGCAGGGTATTGTTTCTTTCAGTTTCCGCCTGGGATAAACTGGCTTTGTTCAGCTCGGAAATCATTTTGGAGGTTGTCCAATGAACCTTCCGTCGATGAAGCAGCCAAGCGCATTCCTCCCCTTGGCCATGTCGCTCACCGCACTTGCGATTGTCCTTGGCCACGTAGCGATTTATGGAGTCGTTCGTGAGGCCGATGAGGGCGCCGCGGCCCATATCTGGCAGTTGCTGATGGGTGGACAGATACCGATCGTTGTTTTCTTTACGATCAAATGGCTGCCGCGTACTCCGAAGAGATCGTTGCGCGTGCTGGCTGCGCAGGCCGGAGGAGCGCTGGCGTCCTGCGCAGCCGTATTCTTTCTCACCTAGCGGCGAGCGGCAGGAAGCTGCCTTCACCACGCGCCGTCAATGCGGAAGGAACTCAACTCTTCGGCCTCGCTCTCATTCAGCGTGTGCTCGACCAAGCGATCTACGCGGCTGCCGCGCGGGCCACGGCGCAGACTCGCGCGCAGCTCGGCCAGTTCCGCCGGTGCGCCCGAGGCTACTACCTCGACCTCGCCCTCTTCCGTGTTGCGCACCCATCCGCGCAGGTCAAGCTGGCCAGCCTCGCGCTGCACAAACCAGCGAAAGCCCACGCCCTGCACTCGGCCTTGAATCAGAAAATGAAGAACCATCACAGGTGACATCTTAAGCGATTTGGGGCTGGATATGCGTGGTAGCCATCAAACGAAGCGGACAACATGATTATTGGAGGAAAGACGCCTTTGGCAGTTGAGAGGGTACGAAACTCTTGCGAGTGAAGAGCGAGTGGCTGCCCCACCGCAGGTGGCGCGTTACACTGGAAGTCACCATGGTCTTTGTCCTCGACAACTACGATTCGTTTACCTATAACCTTGTCCAGTACCTCGGCGAACTGGGCGCAGAGGTCGAGGTCTATCGCAACGACGAGCTGACCGTGGAACAGGTCGAAGCGCTGCGGCCGGAACGTATTCTGCTCTCTCCGGGCCCCTGCACTCCGTCCGAGGCCGGCATCCTGGTCCCACTGATCAGCCATATGGCTGGCAAAGCGCCGATTCTGGGCGTTTGCCTGGGTCATCAGGCGATTGGCGAGGCCTTCGGCGGCCAGGTCGTCCGCGCCAGCCACTTGATGCACGGAAAGACCAGCCCGATTGCACACGACGGCAAGGGCGTATTTGCCGGCCTTGAGTCGCCGCTTACCTGCACCCGCTACCACTCGCTGATCGTCGCCGAGGAGTCGTTGCCCGCCGCGTTGATGGTGACTGCGCGAACCCCGAGCGCCGATGGAAAAAACTCCGTCATCATGGGCCTGCGCCACCGCACTTTGCCGATCGAGGGTGTGCAGTTTCATCCCGAAAGCGTGCTGACCGAGGGCGGCCATCAGATGATCCGCAACTTTTTGGAGATGTAAGCGCGATGATGAGTTCGATGCGCCTCTTGGTCCAAATCTTCCGGGTACATTGCGTTGGGCTTGTAGCGCTGACAGCTCTCGCACTGACGCCGGTATTCCGTGCCCAGGCTACCGCAGCCACAGCCCAGGCACCAACCACCGCCCAGGCTCCAACCGCGGCCCCGGCAACCGCGACCGCTCCCATTGCTCCCATTGCCATCGTCCCGCTGGACAGCAAGAATCCCGATAGCGCCGCATCGGTTACCGGTGCGCTCCAGGTCTCACAGGGCAAGGCCGTGATTGCCGCCAACGGCACGGTCACCTCGGGCGAGCAAACCACCGAAGTGATCCTGCCCCATCGGGGCCTCTTGCGCGTCTGCGCCTCGACGACCGTTAAGCTGGCCGCCGATGCCAGTGTCCCCGCCGGCGAGACTCCCGGCCTGATGATGGCGATGGACCACGGCGCAGTCGAGTTGAGCTTTGCGACGAGCTTCGTCAAGGGCCGCAACTCCGACATTCTGCTCACGCCGGATTTCCGCATTCTGATCAGCGGTCCGGGTGCAGCGGAGGTCAAGGTGCGCCTCGGCCCGCACGGCGACACCTGCGTGGATAATGCCGGCGCCAACGCGCCGTATGTTCTGGTCACCAGCGTCTTTGACAGCGGCGATTATCGCGTGCAACCGGGCCAGCGAGTGATGCTCGAGCATGGCAGCCTGCATGAGGTGGTGGACAGCGAAAAGGAGCCATGTGGCTGCCCGCCTCCGCTGCATCCCGGCACGAACGAGTTTCCGGCGGCGCAGAGCGCGGGTCTGGCGCCCATGCCCAAGCCCGCACCGAATGCGGCCTCGCTAACTTCCACACCGCAGCAGTCGCTTGAGCCGCTGGTCTACAAGAGCACGGACCATGCCGCCCAGCCCGCCAGCGAGGCCGCTCCGGCAGCCGACGCAAGCGCAACTCCGCCCGAGACTCCGCCCGCGCCCAAAAAGAAGTCCGGCTTCTTTAGCCGCATCGGAAAGTTCTTCCGGCGGCTCTTTGGGGCGGAGTGAGAAAAACAGGAAATAGGAAATAGGAAACAGCAATCATCCTATTCTCATAATGTTTATGCGCGACCGTTTATGTATAGGTTTGAGAACTTTTCCGTGGCAGGGTCGTACCAAGCCTGCCAGTAGCAGTTGCCTCCATCCCAAACTATAGCAACATGGTTTCGCCAATCGATGTTGTACTGTACCTCGCAAAGTGCGTTCACATAGATAAGGTTCTTCCCCGCGCGTACCACGGCGAGGTATTGTCGGAAATAATTTTCAGGATGCTCGATCTTTTCACCTTTCGGAGCACCGAAACTTCTTAAGTCAGAGATACGAGTTATGTTAGTCTCAAGTGTTTCAATTTGTGATTTGGTCGGCTGCCAACTCCCATCAATCTTTTCCTGACCATCTTTCGGAAACATATTAGCAAGATTATTGGTCTCGGTGGAGGGGAGCAGAACATATTGCTGCCTCTGCTGCCCATGTATGCAAGTGTTGAGGACGATCAGAAAGACTGCGACGACAAAATTTCTTGGACTCATGTCGAATCTCTCCTTCTTCAGTTACGCATCGATTAGGTGACACCCGGAGTACAACACAATTTCTGATCTCTGTTCCCTGTCCTACATCTCTCTTGCGCGTTCAATCGCGCGAATCACGGCCTGCGCTTTGTTGATTGACTCGGCGTACTCCAACTCGGGCACGGAGTCGGCGACAATGCCCGCGCCCGATTGCACGTATCCTTTGCCGCCGACGGCCAGCATCGAGCGAATCGCAATGCAAGAATCAAGATTGCCGCTGAAATCCGCGTACATCACCGCGCCGCCGTAGGTGCCGCGCCGCGCCGGCTCCAGCTCTTCGATGATCTCCATCGCGCGGACCTTGGGAGCGCCACTGAGCGTGCCGGCAGGGAAGCAGGCGCGCAGCGCGTCAACGGCGGTGAGTTCCGGCTTGAGGCGGCCTTCGATGCTGCTGACAATATGCATTACGTGCGAGTAGCGCTCGAC
>JBEKDX010000151.1:0-7621 GCA_050014135.1 Occallatibacter sp.
CTGGTGGAGCCTTTTTACCCCAAGGCGGGCAATGGCCGGCATCCAGTGGGTTTGGCGATCATGCTGCGCACCTACTTTTTGCAGCAGTGGTTCAGCCTGTCGGATCCAGGCATGGAGGAAGCTTTCTATGAGTCGCCCGTGCTGCGTCGCGTTGCCGGAGTCGATCTTCCACCCCACGGACGAAGACCTGTCCGAGGGGCCCCGGTTGGTGTGGCTGCCGCGCCGGATGAGACGACGATCCTTCGCTTCCGCAGTTGGGCAAGATTTCGACCAGGTTTTGGACAGGGCGCGGAGACGGGTTGACGGCTAGAATCAAGGGTAGCTATGAGCGAATTTACGCATTTGCATTTGCATACGGAGTACTCACTGCTGGACGGGGCTTGCGACGTTCACAAGCTTGTGGACCGGGTGGCGGCGCTGGGGCAGACTTCTGTCGCGATGACGGACCACGGGAATATCTATGGGGCGGTGCATTTTTTCAATGCGGCGAAGGCGCAGGGGATCAAGCCTATTCTGGGCTGCGAGCTTTATATCTGCAAGCATGAGGACCATCGGGTTGACCGCGTTCCCGGCGACGGGGACGAGAACAATCATCTGCTGGTGCTGGCGGAGAACGAGGAGGGGTATCGCAACCTGGTGCGGATTACTTCAGAGGCCTCGCTGCATGGTTTCTATCGCAAGCCTCGTGTGAGCAAGAAATACCTGGCGGAGAACGCGAAGGGACTGATTGGCTTTTCCGGCTGCCTGAGTGGCGAGTTATGTGAGGAGCTGCTGGATGGCCGTTACGAGAAGGCCAAGAACGTAGCGCAGCAGTATGAAGATATTTTTGGCAAGGGTAACTTCTATTTAGAGATTCAAGATCAGGGATTGAAGCAGGAGAAGAAGATTCACGAGGCGCTCTTCCGCATGGAGCGCGAGTCTGGGATTCCGATGGCGTTGACCAATGACTCGCATTACTTGTGCGGCGAGGATAGTCATGCGCATGATGTGATGCTCTGTGTGCAGACGGGCGCGAAGATTCACGATCGCGAGCGCTTCCGCTTTGATTCGGACCAGTTCTTTGTGAAGAGCGCCGAGGAGATGGAGCGGATTTTTCCTGACTCGCCGGGAGTTACGCAGCGGACGATGGAGATCGCCGAGCGGTGTAACTTGAAGCTGAATCCGGTGGAGAATCCCTTTCCGGAGTTTGCCGTGCCGGAAGGGCATACGATTGACAGTTACTTCGAGCAGGTTTGCCGGGAGGGCTACAAGAAGCGGCTGGAGACGGGCGTGCGTGCTTTGGAGGCGCGCGGCACGCAGCGGGCAACTCTGAGCGAGTATGATGCGCGACTGGAATTTGAAATCGGAATCATCAAACAGATGAGTTACTCGGGATATTTTCTGATCGTGTGGGACTTTATCAAGTACGCGCGGGACCATGGAATACCGGTTGGCCCGGGGCGCGGATCGGCGGCGGGATCGCTGGTGGCATACGCGATGGAAATTACCAACATCGACCCGATGCAGAACGTGCTGCTCTTTGAGCGGTTTTTGAATCCGGAGCGAGTGTCGATGCCAGATATCGACGTGGACTTCTGCATGAACAGGCGAGGCGAGGTGATCGACTATGTGACGCGCAAATATGGGCGCGAGCAGGTGGCGCAGATTATCACCTTCAACACCATGGCGGCCAAGGCATCGATCAAGGATTGCGGGCGCGCGATGGATATGCCGTATGGTGACGTGGACCGGATTGCCAAGCTGATTCCGGCGACGATTGGCATGACGATCAGCCAGGCTTTGGAGGAAGTTCTGGAACTTAGCAAAGCATACGAGAATGATGCGCAGATTCGCGAGCTAATTGACACGGCGAAGAAGCTGGAGGGGTTGGTGCGCGGATCGGGGGTTCATGCCTCGGCGGTGGTGATTGCGCCACGGCCTCTGACGGAGCTGGTGCCCTTGGCGAAGACCAAGAACGACGAAATTGTCACTGCCTATGACATGAAGGCCATCGAGAAGATGGGCCTGCTGAAGATGGACTTCCTGGGTCTGACGACGCTGACGGTGATTAGTGACTGCCTGGAGCTGATCGAAAAGCATCGCGGAGAGAAAGTCGACATAGAAGCTATACCGTTGGACGATGAAGATACTTATAAAAAGGTATTTCAATCGGCGCTAACATCGGGAGTCTTTCAGTTTGAGTCGAATGGAATGCGGGATATGCTCAGGCGATACAAGCCGGAGAAGATCGAGGATCTGACGGCATTGACGGCGCTCTTCCGGCCCGGGCCAATCCAGGGCGGAATGACGGACGATTTCATCGAGCGCAAATGGGGGCGGCGCAAGGTGGAGTATATGCTGCCGCAGATGGAGACGATGCTGAAGGAGACGCTGGGCGTGATCGTCTACCAGGAACAGGTGATGCAGATTGCCAACGTACTTGCGAGTTATACGCTGGGCGAGGCGGATCTGCTGCGCCGGGCAATGGGGAAAAAACAGCCCGAAGAGATGGCCAAGCAACGCGACCGGTTTATGAGCGGCGCCGAAGCGTTAGGTCATCCGAAGAGAATCGCTGGCGAAATCTTCGACCAGATGGAAAAGTTTGCCGGGTATGGATTCAATAAGTCGCACTCCGCGGCATATGGGTTGGTGTCTTACCAGACGGCATATTTGAAGACACATTATCCGATGGAGTTTATGGCGGCGCTGCTGACTTCAGAGACCTCGAAACCGGAGAATGTGGTGAAGTATATCGGCGAGTGCAAGGAGATGGGCATCAGCGTGGAGCCACCGGACGTACAGGTTTCCGGCGCGCAGTTCACTCCGCATGGGGAGGCGATTCGCTTTGGGCTGGCGGCGGTGAAGAACGTGGGCGGGAATGCGATTGAGTCGATCATGAAGGCGCGTGAGGAGGCGGGCGGGCGCTTCAAGAGCCTCTGGGAATTCTGCGAGAAGGTCGATCTCCGGGTGATGAACAAGCGGGTGATCGAGTCGCTGATCAAGGCCGGGGCGCTGGACTCGCTAGGCAAGCGAGCATCGCTGATGAAGGCCGTGGACAAGGCGATGGAGCGCGCGCAGAAGGCGCAGCGCGACGCGGCGCAAGGGCAGAGCGGGCTGTTCGGGCTTTTTGATGAGGGGCCCAAGTCGGGCCACGATGCGGACGAGCTGCCGCAGGTGGCCGACTGGGAAGAGGGCGAGCGGCTGGCCAATGAGAAAGAGGTACTGGGATTTTTTGTCTCCGGTCATCCGCTGGATAAGTATGCGGAGAAGCTGCGCAACTTGACGGGCGTGATCTCTGCCGCAGAGGCGCTGGAGCGCAAGCCGCCGGAGAAGCGCTGGGGAGCGCAATCGGACCCGGCCGATGAGATTCAAGTGGCGGGGATGATTCTGGGACTGCGGGTGCAGAAGACCAAGCGAGAGGGCAAGCCGTATGCGCAAGGGGCGCTGGAAGATGCGACAGGTAAGATCGAGCTGGTTTGCTTTCCGCGGGATTATGAAAGACTTGCAGCTTCGTTGAAGATCGAGGCGCCGGTGGTGGTACGCGGCGTGCTGACGGGCGACGAGGATGCCGCCCCGAAGATTGCGATCAGCTCGATTCAGGCATTGGAAGAGATGCAGGTGAAGCTGCCGACGATGCTGCGGATTCGCATCAACCTGGAGCGCACGACGGAAGAGATGCTGGCTGGCCTGAAGAGCGCGGCGGACGCGGCTCCGGGACCGGGCAAGGTTATGCTGCACATGGAAAAGAAGGGCGAGTACGCGGTGATTCTGGAGCCGGAGGGGATGAGCGTAATGGCGGATCGGGAATGGGTCGAGCGAGTCGAGGAGTTAGTGGGCAAAGGCTCGGTGCAGGCTGTGGGATAAGAGAATGCCGCGAAATCTAGTGACCTGTCTCTGAAGTTCATTGCGTTACTATCAGCTGAAAACGAGGATTCTTCGCTCACCACCCCCCAAACTGAAAAGCGTTTGGGGCCCCGTTCGCTCAGAATGACAGCAACAAGCCTAAGAGGTACATCGAAGACAGGACACTGGAACAGAAGGCCAGGGCGCTATGCTCCGGTCTTTTGTTTTGGCTACTCCACCGCTGTCACGCTGACGCCCCAGCCTCCAGTTGCGAAGGCGTCAGTGAGGGAGACAACTTTCAATTGTGCCTTCAACGCATCGAGAGTGGCCGCGCCGGTAGCCGTGATCTCGACTGTCTCATTGGGGAGCAGGTCAAAGTAGTTATCCGAGAGCTGCAGGTCAAGATTGCCGAAGGAGAGAGAGACGCTGCGCGCAAGGACAGGAGAAGTGATGCGAATCTTATAACTCGATTTTGCGCCGCTAACTTCGACCTTCAGTTGCGCCGATTTCAGATGCACTTCCTTGACCGGAGCGAGATAGACGATGTTGCGCGAGATTGGCGCGCCAGCGGCGGTCAGCTCTGCAACGACAAAGACACGCGATGTATCCTGCGCTCCCGCGTCAGCCAGTTTCTTGAGCGGCCAGTCGAGATAGACCTTGCTCGCCAGCGGCGCAACACTCACATCGTGCGACTCCTCCAGCAGCACTTTACCACTGAAGTCCATCAGGCGAAGGCGCAGTGAGACGGACTCGGCCTTGGTCTTGTCGCTGACAATGTAGACCTTCAGCGCGCCGTCCTCGACGTGCGGCGAAACCAGAACCGGCGCATAAAAGCGGCGCGCATAGTATTGCAGCGCCTTCCAGCGGCCGTAGTAATCAATCGAGGACCACGAGGCCACCGGCCAGCAATCGTTCAATTGCCAGAAGAGGGATCCCATGGTCTCTGGGCGCGAGCGGCGAAAGTGCTCTGCGCCGATCTTGATGCCTTCGGCCTGCAAGACCTGGCTGACATAAAGAAAGCTGGGGAAATCCTTCGGTTCGGGATAATCCTTCAGCAGATAGTCGTGAATGATGGAGTTGCCTTCATTGTTTTTCTGATGCGCGAGCATCACCGGCGTGAAGATATTGGCGCGGTCTTCGGGTTGCGTGAAGGCCTCGATGGTCTTCATCTCCGGGAAGGATTGGAATCCATATTCGGTGACAAAGCGCGAGTGATGGGTTTCGTAGGTGGAGAAGGGCACACGACCGTGCCACACATCCCAGACGTGGTCGTCACCGGTGTGATAATCGGCCGATACCGCCTCGTAATCGGAGCTGGGCGAGCTGGGCCAGTAAGGCGTCTCCGCGTCGAGCCGCGCCACTACGCGAGGCAGGATGCCGCTGAACTCGGTGAGATAGTCCTGCCACATTTGAAAGCGAACATCGGGCGGATAATTGGGACGCCCGACCCAGTTCATCGCGCTCTCGGTCTCGTTGTTGCCGCACCAGACGACGATGCTGGGATGATTGCGCAGGCGGCGCACCTGGTCTTCGGCCTCGGCCTCGATGTTCAGCTTAAAGGCGTAGGTGCCTGGCTGCCAGTCGTTGCCGAACATGAAGTCCTGCCAGACCATGATGCCCAGTTCATCGCAGATCGCGTAGAACTCGTCGCTCTCATAGTAGCCACCGCCCCAGTGGCGAATCATGTTCATATTGGCGTCGCGCGCTGATTGCAGAATGCGGCGATAGTTAGCGGTGGTAACGCGATTGGGAAAGCTGTCGAAGGGGATCACGTCGGCGCCTTTGGCGAAGACGGGAATGCCGTTGACGACCAGCTCGAAGGAGCGGCCCCATTTATCGAGTTCGCGATGGAGGACGATAGAGCGGAGGCCGGCTTTGACCTTGCGAGAGTCAAACGGCTGTTCGTCCAGTCCCACCTTCGCAATGAATTCGTAGAGCGGCTGTTCGCCGTAGCCGGTGGGGTACCAGAGCTTCGGCTTTTGAATCTCTATAGGCAGATCGATAACGTTGAGTCCGGCATATAGATTGACCGTCTCAATCACTGTGACGGGCTTGCCGGCATCAGAGAACTGCACGCTCACCTTGGCCGGACCAGCGCTGGCAGCCTCGATCTCCACCTCGGCGTCGAGATGCGCCACATCCTTGCTCACGTCGCGCTGACGGATGTGAAAGTCGGCAATACGCGCTTTATCCCAGGCCTCGATGCACACCGGCTTCCAGATGCCGCTGGTGACAAAACGCGGACCCCAGTCCCAGCCGTATTCATAGGCGGGCTTGCGCAGGTAGGTCTTGGCTTCGGTCTTGGTCTTGGGCTGCCAGGGATCGGTGGCAGCGGCCTCGACTGCGGCCTTCAGCGGCGAAGGAAAGACAACGCGCAGCAGGTTTTTGCCGGCGTGCAGATGGCTCTTGGCGGGAATGCGCCAAATGCGAAAGCTGTTGTTGGCGCTGAGCGCCTGGACGCCGTTCACATAGACTTCGGCGGGTCCATCGAGGCCGTCAAAGACCAAATCTACATGGGAGCGGGCAAGCTGGGCCGACGTAACCTCAAAGCTCAGCCGGTACTCCCAGCTCGCTTGCTCGATCCATTGCAGCTTGGCCTCGTTGTCGCGAAAGAAGGGGTCGGGGATCTTCTTGTTGGCAATCAAATCGAGATGCACGTCGCCCGGAACAGTGGCGGGAAGCCAGCCGCTCTCGGCCTCCTGCGCGCCCGGTGCAATCTGCCGGAACTGCCAGCCGCGATCGAGCGCAAGAACGGCATTTTGCGAAACCAACCTCTCTGCTCCCATGCCAACCACCGCGCCCAACAGAGCGCAACAGACTATCCGACGTGCATTTGCAACTCGCATCCAACTTCCTCCAGGCCTTTCGCTGACCAATTGCGCGGACTTGAAGGGCAATTGATGAGATCGCTGATAAGGGTATCATCTGGCGCTGGCAGGGTGTCCCAATACAATCGGTTACATAAATTTCCAATCAATGATGTGACCGCAGAAGCTAAAGCGGTTATCTCTTTTCGGTCAATACCGATCGATAAAGCGCCTCCCACTCATCAGCTTTGGCGTCGATGCTGAAGTGGGTCGCAATTCGTTCGCGCGCCGCGCGGCCGAGCGTGCCACGCGTTTCGGGGGTAGTCTGCATCACGGCGAGCATCTCCTCGGCCAGCCGCTCCGCGTTCTTAGCGGGAACAATCACGCCTGAGCCGCCGACCAACTCACGTACTCCGCCGACGTCAGTGGCGACGAGCGGCTTCTCCATCGCCATGGCTTCGCCGACGGCCAATGGCATACCCTCCCAGGCCGAGGCCAGCACAAAGCCGTCGGCGGCGTCGAAGAGGGCGGGCATATCGCGGCGCAAACCGAGCCAACGGACGCACTCAACCAAACCGAGCAGCTTGGCCAAGTTGCTGGCGCGATCAAATTCAGCGCCAGCGGCTTCTCCGGCAATCCAGAGGCGAGCAGCGGGAAAAGCGACGCGAACAAGGGCAAAAGCGCGCAGCATATTTGGATAGTCTTTGGCGGGCGCGATGCGTCCTGCCGCCAGCCAAATGAACTCCTCTCGCACACCCATCTGCTCCCTTGTAAGAGCGCGGCGCTCGGAGCTGGGCGCGAACTCCGTGGTGTCGATGCCATTGGTGAGAACCGAAGACTTGCGAGCAGGAACGGCTTGCAGGCGCATATAGCGGTCGGCGGCGGCTTGGCTGACGGCTGTGGTGCGGCGGCTAAGGGGATCGGTAAGCCGATAGGCCAGCATACGCGGCCATGGACCTTCATAGACGTTGTGAACCGTAGAGAGAACAGCA
>JBEKDX010000152.1:0-7605 GCA_050014135.1 Occallatibacter sp.
CCTGCAAAATCTTTACGTCAAAATATATATTTTAGGGGGGGGAGGGGGGTACCCCTCGGTGGTCAGCGAGCAGTGATCAGTGGTCAGTAAATGTCCGCGGCTCTGGTCATGGTTCATACTTCTATTGTGCGCTCGGTGAGGGAAATGATCTGCAAAATAGTTTCATGCGATTGCCCTGTTGTCACTCCGAAGGAACAGCTCCAGTTTGTAGCCGGACCGCAGTGTAATCTCCTACGCTGTCGGTTATCCAGCATTCTATCCACTGTTGTTGCATACAGCAAAAAGCGGCGCAGCCATGAAAGGCGGCGCCGCACTTTGCTGATTCAGAATCCCACCCAGCGGCGAAAACATGGACCGCAGCGAGGGTGGGGCATCCAGGCCAGATCGCTCTAGAAGAGGTTCCAGAGGGACTGGTTGTAGACCTCGTGGTGGAATTGCACCTCGGAACCCTTGACAAAGGTTCCCAGCTCGCGTGGGCTGCGGTTGGCGGCAGCCTGCTTCAGCTCGGCATACCGGCCCTGCACGTCTTTACCCAGAATCTTGGCAATCCACTCCGAAGACTCGAAGTCTGCAATCGCCTTCTGGATGTTATCCGGCAGGTAGCGGCCACCGGCGCGTAGATTGGCATCCTTCGAGATTTCACCGTCGAGACCGGTCTTGAAGATGCCATAGAGAGCCAGGTAGGGGTTGGCGTCGGGAGCGACGGCGCGGACTTCGGTGCGCATGGAGCGGTGGTTGCCGATGGGCACGCGGACCATAGCGCCGCGATCCACGGCCGAAGCGCGAATCTGGTTGGGCGCCTCGAAGTGCGGGTCCAGGCGGCGATAGGCGTTGACGCTGGAGTTGAAGATCAGGCACAGATCCAGAGCGCTGGTCAGGATGCGATCCAGGAAGTTCCAGCCGAAGGCGTCGAGCTGCTCTTCGCCCTTTTCGTTCCAGAAGAGGTTGGTCTTGCCCTTGGAGACCGAGACGTTGGTGTGCATACCACTGCCGTTGACGCCGACGACGGGCTTTGGCAGGTAGCAGGCCGTGAAGCCCATGTTGTTGGCGATCTGGCGGGTGAGCAGCTTGTAGAGCTGAATCTGGTCGGCCGCGCCTACAACTTCGGAGTAGCTATAGTTGATCTCATATTGGCTGGGCGCGACTTCCGGGTGATCCTTCTCATTTTGGAAGCCCATGGCGCGCTGCACTTCGGCCGAGGTGTCGATGAACTGGCGCAACGGGTCGAGGGGCAGAGAGTGATAATAGCCGCCGGTGGAGATGAACTCGAATTTTCCGGTCTGGTGATAGGTACGCTCGGCGTCCTTGCCGGCAAAGAGGAAACCCTCGATCTCGGTGGCCGCATTCAATGTGTAATTGTTTTTCTTGTGCTGCTCATCGGCATAGGCCTTGAGCACGCCGCGCAGGTCGCCGGAGTAGGCTGTGCCGTCCTTGTCGATCACATTGCCAAAGACCAGCACCTTGCCATTGCCGAAGACGTCGGCGGGCACCCAGTAGAAGGCGCTCCAGTCGATTCCCAAGCGCAGGTCGCTCTCCTTCTGGGCGGTGAAGCCGCGGATGGAGGAGCCGTCAAAGGTGAGGTTTTCGTGAGCGCCGAGCAGGAATTTCTTGTCGTAATCGAGCAAGTGCAGGCGGCCTTCAAGGTCGGTGAAGAGCACGGTCACGGCCTTGATCCGCTTCTCGTCGGTCAGATATTTCAACCGCTTCTCGCGGATTTCGTTTGCTGAAACGCGATTGGCGCGGTCGGCCTTGGCTTCCAGATTCTTCGCTTCCAGCTCTTCATAGGAGAGAGCTAGAAAATTGCGATAGTCAGTGGACATGGTTCTCCTTCTTTGGACGCAGAATAAGGATTGGGACGTTCAAGCCCATCGTAGATACTTCCGCATAAGGAATCCATGAAGATTTTGCGCGGAAGCGGTGGAAAACGAGGCGGCTACCCGCGATGGGCGGCCAGAAACATCATCAGCAGGATTAGCGGAACGATCAGCGCCAGGGCAGTGTAATAGAGGATTTTGCGCAGCATTCGGGCCTTGCGCTTGTTCCAGCCCCGCAGTTCCTCACGGTTTTCTACGCCGACCTGATCGAGGTGCTGCAGGTCCCATGCAAAATTGCTGGCCTTGGCATAGCGGTTGCGGGGATCCCTTTCCAAGGCCCGGTAAAGAACCTCCTGCAACTCGGGCGAGATTGTGGGGTCGGCGACGCGGGGCGGAGTGGGGTGGTTCAACAGACGGTCATTCATCACGGCCAGAGGGGAAGGGCCGTAAAAAGGCAGCGCGCCGGTGAGCATCTCATAGAGGATCACACCTACGGCGAATATGTCGGTGCGGCCATCGCCGCGCTTGCCCTTGACCTGTTCCGGAGCGATGTAGTCAGGCGTGCCCAGTGTAGCGGTGATGTTGGTATAGGTCAGGCGGCGCGCGGCGGTGTCGCTGGCAATGCCGAAATCAATGAGCTTGATATTGTCGTCGGCGTCAACCATGATGTTTTCCGGTTTGAGGTCGCGGTGCACGACGCCGTTGGCGTGGATGTATTCCAACGCTTCAAGAATGGCGACCGCGATGCGGATGGCGCGCTCATGCGGCATTCGGCCTTCAGAGATGATCTGGCGCAGCAGACGGCCTTCGCACCATTCCATGACCATGTATACGCGGGAACGCTGCTCGCCGCCAAAGACGCGCATGATCTTGGGATGCGAGAGTTTTTCGCCGATGCCAGACTCGCGCTGAAAGCGATCAAAGAGAATGGGATCGGACTCCAGATCGGGGTGGGGAATCTTCAAGGCAACCTGGCGGTTATCGCGCAGGTCGGTGGCGCGGAAGATGGAAGCCATGCCGCTACGTGCAACCGGCGCGTCAATGCGATAGGAATCAATCTGCGCGCCTGCTTCTATCGTGTCGAAAAAACCCATTGTGGGGCATACTCCATAGAATGCTCTTCTATGATTCTATCGAAGAAAGGCGCAAGAACAGTAAAGGATTCATAAGTGTTTTGGGGGCAGATCAAGATGCCTGGCGATAGGGCCGTCCGCGCGGCATGGTGCTCATTCGCTCGATCGACAGAATACGGATCACCTGAGCAGTGGTGTTGTCATTGCCATCAACTTCGACGGCTCGCGTCACCAGTTCGCGGGCAATCTGATCGGCGTCCTTATTCTGAGAGACGATCTGGGCTATAGCCGTTTCGCTCATCTCGTCATGCAGACCGTCGGAGCAGAGGACGAGCGTATCGCCGGGGTGCAGGTAGACGGAGTTGGTGTCGGGAGCGACAAACATCTCCGGCCCCAGGGAGCGAATCAGCACGTGGCGGGCCTCGGATTCGGCCATTTCGCTGGCGGTGATCAAGCCCATCTTTCGTTGCTGATTGACCCAGGTATGGTCGTCGGTAATCTGCTTGGCATGGCCGCCGCGAACCAGGTAGCAGCGGGAGTCGCCCACGTGGGAGACAATCGCCCGGTCATAGCGCAGCGCGCAGGCAACCACGGTTGTGGCCATCTTCGTTCCCCGGATTTCGCGCACGAGGGAGCAATCGTGTACCGCGACATTGGCCTGCTGGATGAGGCGCGGCAGCAGACGCGTGAGCATGGAGCCGGCCTGCGCCTTGGCGAACTCATCGGTGAGGACCGAGATCGCCGTGGCTGCGGCGACTTCGCCCAGATCACAGCCTCCCACGCCATCGGCCACGGCGAAGAGATAGCCGTGCGAGAGCGCTTGCTGGCGCGATGCGGGAATGAACGATCCCATCGCGTCTTCGTTGTTGGTGCGAACTTTGCCGAAATCGCTGGCCTGGCCGAACTGAATGTCTAACATGGCGTCCCTGCCTTGAGAGTCGAATGAGTTAGCTGAAATGCTTTGAAACTTTCTCCGTGCGGCCCTCAGCGCCTCGCCTTCAAATAGAAGACGAAGCGCTGAGAGATACCTGGAGTATCAGTTGCGCTCGGGCCAAACTACTTGGCTTCGAGCAGGATTGCCTTGCCCTTGATCTTTGAAGTGCGCAGGAAGTAAAAGGCGCCGTAACCGCCCCAGACGGCGGAGATCAGCAGCGCCAGCAACGGTTCCTTGGAGGTGCCAAGGCCGAAGACCGGGCTGATGAGATAGAAGGCCATGCAAACAAAGTTGGCCAGCAATCCGAAGCCGGGAATAATCAGGTGAAGCACCACGTTGTAGTCGGGGCGTTTGTGGAAGGCCACAATGCACAGTAAGCAACTCAGCCCGTAAAGGATGAAGGTGCCGAAGTTACAAGTCAAAGTAACAGTCAGCAGTGAGTTAGGCAGCGCGGCTAACTGATCGTGAGAGAGGTAGCCGAAGTTGGAGAAGAACCCGTGCGGCAATGCGGCGATGGCAGCGTCAGTGGGCGCGCCGGCGTCGGCAAAGACCAGTGACACGGCGACGACGCCGATCGCCGCGCTGATGGCGGCCAGCGTCCAGATGGCGCGGCGCGGAGTGAGTGACTTGGCGTGCAGCAAGCCGAAGTGCTCCGGAGCCTCATCGTCCTTGCCCATCGCGTAAGTGACGCGGGCTCCGGTGTTCATGCAGCTAAGCGTGGTGCCGATCAGCGCCAGGAATACGGTGAAGGCCTCGCCGAGCATGAAGTAGCGGCCCATCCCATGGCCCAGGAACCAATCGCCGACGATGATCATCATGTCGCCGACGGGCGCCGCCGAGGCAGCCGCGCTCTGCATGGAATAACCGGAGTTGAGGAAGTAGTTGGCCGCGAAATACTCGATCAGGTAGAAGATCAACCCTTGTATCAAGAGCGAGGAGATGACGGCAATCGGTATGTGTTTGGTGGGATTTTTGGCCTCGCCTCCCATCGAGGTTACCGATTCAAAGCCGACCAGAATCAGAATCGCGACTGTGGCCTGGATAAAGACGAAGCTGAATTTGTGCGGTGCAACCACCGAAGCTGCCGTGGGGTGCGAGAGGAAGTTGCCGCTCGCGTCCTTCTCCGGATAGTCGATGGTGAAGGGAACTGGCTTGCCGGCCGCATCGAGCAGGGGCAGCGGCGCGCCACTGGCGTCGCGAATCGTCGAGCCGTCTTTGGCAGTGGCGAACTGATATGTGTAGGTGGCCAGCGACTGCGAGTCATACTGGAAGGCCGGCGCTCCCGCGGGATGATTGACGCGATAGCCGAGCGCAAGGATGCTGAAGGCGATCAGCGCGGAGATCTGCACCACGTTGATGCCCATGTTGACCGCGGTCGAGGCGCCTGCTCCCTTCTGCGCGATCCAAGCGACGAAGAAGCTGAACAGAACAGCTACCAGCGCCATGAAGATCGGACCGGGATTCGAGCCGCTCATGATGTTGGGGTAGAGGAAGCCGACGATATAGCCCAGGAAGATTCCGGTGGTGGCCACCATTACGCCGGGATAGACCCAGTAGTAAAGGTGCGAGCCCCAGCCGACGATGAACTTGGCGACGCGGGCGTACTTGAAGGCTTTCTCCTTGGACAGCAGCGCCTGCTCGGCGTAGTAATAACTCGATCCGGTGCCGGGGTAGAGCTTTGAGATTTCCGCGTAGGCGACCGCCGTAGCCAGGCAGAGCAGCAGGGCGGCGAGGATGCCCAGCCACATAGTGGGCGCGGTGCTTCCGGTTGTGGCTTGAATGAAGAAGGTGAGCCAGAGAAAGGCGCCGGGGGCGATGAGCGCCATCGCGTTGCTGGTCAGGCCTGTAAGGCCCAGGGTGGCCTGCATCTGTGGTGCTTTCTGATCTGCCATGAGCATTCTCCTGATGAGTGAAGTGAATGGCTGTTCCCGCGGTTTCCCTCCGGGAAATTCGTAAATCTCACCCGTATTCAAACTCGACCTTCGGACTCATCGTCGTAAGCCGCATGAGTTAGTTGAATGTTAGGGCGAGCGCGATAAGGATGACATGAAGAAACGGAAACGATCTGCAAAGATTTCCGCGCGGAGATTTGAACTCCGCTGGTTGGTTGAGGCGCACTCCGCGCGGCCCACCTAAGTGGGCTGAACGGATCAGTGAGTTAGCGTTCTCTAACGCTTGGGGCCGAAGAATGCCACAAAGCTCGCCGTCAAAGTGGATTGCGCTTTTACCGCGTTGTTTGTGTTTCCCTTGGCGAAGAAGTCAATCGTGGACCAATCGCGGCGATACTCGATGCGGGCCAGCAGACCCTCGACCCACTTATATTCGTAAGTGCCGGTGAACTCCTTCAAGTCCTGGCCGCCGTCGGAGCCAGTGGTAAACCCTTGCGGGTCGGAGTAGTATTCAACGCGGCCAGCCAGCGCACTTTTGGCCGTGATCTGCTCGCGAACCGCCAATGCGCCGCCCTGCCAGTGATTCAACTTGGTATCTTCCTGGGCCACGTTGGCATCGCGATTCTGACCGTAGTCATAGTTGAGGTAGGCGTTGAATTTGGCGTTGGGCGTAAGCAACAGAGTCGTGTCGATCAGGTTGCGATAGCCCTTCTGCGTGCCGGGATTCTCCGGGCCGGTATAGTAGTTCAGGTTCCAAGTGTACTTGGTCTTCACCAGCGCGCTGGTCAAGCCGACGGTGGCGCCGCCGTTGCTCTTGGTCAAATCGTTCCAGCCATTGACCACTTGTACTCCGATGGTCTCGGTCTTCGAGACTGGCAGCGAAGAGCGCAAGCCAACGTGAAAGTAGGGAATGGCATTTACAAAGAGCAATGAGCGCGAGTAATTCCAGTTATCCTTGGACTCGATAACTTCCGCGCCCGCCGAAGTGACAAACTTGCCGAAGTCCAATTCCAGACCCTTGGCCGTGGGCGGTTTCAGGCTGAGAAATGCCTGCTCGATATAGTTGCCTTGATTCCGGCCGCTGCCGGCGGGCGCGCCGCTATCATTGACCAGGGTGTTGGTGCGGCCAAAGAGAAGATCAATGTGCGCGCCAACCGGATCGGGATCGTGATTGAGCGTTAGCTTGGCAGCGCTCAGATTGAACTGATCCGTCTTGTCGTTGAAGTTATAAAGCTGGTTGATCTGGCCGTCAGCGCGGTCGCTGGGCCGGTTGGTGTTGTAGCTATAGTAGCCGTCGATGAATCCGCTGATATCCATTGGCCCAACGCTCCACGTAGGAGTTGCGGGCGCTGTAGGAGCTGCGGGAGCCGCTGCTGTTGCAGGCGTAGTCACAGGAGCGGGTGCGGCCGGTGTTTGCGCGCCAGTTGCCATTGCGATTGCCACGGCAGCTCCGGCCATCGTTTGCAGAATACGGTTCGGGTTCATTTGCATCGGCACTATTCCTCCAAAGAATGAATTTGGTTGTATGACCTGGAAAGTTATCGCCAAAAAGTAGGCAAAAGGTCGCACCTGTGCGGTGCCATCCGCAACCTGGCCATCCATCAGGCCACACGGTAGATCTGCCGTATGGATTCCCTTCTATGGGTTCATCGCGGTGTTGCGCCGCTTCCTGAGTGGTCCGATCCTTGCGAACTAATTCTATTAATGCAAAGATCACATAAAGAATAAATGAGGATTACAAAAGGATCTCAAAATGACTGAATTGGTCTCAAGTCAACGCGGGAAATCCTCTGAGATTCAAGAGGATGGAGACCTATGAATTCGCCAACAACAAAATTCTTTTGCATCGATGTAGAATGAGGAACCTGTTAAAATTCTCTCAAGTTATTCCAAAA
>JBEKDX010000153.1:0-7537 GCA_050014135.1 Occallatibacter sp.
CGTTGAGTAGTTTTAATCCAATTCAAGACAATCCAGGGAAATCTTAGAGCTTCGTCCGCAGATGAGTGAGAAGGCGCGATAGTCTCCGCGGGCGCCTCGAAAGGACACACTGCTGCAATGAAATGGAAGCCGCTCTTTCTATTCGCATTGATAGTTGCACTTCTTCCCGTTTGCGGCTGCAAGCCGAGCTCGGCGGCGCTGATGACGGCGGTCAAGGCAGACAATACGGAAGAAGCCGTCAAGCTGATCAGCAAAGGCGCGGACGCCAATAGCCGCACCTCACCGAATGGCTGGAGTGCGCTGCATTACGCGGCCCGGAACGGCAATCTGGAGATCGTTCAGGCGCTTCTCACAGCTGGCGCCGATCCGAACTTCAAGGGAAGCCTGGATGGTGATGCGAATTCCACTGCGACTTTGAAGCCCTTGCCGCTGGCGCAAGGTATGCTCGATGTAGTTGGCCAAATTCAGCCCTCGGAGATGGAGGCGACGCTTCGCCAAAGCGGACTGGACGATCCAGCACTGCTGAAGAGCGCCAAGGATCCCAAGGCAGTAAGCCGCTACCAGAAGGTTGTCGACGCTTTGGCGAAGGTCACGAAGGGGAAGTAACCGGACGGCGCGTCGGTCCGTTGATGCACTTTTCCGTCCGGTTCTAGCGAAAGGCTGATAAGGACCATGGTACGGGGCCTTCTCTTTTTAGCGGCATCCGCCGCAATCATGCCACTGTCTTGGCGGTCGCTCAAGGATTTGCGCACCCACGGTTTCTATCGCTTCTTTGCGTTCGAACTGCTGATTGCCCTCATCCTCCTGAATATTCCCATGTGGTTTCGTGACCCGCTCTCGTGGCGGCAACTGGCGGCATGGTTTCTCGGAGTGGTCTCAATCGGGCTGGCTATCGAAGGCTTTCGGCTGCTGAGGGTGATTGGCCGTCCGGAGCCAACCGGAGTTGAGGGTGCCAATCTAGCCTTCGAGAACACCACGGCGCTGGTTACAGTGGGAGCGTATCGCCGGATACGGCATCCGTTGTACGCATCGTTGCTGGCGCTCGCCTGGAGCGCCTGGCTAAAGGACCCGCTCGGGATCGGCTCCATGGCGCTGACGGTGGGAGCGAGCGGTTTTCTGCTGGCTACCGCAGTTGCCGAGGAACGAGAGAACCTCAAGCGCTTTGGCGCGGCCTATGCAGATTACATTAAGCGCACTCGGCGATTCATCCCGTATGTGTGCTGAAGGCTCATCCATCGATGACTGTGGCGAATCCGGTCGGACGGTCAAGCGATCTCTGTGGCGCGTGCGCCGTGCATCATCTCCACAGGGAATGTCTGGATTTCCAGATCGATGCTGGCAATCTCGGCGCCGCAATCCTGCTGGTGGCTGCGGGTGCACTGGCACAGCTCGGTGAAGCGGATATGCCCGCTCTGGCTCAGCTCCAGTCCGGCGGCGATCATCACACTGTAAATATCCACACAAGCCTGACGCTCGAACTCGAACAGCATGCTGATTGTGCCGGAATCGTTTGCCCCGCGGCTCAAAACCCAGCCGCCACAGCCGAGAATGGCGCCGGTGAGGGTCTGGACGAGGCGCGAAGGCTCTTCAATGGAGATAGCCTTCATCTGCATCGCCCAGGGGACACTGATCATTTGCGCTACGTTATGGCTCGGCACCGTTAGCCTCACATCCGCTTTATCGGAGACAAACTGCGCAGCGTAACAATTGTGCCGGAGTCGAACGGCCTTTGACCTGCTTCGATACAACCCCGGTGCCGGCGCGGTGGATGTGGCTTGCACTGGTAATTGGAGGGACGCCCAAAGACAGCTTGGGCAAAATGTTGTAGCTTCAAAGCAGCATGATTGTCGGCTCCGGAATCGACTTGACAGAGATCGCACGCATCCAGCAAACCGTGGAGCGCTATGGGAAGCGCTTCCTGGATCGCGTCTACACGGCCGCGGAACAGGCCTATTGCTTGCGCAAGCGCAAGGCGGCCGAGAGCCTTGCCGCTCGCTTTGCCGCCAAGGAAGCGGGAGCCAAGGCACTGGGGACGGGCATTAGCCGCGGAGTGAACTGGCTGGAGATTGAGGTCGGGCGCGAGCCCGGCGGTAGGCCTACCCTGTATTTTCACGGGCGCGCGGCCGAGTTTGCCGCTCGCATGGGCGTCAGCCGAGCCGCTCTCTCCATCACCCACACCGCCGAACTGGCCATGGCCAGCGTCGTACTTGAGGATGGGCGCAATTAACCCGGTCATTTCTGCTATCCTCTAGGCGATAACTGGCTTATCTTCCAGCAAAGGAGTACCGTGCCAAGCCGCAAAGAGATTCAGTGGTCGCAACTGAGAGTGGGAGCTCTGGTGGTGGTGGCGATGGCCATCCTGGTGGGGCTGATCCTTCTCATGTCGGGCTCCAGCGGCGGGCCGTTCGCGCGCAAGCTGACACTGCGATGCTATTTTGAAAATGCGGGCGGGCTGAAGGACGGCGCGCCGGTTGCGCTCGAGGGAGTCACCATCGGCAACGTGATTCATATCCGCGTGGTTCCCGAGCGCAATCCCACGCCGGTCGAGGTGACACTGCGGGTGAGCCACGATTCCGTCCGCTTTCTGCATACCGATTCGACCGCGCTGATCGACAAGGCGGGCGTGCTGGGCGACAGCTTCGTCGATATCCACTCCACCCACGCCACTGGCCCGCCACCGGCCAACAACGCCGAATTGAAGGCCGCCAGCACCGCCAGCATTCAGGATTTGATCAACTCCAGCGGCGGCTCTATCACCGAGATTCAGTCGATGATGCGCAAGGTTGGTGTGCTGCTCGATACCCTCAACTCCCGGCGCGGGACAATGGGCGAGCTGATCAACGACCCCGAAGAAGCGCACAAAATCGCGCAACTGACCACCGACTTGGAGAACATTACCGGCGCCATCAACTCCAACAAAGGCACACTGGGCAAGCTGATCAACGACGATTCTCTCTACGACCGCGCCAACTCTGCCGTCGACCGGCTGAACAAGGTCGCCATCGCGCTCGACGAGGGCAAGGGCAGCGCTGGCAAACTGCTCAAAGACGACAAACTTTACGACAACCTGAATGCGGTTGCCGCCAACGCCAATCAACTGGTGGCCGAAATCAACGCCGGCAAAGGCGCGCTGGGCGTGCTGGCCAAAGACCCGGCCTTCGCGCAAAAACTCGATGATGCCGTCAGCCGTCTTGACTCGATTCTCAAGGGGATGGATGAGGGCAAGGGCACGCTGGGGCAGATGGTGGTCAACCGCGGCCTCTACGACCACGCCGACCAGGCGATGGATCAGGCGCAGCAATTGCTGAAGGACCTGCGCGCCGATCCCAAAAAGTACCTTGTCATCCACATGAAGGTTTTCTGAGGGCGTGTTTATATCAGTCGTCCACCAGCTTCGCCACCCGCAGTAGATGAAAATGTAGCGCCGGCCTCCTGGCCGGCTGTAGCGTGGACCTCCCGGTCCACGCTTGTTTCTTCCTAGATTTGCATTCGTTCTGCATCGTTGCTGCTTTCAAATCGCTTCGCGAGCAGTCTATATCCTCATGATTCGCCGCTGCGATAACCAGGATTTCAAGACCATCTGGGCCATCATCAACGACGGCGCTCAAGCCTACAAAGGAATCATTCCCGCGGACCGCTGGACAGAGCCTTATATGTCCGAGGAGAAGCTGCGGCATGAGATCGACTCAGGCGTTGTCTTCTGGGGCTGCGAAATGGATGGGAGGCTGGAAGGCGTTATGGGAATTCAATTGGTCCGAGATGTGACGCTGATCCGCCACGCCTATGTACGTACCAGCCAGCAGAAGCGCGGAATTGGCGGGCAGCTGCTCGCTCATTTGCTGGGGCTTGCCAAAAACTCAGTCTTGATCGGTACCTGGGCGGATGCTGTCTGGGCGATTCGCTTTTACGAAAAGAATGGCTTTCAGAGGGTGAGTCCGCAGCAGAAAACCCGGCTGCTCAAAGAGTATTGGACGGTGCCCGAGCGCCAGATTGAAACTTCCGTGGTTCTGGCGGACTCGACCTGGCAGGAAACTCCAAATTAGCCTCGGCATAAGTCAATTTTGGCGCAACCTGCATTCCCTCAGTGCTAAATACTACAGTTGTAAATAAACGATTCGGAGGGAGCAGGGGCCTTCAGGCCCCTGACAGAGCGTGAATTTGAATGGCCTTCAGGCCCGGAACATTCCAGTTTTTTCAGAATATCCATCAATTACAACCGCTGTATAAACAAGCTGCGGAGAAGCTCGGAATTTCCGGTGAGATTGGCGAATACTTCCCTCCGGAGCTAATGCCCTCGCTACTTGGATTGGCATTTCACGGGGGTTAAAACCCCTGTCTCCCTCCGTTTCGAGATTCTCCGTAACCAATCCGCCACCCAAAACACACAAGCACCTTCAACGGCGCCGGGGCGCTTGTGTGAGAGCTAAAGCGGAGATGCGGCTACGACGCCTGGGCCGGTTTGGGTGGCTCCGGTATGCTTGGGACTGCCGGCTTGGCATCGCCTTTCTTGATGTCAATGCCGCCCTTGAAGAAGGCGCCGTCCTCGATGCTGATGCGCGCCGCGGTCACATCGCCGGTCAAAGCGCCCTCGGCGCGAATATCGACCCGGTCAGAAGCGATGATATTGCCGCGCACCTTCCCCAAAATCACAATCTCGCGGGCGGCGATGCTGGCCGTGACCTGGCCATTGCGCCCCACAGTCACGCGGTTGCCAGGCAGGTTGATGCTGCCTTCGACCTTGCCGTCGATCACCAGCGACTCGGAGCCGGCGATCTCGCCCTTGAAAACAAGACTCTTGCCGAAGGTGGCCTGGTCGCCTGCCGCCGCCGGAGCGCGGTTGGCGAATTCACCCGAGGGAGCGGACTGCACGGGGCGGGAGGGTTCCGGGTTGAAGCTGGGAGTCGTCGATCCGGGTTGGCTGGGTTTCCACATAGCGCTCAAGGTGATTCCTTTTCTGTCCTGAAAGGACTGGGCTTTCCAAGGCCAGGGCCATTGCCGTGGGCCCAAAAAACTGATTGTGCGGATTGCCGGACTCACCGCCGGGGCAACCCGCGCGCGGCCACGACAAGAATCCTATCTCTTCGCGGTCCGCAACAAGTATTGCGTTGCCGCTATTCTAGGTTCTGCCCTCCAATTCCGCAAGCGCAATGCCCTGCAAATTAATGTGAGACAAAGGTGGAAAAACTATTCGGCGCAAGATCCAGCCGCTGCGCTATCATGGAGGGTCCCAATTGCAAGGAGCGCGAAAGCATGGATACGACAGTCTTTGACCTGCTGGCCAGGTACGGATGGGTCCTCGTACTCTTCCTGATTGTGCTTTTCCACAAGGCGGTTTTACGCATCTTCTTCGGCACCGTCATCGTCTCGGAAAGTGAAATCGGCATCGTCAACAAGAAATGGGTGCTCTTCGGCAAACACCGTACCCTGCCCGACGGCGCCATTGTTGCACTCTTTGGCGAGGCCGGCTTGCAGGCCGATACTCTAGCTCCGGGAATTCATTTTGGACTCTGGGCGTGGCAATACGCCATTTCGATGGTGCCGTTTACCACCATTGACCGCGGACACATCGGCATCGTCGAGGCCCGCGACGGCCATCCCCTCTCCGGCGGCCGCGTGCTGGCCAAAACCGTCGAATGCAACTCCTTCCAGGATGCGCGTAGCTTCCTGACCAAAGGCGGCGAGCGCGGCCCGCAGATCTCCATCATTCCCCCGGGAACCTATCGCATCAACACCGCCCTCTTCCATGTAAGCACCGAGGATGTGCTCGAGATTTCCGACAACATGGTCGGCGTGGTCACCACCAAGGACGGCAAGCCGCTAGCCACAGGCGAGATCGCTGGCAAAGAGGTTCTCGGCCACAATATGTATCAGGACGCCGAGGTTTTCATCACCAGCGGCGGTTACAAGGGCTTGCAAGAGCAGGTCATTCTCGCCGGACGCTACTTCATCAATCCACGCTTCGCCACCGTGGAAACCTATCCCATGACCCAGGTCCCCATCGCCAACGTCGGTGTTGTGATCGCTTTCGTCGGCGATGAGGGCAAGGACGTCACCGGCGACACCTTCAAGCACGGCAATCTGGTCAGCCGCGGGCAAAAGGGCGTCTGGGTCGATCCGCTCGATCCCGGCAAGTATCCCATCAATCCCTTCACGCACAAGGTCGAGATTGTTTCCACGGCCAACATTGTGCTGAATTGGGCGACCGGAAAATCCGAGGCCCACAAGCTCGACGAGAAGCTCTCGACCATCACCGTGCGCTCCTCCGATGGCTTCACCTTCAACCTCGACGTCAGCCAGATCATTCACGTTCCGCGCAACGACGCGCCCAAAGTCATCGCCCGCTTCGGGACGATGGCCAATCTGGTGACGCAGGTGCTCGAGCCGACCATCGGCAACTACTTCCGCAACGCGGCGCAAACCTCGGATGTGATCGAGTTCCTCAAGAAACGCAGCGAGCGGCAGGCGGAGGCCAAGGTCTCGATCTCTGCGGCTCTCGGCGAATACAACGTGAACGCCATCGACACGCTGATCGGCGACATCACGCCGCCCGAAGCGCTGATGAAGACCTTGACCGACCGCAAGATCGCCGAGCAGGAACAGGTGACTTACAAGACGCAGCAATTGGCCGAAGAAACCCGCAAGGACTTGCAGCAGGCGCGCGCGATGGCCGATACCCAGGCTCGCGTGGTGGACTCCGAGCGCAGCGTGACGATTTCGAAGTTTGGCGCCGAAGCGGCCATTGAAGGCGCGCGAGGTCAAGCCGAATCGAAAAAAATCAATGCCGTGGCCGACGCCAACGTCATCACCACGGTGGGCAACGCCGAAGCCTCGAAGACCCTGGCCGTCGGAACCGCCGAAGCCGACGTCATCAAGTTGAAGATCGATTCGATGGAGTCCGGCAACTACGCGCTGGTGCAGGTGGTGCAGGCTCTGTCGCAGAACAAGATGCAACTGGTTCCGCAGATCGTCGCCGGCGGTGGTGCAAGCGGACAAGGCGGCACGCTGGTAGACGTTCTACTAGCCAACCTGATCCGCGACAACATGAAGCTGGACAACAGCAAGCCCACCGCGCCTGTGGTTGCGCCGCCTACACCTGAGAAGAAGTAGCGGGGAATCTCTCTGATTCACGCATAAGAATCTATGGCCTGTCATTCTGAGCGACCGGAACGAAGTGCAGGGAGTCGAAGAACCTGCGTTTCGTTCCCGTTGTGGATTCCCAGGTTCCGACTTTGGGACCTGGGAATCCAAAATCTCATCTACTCCGGGTGCCCCACCCTCGCCGCGTTCTTGTTTTTGCGGCTAGGGTGGGATACCAGCGAGTCTTTCTTTACTGCTTCTGTTTGTTCTGGGGAGGACCTGGTGGTGGAGGCATAGTTGCGGCAGGGCAACTTGGAAGATTCTCCATTTCGTTTTCCGTGCAAACAGGTTTCTCCAGCGTGACAACCATCTCACTATTCACCAGTCTGCTACACGTAAAAGTGAAACCGCACTGCATATCGGTCTGTTTGCTCCAGTCGCCAAGAAGGCTATTCTGCTC
>JBEKDX010000154.1:0-12324 GCA_050014135.1 Occallatibacter sp.
TTGGCCATGCGGGCATTCTCCGCGGCATCGAGCTGCTTCGAGTCGCGGGCGCGAATCTTTTCCTCGCGCGCTGTCTTGGCGATGCCCAGATCGTCGAGCGTGTGATTGGCCTCGGCGTTCACGTGCGCCATGTTCAGCTCCAGGTCGTGGCCCACCTCCGGCATATTCACTTTCTTGTTGCCGGCGAAGATCTCATGGCGTCCATGCTCCTCATACCACTTGGTGAGCGTGGCCGTCATGTGCATCTTCTCGATGATGTTTCTCCAGCCGATGCCCGTGTTATAAGCGCAGAAGCTGATCTCGCCTTCCTGCGTCGCGTAGGGAATGATGCACTGCTCGGTGCGGCGGAAGTCGTAGTTGAACAAATCCTGGAACCACATTCCCGCGATGAACAGGAAGTTCCAGCGATCCTGGCGGCGCAGCTTGATGTCTTCCAGAGTGCGGTCGCCCTTCACGCTGCCGTAATTCTTGCCGGTGGCGTTGAAGGTCTTGTCCATCTTCTTCATCATGTCGGTAATTCTGAAGTGAGTGGGCGACATGAAGGGATCGTAGTTGCGCATCAGCGAAAGTCCCAATCCGAGAACCGAGAGGAACTTGCCGCGAGCCGCGTCGTTGATCTTGGCCAGGTCCTTGGCCACTCTGCCCATGTCCAGGAAGGCCGTCACCGGCGCGGATTCCTTGGTCTCCTTATCGATCATCACAGCCATGCCGATGCCGCAATTGGGATGGCAGCCGCAACTCAACTGGCCCCACTCGGCCTGCGGGCCGTGAATCAGATCGCCCCAATCCGAGAAGGTGCTCATGAAGCTGATCGGGAACCAATCGCGCTCCGGCTCGCCAATGCCGCACTGCTTCTTCACGTCGTGCGCCATGTGCGAAAGCGTGTACCGCTGCGCGATGCGGCGCTCGTCGCTGATGTCCTCATCGCGGCCGGTAAAGCTGACCGGCTGGAAGCTCAGGAAGCTGATCTTCTTCGGATTGTCGAGCGCGAACTCGATGATGCGCCCCACCTGCTCGTTGTTGATGCCGTTGATAATCGTGGTCACCGGCACAATCTCCACGCCGGCTTCATGCAGGTTGTTGATCGCCTGCAGCTTCACATCGAAGAGATTGCCCACCTTCCGATGCGAGTTGGCGGCGTTGCCGATGCCGTCAAATTGCAGATAAACGTAGCGCAGTCCCGCCAAAGCCGCCTTGCGGCAAAGCTCCTTGCTCTTGGCGAATTCAATTCCATTCGAAGCCGCCTGCACGCTGTTGTAGCCCACCTTGCGGCAATAGGCCACGGCGTCCAAAAAATGTGGCGAAAGCGTCGGCTCGCCGCCGCTGAACTGCACGCTCATCTGCCGCTTTGGCTTGACTGTGATGGCGTTGTCCAGCATTGTCTTGATCTCTTCCCAGCTCAACTCATGCACGAAGCCAACCTGGTTGGCGTCCATGAAGCACGGGTCGCACATCATGTTGCAGCGGTTGGTCAGGTCGATGGTCAGCACCGCTCCCCGCCCATGAGTAACCGTGGACGTGCCGTGGTTGCGCAGCCTTGCGTCATTATGCGAACGCATATCGCGCCCTGGGAAGCTCTCTTCCAGATGCTTGAAGAAGGGTGCGTCGATCGACATCACATCTTCAAAATGCCCGTGCTTCGGGCAATCCTTCACCATCAAGATCTTGCCGTCGCGCTCGATGATCTGCGCCTTGATCTCGCCCACCTTCTCGTTCAGAAGCACTTCGTAAGGCAGCTTGCCGTCCAGAATCTGCTTGCGAATCTCCGGCACGCACTTGGGACACAGCGAGTCCGTGGTCCGAGGCCAGCCCAGCGGCGGCTTCTCCTTCTCGTAGCTCTTCAGCAGCGGCTTGTCGCTCCACTTGGGAGTGAAGCCGGGGTTCGGGCTGATCCGGTTCAGCCGCTCAAAGACAACCCACGCGCCCTTGGCCGCGTAGACCACAGCTTTCTCGGCATACTTGACTGCTTTGGACATAAAGTTGCGTCTCCTCGAATAAATTGGCTGCCAGCGGCGGTCTACCACCCCAGCAACGATAACCTGTCGCCGGGAACCCGGTCTCTCACGCCCGGCCAGACCCTTGAGCGCCCGAAAATCAGGGCTGCCAGTTGGTCTGAAAATCCACCACTAGAGTAACCGCACCCCACGGTCAAGCCAAAGATGAACCAGCGAACGGCGAAATTCACCAGCGAATGGCAACCAGAACGGGCGGAATGGGCGGCCAAAGATAGGGGAGTAGCAGTCTAGCGAATTAATGTAGCTTCCCGCCATGTCACCAGCAGTGTCGATGCCAACGACGTAAGTCCCTTGCAGCGTGCCCGTGCCCGCTCCTGTGACATCGACTGTAGTGAAGGCGGATGCGCCGCTGTTTTCGGATTTCGCTTGAGCCGTCGTCTGCGCCGCGACAGAGAGCGAAAAAACGGCAAATCCGAGAAGAACCCCGAACAGAGAACTGGAGAGCAGACGCAGCTTGCTGGATTGCATTGAAATATCCTCAGGAAAGGTTGTCAGAAATCATACAGACGCGCGACGGCTGCTGCCGATCATTAACTTTCGCCGCGCAGGGCCGCCGCATATAAATGACCTCCTGGCTGATGAAGCACGCGGCAGCAGCAGCGTGCGCCTCCGCTTTGCAGATAATTACCTTCCTGAAGCGCACAATATAACCATGAACCACAACGAACGCTACAGGCTTTTCCCGGTCCCTGAGTCCCTGGTCCCTTGGTCCCTTAGTCCCTGTTTTTCGGTCTACCCCCCCCACCCCCCTCCGATTTATTTTTCAAACGTGCATATGAATTCATATCAATGGCGTACGTTCTCAAAAACCCTTGTCTTTAGTGGTTGTTTTCATTCGCGGCGCGGGCTTTGTCAATAGAAAAACGGCAGAATTCGCTACATCTTCGCTCTTCGTCGTTCCTTCGTCTTCGACGAGATCCTGAATGTCGGGTAGCGCGCAATGGTCAATCCAACAATGAATAATTCTCCCAGAGCTCGCCTTTGGAGCTTGAGATGATTCTCCACAGCGAGCCGAAGGCCGCTGAACCCGCCGAAACCCGCACAGTGATATTCTGGACCAGTAGAAATAACGCAGCCTCACACTCCAATCCAAAGTCAGGTCATACGAGCCAAGCCATGTCATTGAACGATCTCGAATTCGCTTACGCTCCCGTCCGCGATCAAGTGCGCGACCTGCGGGAGTATCTTTGACCCCGCTCGTATCCGCAGGGAACTCGCCGATATAGAAACCAAGCTGGCCGATCCTTCGCTCTGGTCCAATCCCAACGCCACAAAGCCTTTAATGCGCGAGAAGAAGCGCCTCGAAGTAATGGTGGGCGACGATGAATCTCTCCTCCGCCGCACCGGCGAGATCGAGACCTACTTCGAATTGGCGAAGGAGGGCGAAGACGTTCTCGTTGAACTCGACCAAGAGATCAAGGCTCTGGCTGTCTTCTGCGAAGATCTCGAAGCCCGCACGATGTTGAATGGCGAGGCCGATCCGCTGAACGCAATCGTTACGGTGCATCCCGGCGCCGGCGGCACCGAGAGCCAGGATTGGGCCGAGATGCTGATGCGTATGTATCTGCGATGGGCCGAGCAGCAGGGCTTCAAAACCGAGATGAACGACTATCAGGACGGCGAAGAGGCGGGCATCAAGTCGGCCACCTTCACCATCATCGGCGAGTACGCCTTCGGGCAATTGGCCGGCGAGAGTGGCGTGCATCGGCTTGTCCGTATCTCGCCGTTTGACCAAGCCAAGCGGCGGCACACCAGCTTTGCGTCTGTTTACGTTTCGCCGGAGATCGACGAGACGATCCACGTCGATCTCAAAGTCGAAGACCTGCGCATTGACACTTACCGCAGCGGCGGCAAGGGCGGACAGCACGTGAATACGACAGACTCTGCCGTGCGCATGACGCACCTTCCTACGGGTATTGTCGTCTGCTGCCAGAATGAGCGCTCACAGCACAAGAATCGCGACAAGGCGATGAAGATGCTGAGGTCGCGGCTCTACGAATTCGAGTTGGAGAAGAAGCGGGCCGTCAGCAAGAAGCTCGAAGACTCCAAGCTCGAAATCAACTTCGGCTCGCAGATTCGCTCCTATGTCTTGCAGCCCTATCGCATCGCCAAGGACCATCGCACCAAAGTCGAAGTGGGTGATGTGGACAAGGTGCTGGACGGCTATCTCGAGCCGTTTTTACGCGGCTATCTGCTGGCCAAACGGAGAGGTACGGCCGTAACGTCAGAGGCTGATGACGATCTGGATGTGTAGCCACCTGCGGTGGGGCGGAGTTTGAAGCGATTGGCTTTGGTCCGTCCTTTCGCGACTTTCAATAGATAGACTGAGTTCAACTGTTGAGGAGCCAAAGTTTTCCTGCCATGCGTATCTTTCGATTGATTCTTGCGATGTCATTGCTGCTGGCCGTGAGTCTACCCGCGCGGGCGGCGTCGAGTTTTGCTGATGAGCCTCATGTGCACGTGCAACTGGTCGTGCCTGTGGCCGATGCCAATCGGGGTAATGTGCGGGAGGTTGGGCTTTACTTCAAGTTGGAGACTGGTTGGCATATCTATTGGTTGAACCCTGGCGATGCTGGAGAGCCGCCGCACGTGAAGTGGACGCTGCCCGAGGGGATTACGGCTGGCCTGCTGCATTTTCCTACTCCCAAGCGATTGCCACTCGGTCCACTGATGGACTATGGCTATGAGAATGAGGTACTCTACCCGATCGACGTGAAGGTTGCAGCAAATGCGCCGCTGGGTCTGGCGAAACTGGATGCAAAAGTGGACTGGCTGGTGTGCAGTTCTAGTTGCATTCCGGGAAAAGCGGAGCTGGAGACAGCGCTGAATATCACTGCGTTCACGACATCGACCCAACCGGGAGCACCGGGTGATAAAGCGATCTGGAACACGCTCGCCGGAAAGCTGCCGAAGACGTTTCCAACTGGGGCGAATGTGCGGTTTCAATCGTCGAGTAATGATTTCCGCCTGACTGTCGAAACCGGCCAGCGAGAACTTTCCGCCGAGTTTTTCCCGGAAGACCAAGACATCATCGACAATCCGGCTCCGCAAAAGCTCACGCCAACCGCGACAGGCTTGATTCTCGACCTCAAAAAAGACGCGAGCCTGAGCGCTGCGCCCAAGCAGTTGCGTGGCGTGCTGGAGCTTTCTGGCGGACGGGCGTATGAGATTGTAGCGTTGCCCGGAACGGTCGCTGCTGCAGAAGTGCAGGCACCAGCAACGCAAGCTGCCAGCGATTCTACGGTTCCAGTAGCGACGAATCCGCCGGCCAATCAAACACCGGCACAGCAAAACTCCAAGTCGTTACTTCTTCCTTGCGGAACGGGGCAGCTCGCACAAGTGCGCAAGGACATACTTCTCACGCTGTTCCGCATCTCCGGCTTGGCGTTTCTTGGCGGGCTGATCTTGAATCTGATGCCGTGCGTCTTTCCGGTGCTGTTTTTGAAGGGCCTCGCGCTGGTTAACTCGGGAAACGAGGAGCGGGCGGCGCTGCGTATGCACGGACTGGTCTATGCCGCCGGGATTTTGGTTTCCTTCTGGGTGCTGGTGGGCGTGTTGCTCGGGCTGCGCGCGGCGGGAGCCACGCTGGGCTGGGGCTTCCAATTTCAGTCGCCAATCTTTCTAGCGCTGATGGCTGGGCTGCTCTTCTTTCTCGGTCTCTCGCTGGCCGGGCAGTTCGAAATTGGCTTAACGATGACCAGCGCCGGCGGTTCGCTTGCGCAAAAGCAAGGTCTGACGGGCAGCTTCTTCACAGGCGTGCTGGCCGTCGTTGTGGCCACGCCCTGCACCGCGCCGTTCATGGGAGCGGCGATTGGCTATGCGCTGGCTCAATCCGCCGCCGTCACCTTTGCGATTTTCACGGCGCTGGCGCTGGGCTTGGCCGCGCCCTACGTGGCGCTGACGCTGCAACCGGCCTGGACGCGCTGGCTGCCCAAGCCCGGCGCTTGGATGGAAGTGCTGCGGCAGGCTGTCGCGGTGCCGATCTTTGCTACAGTGATCTGGCTGGCTTGGGTGCTGGCGCAGGCATACGGTGCCAGCGTTCTGGCCGCGCTGCTGGCGAGCTTTCTGCTGCTGGCGATTGCGGGCTGGTTTCTGGGCCGCTGGCCGGCCAAGCGCTGGGCTACTGTCGTCGCGGCGTTGATTCTGGTTGGCGTAGTGGCTCTGGCTGTCATCGGGCAGCGATGGACCAGCGAGAGCAACAGCACGGGAAAAGCAGAGCCGGCAGTCGCGGCGCACGGCGTTTGGGAGCCTTGGTCGGCGGAAGCTGTCAGTCGCTATCAATCTCAAGGTCGGCCTGTCTTTGTGGACTTTACCGCGAGCTGGTGCTTGAGCTGCCAGGTGAACGAGCGCGCTGCGCTGAATCGTCCCGAGGTGCAACAGGCCTTTCAAGCCGCGAATGTCGCTCTGCTCAAGGCTGACTGGACGCGGCACGATGAGGCAATTACGCAGGCGTTGACGGCGCTGGGTCGCAGCGGTGTTCCCGCTTACGCGCTCTACGCTCCAGGCCAGAGCCAGCCGCAAATGCTACCGGAGGTGCTGACGCCGGGAATCGTGACCGATGCGCTCAGCAGGCTCAGGCCGGCGCATTGAAGGGAGGGTGCGTGGTTGATGGGAGTAACTAGTAAAACATCCGCAAGAATCCGCAACCTGTGCGGGAGAGGCGGACTCTTACTCATCTTCCTATAGAAGCAGTCGCAAGAGTTATGCTTGAATGGCCGCTCCTACTTACCTACAACATCGATGGCCACTGTAATTGTTTTGGGCGGCATACAGGCGTTGTTGTCGCAGGCCTGATAACGGAGCTTGGCCTCGACCAGATGGTCGCCGGTGGTGGCCTTGATGCTCGCCTGGATGGTGAACTCGCCGGTGTAGACGCTGAGCTTGGTGCTGGGATCGATGGGCAGGGTGAACTCTTCACCGGGAGGATAGACGGCCCCTTCGAGGCTTGCGCCGGAGTCTTCGGGAATCGAGAACGTGGTGGGGATGAGTTCATCTTCGCTCGGTGCGTGCGAGTTGATGTGCAGCCCAGGCGCGATGCGGAAGTGCAGCGCGAGCTTGGTCGCTTTGCCGGCGGGAAGGGTAACCTGTTCGGGGTAGAGATACTCAACGGCCGCGGGCTTGAATATGGAACGGGCCGTGAGACTCGGCGTCTGCGCCAGCGCCAAAAAGCTGGACAACACCAGAGCCAGTACTCCGGCGGCGTGCATCGCCGAGCCGCTGATTCGCAAACTGGATGACTGGCTCATTTTTCCATTCCCAGCGCCTTCTTGATATTTCTTTCGATCTCGTCTTTCGAGGTCAGTCCCATTTGCGCGGATACCACAGTTCCGCTGCGGTCCACAAAAAAGCTGGAGGGCAGCGCGTCAACGCCGCCGTAAGGCTTGCTGATCGTGTCGCCGTCGATCAGCACCGGATACGGCACCTGCATCTTATGGTCCTCGGAGATGCCCACAATCTCAAAGCCGCGCGCCGCGTATTGGTTCCGCAGCTCGATCAGCCAGGGAGTCTCGATCTGGCATGGGCCGCACCAGGTGGCCCAGAAGTTGATCAATAGCGCCTTGCCTTTGTAGTCAGAGAGAGAAACCTTTTTGCCGCTCAGGTCTTCGAGTGTGAACTCGGGCGCGGGCTTTCCTTGCAGCGGAGAGAGGTATTGCGGCGCGCCGCCGGCTGGGTCGGGGGTCAGTTCACCCTGCGCGACCGAGGCCTGCAGCCGCTCGGCGGCCTGCTTGCGGTACTCCCAGTTGGCCCAGCCGGCCCAGGCAAAGATAGCCAGGATGAAGAGAACGGCGGTGATCACCAGCGTGTTGCGCTTCAAAGGGAATGACCTCAATTCTATTGTACGTATCCAGTGCTAATCCAATTGTGGAAGGCCGCTTGCAACCCGCCCATCTTCACATACTGCTCTCGATTCTGCCCGAGTATTCGGCTGGGGTATTAAAGTTGCCTTCCTCAAGGCTCTTTTGGCGGCGGCCTTGCGCCGCTTGATCTCTTCGGGCGAGTACATTGTTCTGCGGCACGTTGCAGCGCCGCAGTTACAGTTGGCTTCGTCGTCGCCGCCGTCATAGAGGCAGTAGTCGTAGGTGATCTCTTCGCCCGTGGCAATCTTGCGGATGGCCTTGATCCAGATGTGGCCGCGCTCCTCGCTGGTCTCGCAGTTGGCGTCGCAACTGTGGTTGATGAACATGGCCATGCAATGACCGTCGATCACCACCGAGCCGTCGCCGAGTCCAAAGAGATAGGTGATGGGCGAGTGCTCGTAGATCTTGTCGGCCTCGTCCTTGCTGAGGCGGTGGCCGGTGTACTCGGCGACGCGCGCGCCCTTGCGGATGGCGGTGGTCGTATAGCAGCCGGCGGCGTGGATGGCGGAGGAGCGGATAATCAGGCTCATGCGAATTTGCGATGCTTTCCTTGGTGAACAGTTGTCAGTGATCAGTGGTCAGTGGCCAGCTCAGTAAACAGTAATCAGAGCCACTTGCACAATTCAAATAGGAGTGCAAGAAGTGTCAGGGCACGACTTTAGTCGTGCCGTAAGCGCTTTGAAATGAGTGGGGCTTTAGCCCCTGCGGTGATTGTCTCTTGCTATTCGTAATTCCGAAAGGCAATTTTGCGAGGGTCTCTCCTTAACAAAATACCATCTGATCACTGACCACGGATCACTGACCACTCGATTAGGATAGAAGTATGAAGCGATATTTGGCCATTATGCTGGTGTTGACGGGCTGCCTGGCGGCGCCGCTGCTGCTGGCGCAGACGCAGAACAAGCCGGCCGAAAAGCCGGCAACAGCGCCTCAGTCCAGTGCCAATCCCTTTCCCGAGGATACGAGCACGGTTCCGGTGATGCCCTCGAAGATCACGCCGTCGCTGCCTGATGTGTCGCACAACGGAGCGGAGAGCCCGCCGCTTCCGCTGCCGGGCGTGGATCGGGACCCGGTGCGCTCGCCAGACGACCCTGAGCCTGCCTCCGATAGCGCGTCAGACGAGGAATCCAGCTCCAGCATCAAAGGCCTGGAGAGTCTGCTGCCCAAGCCAGAGGACGATCAGAAGGAACAGAAGCGGAAACTCAGCGCCAAAGAGCCTACGCACCAAGAGGCCTCGTCCAAGGACATTGAAGTGGGCAGCTATTATTTGCAGACCAAGAATTGGAAGGGCGCTCTTTCGCGCTTCGAGTCGGCGCTGGTGCTGGACCCGGAAAATCCCGATGTCTATTGGGGCTTGGCCGAGGCGGATCGGCACCTGGGCAACTTTGCCGACGCTCGCGCGAATTATGCGAAAGTCGCCGAATACGATCCCGACAGCCGACACGGCAAGGAGGCGCGCAAGGCGCTGAAAGAGCCGGAGATTGCCAATGGAAAAAACGCCGCGCCCAGCCCAGCGGCGGATGCGGCGAAGTAAGAGTCTTCCTCAGAGGCTATTGAAGGCTGAATAAGTATAATCCGCACAAACGCGCCGAAGGCGCACTGTTTATTAGCCCCGCGCTTCAGCGTGGGGAAATGGGATTCCACAAGTTCGTTCGGAGTCCCGTAGGGACGGCGCAAGGACAATTTTAATATAGGATATAGGAAAATAAAGACCTGCCATTTTTTGTGCATCTATGGCACGGCTGAAGCCGTGCCCTTTCAAAGCGAATGCTCTTTCCGAGTTTGAGGACCAATCAATGCGTTTAGAAGCCAGCCCAGCGCAGATACGCGGCGATCATCGGCTGACCCCACAGGCTGCTGATGATGCCGCCGATGCAAAGAAATGTGCCCAGCGGCAGCTTGATCTTGCCCCAGCCTTCGGATTGCTTCCGCGCGGAAGGGATTGCCAGTAGAACGACGGCAAATAGCGATCCGATCACGGCTCCGAGGCCAAAGGCAAACAGAGCGCCGGGCAGGCCGAGCCACGCGGCGAGAAGCGCCATCAGCTTGGCGTCGCCCAGACCGATGCCCTCGCGACGGCGGACCAGCCAGTAGATCCAGCGGATCAACAGGATCAGGGCGGCGGCGATTACTATTGCGAGTAAATCGTCGACAGCAGCTGATTTTGCGGTTGTTCTTTCGGACCACCAAAAATCATCGAGGGGAGCCAGGACCGACGTCAAGAGAAATCCGAGAGCAATTCCTGGGTAAGTGATCCAATCCGGAAGCCAGAGGTTTTCCGCATCGAGGACTGCCAATGCCACAAGCCCCCAATAAAATATCATTCGTCCTACTACATCTATCAATGTGATATCAATGGACGGTGGATCAGGCAAACCCATCACGCCGCCGAATTGCCACGCTACAATTGCCCACAGCGCCCCAACAGAAACTTCCACCAGCGGATACCGCCAACCGATCCACGCGCGGCAGGTGCGGCAGCGGCCTCGCAGCGCCAGCCAACTGACCAGCGGCACGTTCTCCCACCAGGTGAGCGTCCGCTCGCACTGGCGGCAGTGAGAGCGCGGCTGGACGACGCTCTCGCCCTGCGGCCAGCGGCTCAGGCAGACGTTGAGAAAGCTGCCGAAGGCAAGGCCCAGCACTCCCGCAAAGATCGTTCCCAGAATGCGAATCATAGACGTGGTTGAGTATATCTCCGCAACCCCCGCAAAGTAGACTGAAGGTGCATGAACCTTCCTCCAGAAAGCACAAAACGGCAAGCCGCCGATCCGGCGCAGGCGGCGGCTTTGTTTGCCGAGTCGGTGGCCATCATGGCGCGGCTGCGGGCTCCCGACGGCTGCCCGTGGGACCGCGAGCAGTCCGTCGATTCCATTCGCAAGTACACGCTGGAGGAGACCTACGAGGTCTTCGACGCCATCGAGCGGCGCGATTGGCCGCACTTGGCCGAGGAGTTGGGCGACCTGATGCTGCAGGTGCTCTTCTATGCCGAGATGGCCGCCAACGACGGCCACTTCACCATTGCCGATGTGCTTGAGCATCTGAACAATAAACTGGTGCGCCGCCATCCGCACGTCTTCGGCGAGGAGGCTTCGCGGGCCGCCGGCAACCGGGCGACAGTAGACGCCGCGGTCGAGGGTTCGTCGGCCGCGGTGCTGCGCAATTGGGATGAGATCAAGGCAGCGGAGGCATTGCATGCAGCAGACGCGCCTTCGGCGCAAAAGCCTCCAGTGTCGCGGCTCGATTCTGTGCAGCGGGCGATGCCTGCTCTGGCCGAGGCGGCCAAGTTGGGAGCCAAGGCGCGCAAGGCTGGCTTCGATTGGCCGGAGTGGCGCGATCTGCTGCCCAAGCTCGTCGAGGAGACCGCCGAGTTGGAGGCTGAGGCCGCTTCCAATGACCCGGCGCGCAAGCCGGCGGTCGAGGCGGAGTTGGGCGACCTGCTGTTTACCGTGGTGAATCTTGGCCGTCACCTGAACGTGGACGCTGAGATGGCGCTGCGCGGCTGCAACCGGCGCTTCCGCGAGCGCTTTCGCGCGATGGAGCTGGCCTCGGAGCGTCCGCTCGAAGAGCTTGCCCCCGACGAACTCGAGGCGTTGTGGGCGCAAGCGAAGCGCAAGTTGGCGGTTCAGTTAGACGATTGAGTTCGTGGTAGAAAGCCCGGAGCTATGTCTTCAGTTCCGCTGCTCGCTTGCGCGTTTCCGTTACAAAGGCTTCGTCTTCGGGAGACTCCGGCTTGATCGAATCGAGGTTGATGGCGACGTTGGCCAGCGCGCCTTCCAGAGCAGCACGTGAGAGAGCAATCGCGGTGATCAGATCGGAGGCCATGTTGGGGCTGGTGATCGGTTGCAAACTGGCTGCGATCCGCGCCACTTCGACGGCTGCTTCGGCTACGCGCAACGGCACGCTGGTTGCCTGACGGAGCGCGGCGTTGATCGAATGGCCGCTGCATTCCTTGGCCGCCTTATACGCCTTCACGACGACGTCATACGATTCGGAGTCGGCATCAATCGCTGCCTTCAACTCTTCGCGCAGCGGCCCGAGCCTCGCGATTGCTTCGCTGAGCAGGCTTTCGTATTGCTGGTACGCTTTCTTGCCGCGCGACATCGTGGCCACCATTACTCCGAGTCCGGCAGCCATGGCTCCGGCTGCCGCCGCCGCGCTGCCGCCGCCGGGAGTTGCAGTTGCAGCGGCGAGTTGCTCGATAAACGGCTCGACTCCCGCCCGCAGGCCGCTGACAGCGGACTTGCCGCTCATCACGGCGGCGAGGCGGTTTTCCAGGATCAGCGAAGAATCGAAGTTCTCCACTTGCAGGAACCACTCGGCGGCCTGCTCCAAGGCGAGTTTGGGAATCAGTCCGACAATTTCGCTGGAGACGGGAACGCAGCCGTAACGTTCGGCCTCGCGCCGGACGAATTCAAAAACCCGATGGATCGGCGTCTGCTCGAAGTCGGTCA
>JBEKDX010000155.1:0-7440 GCA_050014135.1 Occallatibacter sp.
AAAATCAATTTAAATTGTTTTATGCCGATGAAGGCTATGCTGCCGTCAAAGTTCATGCCTCCCGCTCAGGCGATCCGTTGGTCACCTCCGAAGCCATCGACATTCCCTTCACTGTGAACATTGAAGAAGGACGGCTCTACAAGCTAGGCTCCGTTCATATTCCGTCAAACGCCTTTGTCACACAGGCAGAGATTGATAATGTAATCAGCTTGCGTGCATCTGAAATGTCAAAGGAGCAAACCCTCCACAACACGTGGTTCGTGATTGCATACCGGTGCAAGTCCAAAGGGTATATGGCTTGCGTTGTCACGCCGCATCCTCAGTACGATGATGCGAACGGCATCGTTAACTACACTGTCGAGGTCATTCCCGGCCCCGTCTACCATCTGGCTTCGGTCAAGTTTGAAAATGTAAGCGAAGAACTGCGCAGCCGGCTGATTAGCGTCTGGCAGATGCCTCCGAGCGCCCCCTTCGACGAAAGCTATCTCTCCAGCTTTATCGTGCAGGCACAGAATGCCGACCCGGTTCTGCTGCGCTCGCTCTCCGGAATCGGCGCTACCTATGACCTGACAACCGACCAGCAGACACACGAAGTGAATTGCGTGATTCACTTTGTGAAGACGACCTCTGTCCCCTGATCTTTGTTCTATCCTCGTTTCATGCCCCACTCACTCCTCTTCGACCACATGTTTCAGTTGCCGCTTCCGATTGTGGAGAAGCTGCTTCGCCCGGTGATTGTCTACCTGGTTCTGGTGCTGCTGTTGCGTCTCTTCGGCAAGCGGGAGCTGGCGCAGCTCAACCCCTTTGACCTGGTGGTTCTGCTGTCGCTGTCGAACACTGTGCAGAACGCCATTATCGGCGACGACAACTCGGTGACCGGCGGCATCATCGGTGCCTTCAGCCTGCTGGCAATCAATTGGCTGGTAGTGCGGGTGCTCTTCCGCTCGCGCAAGCTAACGGGCGTGATCGAGGGCCGAGCCGCGGTGCTGGTGAGCAACGGCCAGATCGACGCGAAGGCTCTTGCGCGCGAGTCGCTGACCCGCGAGGAGCTGCTCTCGGTGATTCACAAACAGGGATTTGAGGATTTTGACCAGGTGCGCAAATGTGAACTGGAGCCGAATGGCACGTTTTATGTGGAGGCCTTCGATCCGTCAGCCGCCGACAAGCGCCATGCCGAGCTGCTGGCCCGGCTCGATGCGCTCAGCCGCGAGGTGGCCGCGCTGAGGGTACAGACGGCAAGCGAATGAATTTGTTCTCAGGCTTAACTGACAGGAGGGGCAGAATTCAATTGCGAATCAACTCGACGGGCACGTCCAGCTTGAACTGAACCCAAATCCGATCGGCCGTCCATGCAGTTGCATGATTCATTTTGGCGAGCGCAAGGCAGGCTCGATCTCCCAGCGAGAGAGCTTGACTGAAAAGAGCATAACTGGCTGCAATCTCGGCTGCTTCTCTGCTAAATGGAACGAGTTCTATACCGGCAAGCGCCGCAGACAGTTCTTCCGCTGTCATTCCCCGGTGGTCGCGCTGTGTCCGCGTCAGAACTTCACACCAGTTCACTGAGCTGATGGCGACTTCCACATCGGCTCCAAGTTCCATGGCGTCCAGAATCGCTTCAACCCGTTCTCCGCCCGGTTCTCCTTGCACCATCGCCAGTACTGCGGCAGAATCCAAAACAATTCTATTCACGCGCTGCTTCCTCGTGCTTCTCTGCAAGGAACTCGTCCAATATGCCGTCGAGGCTCCCACGCTGCTTGATGATCCCAGCACGAATGCTGGCCAGCGCCATCTTTCTGCTCAGAATGCGGATTGAGCCTTGATCGCTGCTTACGGTCAGGCGGTCTCCGGTTTTAAGGCCAAGCTCTTTCCGGATTGCCGCGGGAAGGACGATTCTGCCACTTTCTCCAAGAATTACCGTCTCTGTCATTTTCTGCCACCTTTTGAAAAGTATGGCACATAATCGCTTTTCCGGCAAAATACGTCGCGTGAATATTCGAGATCTTGCTTATCCCGGAGATCGATTCTGAAATATGTTGTGCAATAATCGGCTGTAAATAAGGGAGATAAGAATGAATTCTGTCTTCACCAAAGTGGAACCCGACCTGCTGCCCGTGCTTGATGAGTTGCGCCGCCGTGAGCCGATCTTTCACACGGCGGAGTTCGGCTCGACGACGGCAGAGTTTGAGCGCTCGACTGCGCCGGATTATTGGGAGGTGGGCGCATCGGGTCGCCGCTACAGCCGGGAGTTCATTCTGGCGTGGGCAGAGGGTGCGCCCGACCATTTTGTTGATGCCAAAGAGGCTGGCTGGCGAACGGAGGATTTCGGCTTGCGACGGCTCGGCTCCGACACGTATTTACTGACCTACACCCTCGATCAGGCCGGACGGCGCACGCGGCGCGCGACGATCTGGCAGAAGTCAGAAGTTGGATGGCGCATCCTTTACCACCAGGGCACGATCATCGCAGCGGGAGAGGACGACAGCTTTTCGTCATGAATACGATTTGCGAACCGCCTATCCATTCTATGCACCGATTGAAGTTTCTTGCACAGATATTTGGGACGGTGCACAATAAAGATATGAGAACCAGGGCAAACATCAATCTCGACAACGACGCATACAGCGCCGCAACCGCGTTTGCTGCCGCACGGGGCATCGCCCTGGGCGCGGCAATCAGCGAACTCATTCGCCGCGCCGAGCGAGCTCCCGAGTTGCCCCTGAACGCATCGCAAAAACTCAAGCGGGATCAGCACGGCATACTGATCGTGAAAGCTGCCGGCCCGGGCCTCACCTCTGAAATGGTGAGGGAAGAGTCCGAGGATGATGACTAAAGCCCTCTATCTGGTCGATGCAAATCTGCTGATAGCCCGCCTCTTTGAGGCGCATGAGCATCACGATCTTGCCACAGTGTGGTTCCAAACTCCCGGCCTTCAATGGGCGCTCTGCCCTTGGGCGGAGGCTGGATTTCTGCGTTTTGCGACAAGGCCCGGCAGGCTCAGCATGAGCGAAGCCACGGGGCTGTTGGAGCAGATGGCGCTCCATCCGGGCTATCACTACCACACGTGCGTAGCCAACTGGCGCGCGTTGACCAAGCCCTTTTTCCGGCGTCTGCATGGTCACAAGCAAGTCACAGACGCGTACCTGCTCGGCATGGCGATTGCGGATGATCTGATCCTCGCCACCTTCGATAAACGCATAGGCCATCTTGCCGGTGAGCACGGCAAGCAGGTTCTGATCCTGGGGGTATAAGCCTTGACCCACCCCCCGGTCTCAGAGTCGAGACCGGGGGCACCCGTCACCCGCCCGCAGTAGAAGTCAAAATAGAATTTGTATCTCATTTCATATACAATATCCTAGAGGTGGCAAAATGCAGAGCGCAACAGCTATGATTCATGTCCGGATCGATCCCAATCTGAAGTCGCAAGCCACCAAGACCTTTGGCAAAATGGGGCTGAGTCTCTCCGAGGCGGTGCGCGTCTTTTTGACGCGGGCGGCAACGGACCAGGCCTTTCCCTTTGAGCTTAGGGTTCCCAACGCTGAAACCATTGCCGCGATGGAAGCTGGAGATCGCGGCGAGGTTGTGAAGTTCAACAGTATCGAAGAGCTGATGGCCGACCTTCATGCGGACAATTAACCGGACCGCCAAATTCAAGAAAGATTACAAGCGCGAAGCCAAAGGGCAGCATCGTGCCACGCTCGATGCCGATCTACTTGCTGCCCTCTCGTTCCTGGCGACGGACCAGCCCATGCCGGAGAGATTTCACGCGTCATCCTTTGACGGGCGAATATACCAACCATCACGAGTGCCATCTCAAGCCTGACCTGCTTCTCATCTACAAAAAGCCCGACGAACTGACATTGCGGCTGGTTCGCATCGGTTCTCACAGCGAAGTTTTCTAGCGGAGTTTTCGTAGTAGAGAATTTCGGCGCAACCTGCCCGCTCATCGCAAAGATCGCGATGAACAGGGCACAGCTTTTCATCATTCATTGTGATTCTTCGGAGCGATGACCGGGCCACCTGCCAAATCTGCTGATCGCCCGCCTCTTTGAAGCGCACGAGCATCACGATCTTGCCACGAAGTGGTTTCATACTCCACGCCTGCAATGGGCGCTCTGCCCGTGGGTGGAGGCTGGATTCCTGCGTTTTGCCACGCGGCCCGGCAGGCTCAGCATGAGCGAAGCCACGGGGCTGTTGGAGCAGATGGAGCTCCATCCGGGCTACCACTACCACACCTGCGCAGCCAACTGGCGCGCGTTGACCAAGCCCTTTTTCCGGCGTCTGCACGGGCACAAGCAAGTCACGGATGCGTACCTGCTCGGCATGGCGATTGAAGATGATCTGATCCTCGCCACCTTCGACAAGCGCATAAGCCATCTTTCAGGCGAGCACGTCCAACAGGTTCTGATTTTGGGGGCATAAGCCTTGACAGGCGAGCGGCTCTGGTCTCATATATCGTTTTATCAAGTTGAGGGTGCGAGCCTCCCAGCATGGTTTCGTCAGAGATCGGCTTGCGTATCGTATTGCGGTAAAATAGCCTTGAATCATGGGCTGTGGAAAAGTTTAGAAGTGGCTCCGACGCTTTATAGGAGACGCAAGGAGGCGTCACTCAATGAACGGACTTAGCAAATTCAAGGCCCTTGACCCCAACAGGCATAATCCGGCGATTGGAAGCTGCTATGGAAAGGAGCCGTCTCTCGGACGACTTCTCATTGTCGGGATGTCCCACTATGGTGGCGAATATGTGACGTCGCCTGAATTCACTCACGATATAGTGAATGCGGTCATCAACAGCGAAAGAAGAATCTCGTACTTCACAAAGATTGCACGGCTTTTCCGCGATACTCAAGAGCGACCGTATTCTCCACATGACTTCTACTCTCGTGTTGCCTTCTACAATTTTCTTCCAGACGAGTTCAAAGTCAGACAGCGTGTTGAGAAAGGCCAGTGGCTGAATTGGGACGCGCAGAAGTTTTTCTTTCGTGTAATGGATTACGTCAAGCCTCAGCGAGTGCTTATCACCGGAGAAAATTTGTGGCGTGCTATTCCGTCACGCCTTCCCGGAGCGTACGGCACGAGGCGAGTGCGTGATGATGGAAGTGACCTCTTAGTTCTATTTGGCGGCGACGACAGGGAATGCTGCTGGTACAGTGTCAAAGGTGCTGAAGACTGTCTAGTCGGGGCAATTACCCATCCCTCTACACCGAAGTTCAACCAAAACCAAGCCATCATTAGCAAATGGGTTCAGGAGTTTATAACTTGGAACAAGCGGGTGCCACCAACCACATCCAGTGCAAATACATCGTCAATTTTTCGGCGTTAGAGTGCTATTGTGTTGATGGGAGAATAGCATCATCTGCATCGCCGTGTTGAGTAGCACTTGGAGATAATTATGCGGAGTGCCGAACAAGGAGAGGCTGCCCTGTTCGACCGCGAGGAAGAGATATGGAGAATTCAGTAGAACCAGAGAGAAAGTCTCGGGATGCAAGCGGAGTGCTGGTGATTCTTGTACCGCTGCTCGCTCTTTGCACAATCGGATTTTACTACATAACCTCCACTCCATCGGGTCCCACGAACTCGCAATCTCCGACAACGACAGAGTTGCCTGAGCGGTCAGCCTCCACACAAGAAATTGTTCCTGACGATTTAGCACGAGCAGTCTATGCTATGCAAATCGAGGAAGACCTTCGAAAGGCTGGAAGCAATGTCCGCGTCGAAGCCGCTGGTGGTTCCCATGACACTCTACAAATCAAAGCAGGAGTCGAATTGGATGCGCAAAGCGCAAATTCAATCTTGAATGGATTGTTCAGTAATGAGTCACTCATGACAAATCTCAAATCGTATGGCTTTAAGAACGTCGAAGTGGACAGCGCACCATCCAAGGAAGTGTGGCGGGGATACGACAAGTGGATTAGGCCATTACGGGCGATTGCGCAACCAGTGCCGCCCCCCAGTGCGGTTTCCATCAGTAATCTGACACTTCTTGCTGAGCCAGTTTCTAGCTTAACGGATGTAGATTTTACGAATCGGTCTTATCGCCTTAATAACACGGAGTTGCAAATTAAAAGCGGAGTGTATCACTACCAGCAAGATGGCGGATTCGAGGATATTAAAGTCAGAGAGATTTGGTTCCTGAAAGACCCCCGCGACGGGGCGCAGTATGCAGTGGTATCACTGTACGATGTTTCCGGGGGTGGAAGCAGTAACGACGAGGGGATAGTTCAAGTGTTCACAGTCGCCAACAAACGACTAGAATTAGTACAAGAGCTAAATTTTGATGAGCAAGCAAGCGGGTCTGGCGTGAAGTTTGATTCGAATTCCAGGTGCCTGACAATCCGCGCTCGAAGCAACGATGATTCCCCGCACTGCTGCGCGACGAATCTTGACGTTGCTGATTTCGTCTGGAGCGGACGCGGATTTACTTTGACAAGTGTGGTGAGAATTCCCGTCGAACCCCATAGTCTCCGCTAAACACCGGGGGGCAGGGTACCCCATGTCCCGAGTTTGGGACATGGGATGTATGCAATAAAACTCCATGCCGAAGGCTTCCGCCCGTGCGGCCAGCACCGCCGAAGGCGCGGCTGCCTTGATGGCAAATCACTCCCACTCGATGGTTCCGGGCGGCTTGCTGGTGATGTCGTAGACGACGCGGTTGATGCCGCGGACTTCGTTGACGATGCGGCTGCTGATGCGCTTGAGGACTTCGTAGGGCAGAGGGGTCCAGTCGGCGGTCATGCCGTCTTCGGAATGGACGGCGCGGACGGCGCAGGTGTAGGCGTAGGTGCGCTGGTCGCCCATGACGCCGACGCTCATGACCGGCAGCAGGACGGCAAAGCTCTGCCAGATTTTGTTGTAAAGGCCGGCGGCCTTGATCTCGGCGACGACGATCTCGTCGGCTTCTTGCAGCAGCAGAACGCGCTCCGGCGTCACTTCCCCGAGGATGCGCACGGCGAGACCGGGACCGGGGAAGGGCTGGCGACCGAGAACGTCGTCCGGTATTTCGAGATCGCGGCCGATGCGCCGGACTTCATCCTTGAAGAGATCGCGCAGGGGTTCGATCAGCTTGAGCTTCATTCCCAGAGGCAGGCCGCCGACGTTGTGGTGGCTCTTGATGGTCTGCGAGGGGCCTTTGACGCTGCTGGACTCGATTACGTCGGGGTAGAGCGTGCCCTGGACGAGCCAGTCCACACCGCCGGATTCCTTAGCGATGCGGTTGGCCTCGTCGTCAAAGACCGCGATGAACTCCGCGCCAATGATCTTTCTCTTTTTTTCAGGCTCCGTCACTCCTGCCAGTTTGCTCAAAAAACGCTCGCTGGCGTCGACGGCGACGATCTTGAGGCCGAGTTTGTCGCGCATATTCTTCTGCACGCTTTGGAATTCGTTTTTGCGCAGGACGCCGTTGTTGACGAAGATGCAGGTGAGTTGGCTGCCGATGGCGCGATG
>JBEKDX010000156.1:0-7200 GCA_050014135.1 Occallatibacter sp.
GATGAAAATCACAGCCTATAATCATCATGCTCGGCTCCTTTCCTCCCGAGCTTCGTGGTCGTTTAGCCGCAACCAGTTTACTCAGGTCGAGGGAGCCGACGCTGTCATGCAATCATCCATTCCGCGTTCTTTGCGGAATGGGTGGGATACCATCGAACCACAATCAGCGGCTCTATTCTATTCCCTATTCCCTGCCTTCACCGCGTCCATCCGCAAGTGGCTAAACGCCGCATCCGGCACATCGCTTAACGGCAGCGCCGGCCCCTCCCACAGCAGCCGCGGACTGCCCTGGCTCACCGAATGCAATCCCTCCAGATAAAAGCTATGCTTACCGGCGCGCAACCCCATCGACCCGCGATCATAGCGCACAGCATTCCCCGGAGAGTTACAAACCTGCGCAAATGGCGGACCCGTCTTCGCCACCTCCACGCCGTCAATCACCAGCCGCGCGCCATCCCGCGCCAGTAGCGAAAAACTATAGCCGCCATCCGCCGGAATCTCGATGAATCCATCCCACGCCGCGGCGTAACGCGTATAGCCCTCTGAGTCGGCGCGCAACCCCGTCCCTTCGCCACTGAAGACCGCGCGCTCGTCGGCCAGCCTCGGCAGTTCGGTCCACTCTCCCGGATAAATCTGCCAGGCCAGCCCCGGCAGCGTCGCGCCGAGTACATTCGCGGCCTCGTGCCAATCTGCCGCCACCACCACTCCCTGCGCCGCCCAATCCTGATTCCCCGCGCGATCCTCCACGTGCAGCAGCACTCGAAAGCGGCCCGCTCCCTTGGTCGCGCTGTCCAACTCCGTTCCCTCGGCATCCGCAAAGCGATGGCGCGCAATGCGTCCCGTCGCCTGCGTCCCGTCGCCGAAAAGCCATGTGTAGCGCGCGCCCGACACGGGCTGCGCAGTAAACTCCACAAGCTCGCCCGGCCTGATCACCGGCAGCGACACAGTGAAGGCCGCCACCACCCCATGCGCGGCGATAAACTGAGCCGGCTGCGCGCCTCCCGAGACAACCAGCGGCAGATCGGCATTTGTCTCCGCGCGCCTCTGCCCAATCTTCACATTGTCAAAGCTCACATCCGCCACGTCGCCCATCATTGTCGACTCGGCCAGCGGCGGCTGATCCAGCGCCCAGATGTTATGAAAGCTGAAGCCGCTCAGCCCCGGATATTCCTGCTCCATCTGCGCCAGCGAGTACCAGTTATCCAAAAACAAATTCTCGAACGTGAATTTCGTGTGCATGCCTCGCGCCCCTTGCGCGCCCCAGAAGCCAAGCAGGCCAAAGGTCTGTCCGCACTCCCCGATGCCGCCATGCAATATGTCGGAATCGCGCAGCGTGAAGTTATGCGAGTTATAACTCTTGCGCGGCCATCCCGCTCTCACAATATTCGAGATGCTCGTCGACAGCACGCTATGCTCGACGAGAATATTCGCAACATCGTGGCCGGGGCGCGCCATCTCCTCGTCGGTATAGCCGTCCCATCCGCCCTGCATCGCAAAGACATCATCGGAAGAGCGGATAAAAGCGTTGCGCACAATCGCCTCGCCGCCGCCCAGCCAATCCATGCCGTCCTGGTTGGCGTTGCCCGGATTGCCGCCGATCACGCGCAGATCGTCAAACAGAAATCCCGTCGAATCCTTCATCTGAATCGACCACGTCCGCGACCGCACAATGCACGTCAGACCGTCGATCTCCACATCGTGAGCCTCTAGCGCGCCCACGCAATGCCAGTCCGGCTTTTGCATCCAACCTTCGTCGCTGTTGGGATCTTGCGGCCCGTCGTACACAAACGTTCCCCGGCCAAGAATCTTTACATTCTCGACCTTCCATAAATTCAGGCTTCCAAAAAAATACGAGCCGGGCGCAAGATAGTAAGTTTCGCCGCTCTTGGGATTCAGGCCTCCGCGATAGACTCCCGGCTGATAGGCGTGTATCTTCGGATCGCGCGGCATCGGCGGCGGAGGCGCGCCGGCAAACAAAAACAGCATCGCCGCATGATTCAAAAAATCGCCCGGCCGCGAGATTGACAGCTTCGCCGGCCCATTGAGCCGAAAGCGAACCGTTCGTCCGTCTCGCGACGCCCGCAATCCCAGCCGCCAAGGCTGAATGTCCACGCCTGTGTCCCAGAAGCCCGCCTCGGCAGCGGTAATCTCTACCGTCACCGGACCCGTCATATCAAAGCTGACGTATTCATAACTCGCCGCCGCATGAGCCACGTCCACTGCCTGCCCATTGACGCGCACCGTAAAAGCAGTCGAGCGCATCTCCGCCGGAACCGCCGCAGCCTGCACGAGCGATGCGGCCTGAGCAGCAACAGGAAGCGCGAGAACAGCGACAAGCAGCGTGCGAAATCCCAGCAACAAGACAGACCCCGGCAAAAGAATGTGAACAAAACCACTCTAGCACCGCAGACGTTCAGCTTCAGGTTCCATGGAGCATCAACACGGTTTCAGAAAATAATCCATACACTTTCAGTAGCACCACAAATTTGTTTCCGGCATGTCCTTCACGGTTACCTCTAAACGGCCTGTAGCGCCCGAAGGTGGCCCGGGCTCAGAATCTCCCCAGCATCCCAGTCCGCCTTCGACCTTGTATACCGCCGAGACATTTTTAAATGTGTAAATTGGGACTGCGCACACATTGGTGCCTTCGACGGTTCCGTCTCCATTTGCTATCTCTAGATCAGGCGCTTCCGTGATGGAGCGTGGTTTATTCCATGCCCGGTAGCGCAGCTTTCCTCCAGCCACGGTATCGATCACGATGCGATGCGTCTGCGTCTGACAAATGAACTTGATTGTTAGCGTATTCCATCTGTCCATTTTGTAAGGCGGAACGGCGTCCTTGTTTACTGACCAGATTGCATATCCACGCTCGGAAGCATTGACCCAAATCACTCCCCTTGCGTACCCGATCCCCTCGATCATGCAGCCCACATTATCATTCTTTTCGCTCAGAATTTCCTTACGCACCGCCGGAGTGAAAACCTCTTGAAAATGGGTTTTAAGTGCAGCTGTATCATCAATTGAAAATGTTCCACCCGCAGCATCATTAACTCGCAGCGGAAAGTTGACTAGGAATGCCAGCGCCAAAGCATCCTGTCGGGTGAGAGCGATGCGCAGTTCTTTATCAAACTTTTCAAAGGAAAGAAAGTTCTTTGACTTGGTCGTCATAGCGTTGCAAGGATCACTCAACCGCGCATCCTGTGCAAACATTGCTGGCACACTAAAAACGACGGTAAGTACAAAGAACCAAATGGATGGTTTCATCCTGGGTCTCCAATATTCAAAACTGAATTGCACAGATTGTACTGCTCAGGCGGGAGTTCCAGCCATTATGGCTCCACGAATGTGAAGTTTTAGTAATCGCTGTTGTGGTTATAATTCGAGAAAGAAGCGGGAGGACGATAACTGTAGGCATCCGAGAGGGCTAGATCCCCTCGCCCATCGACACATACTGCCTAAGCCGCTCCAACTCCGCGCGATAGGCCTCGCGTTCGGCGGCCTCGGCAGTGAATTGCTCAGCCGGCCGGTGCTGTCCGCCCAGCCGGGACTTGCCGTCCAGGCGTCCTTCCAGCTCTTCCACGCGCGCCGACAGCGCGATCAGCGAATCCGAGAGCGGATCCTTGATCTCGTGCGGATCGACAATCAGCACGCGCTCGCCATTGCGATAGACGATGTGCGCGGGAACGCCGACGACGGTCGAGTTAGGCGGCACATCCGACAGCACCACCGAACCAGCCCCCACGCGCGAGTTTTCGCCAATCGTGATGTTGCCCAGCAGGTTGGCGTTGTTGCCGACAAAAACTCCGTCACATACAGTGGGGTGGCGCTTGCCGTGGCCCTTGCCCGTGCCGCCCAGCGTCACGCCCTGATACATCGTCACGTCACTGCCCACAATCGATGTCTCGCCAATCACAACGCCCGTTGCGTGATCGATAAACAGCCGCCGCCCCAGCATTGCGCCAGGATGAATATCGACGCCCGTGTAGAAGCGGGCAACCTGGGAAAGAATGCGCGCCAGCAGCCGCAGCCTCACGCCCCACAGCCGGTGAGAGACGCGATGAATCCACACCGCCCAAAGCCCTGGATAGCAGAGCAGTACCTCCAGTCGCGAGCGCGCCGCCGGGTCGCGCTCCAGTACCGAGTCAATGTCTTCGCGGATGTGGTCAAAAAATGGCATAACTTCCTGCAAAAAGTTAATGATATAACTTCATCCATCGAATCACGGGTGCCCCAGGTCCCGCTTTTGGGACCTGGGAAACCATAAACCAAAACACTCTTGCGAGCGAATAGCGAGCTACTGGCCCCACCGCAGGTGGCTAGACGGCAATCGCCTCCACCGGCAGCGCCAGCGCTTGCTGCCGCAGACTCTCGAACAAGATGCTCGACAGATAGCGCTCGCCGAAGTCCGGCAGCACCGTCACAATCAGCTTGCCCGCATTCTCCGGCCGCGCCGCCACCTTCAACGCCGCGGCCACTGCCGCGCCTGAGCTGATGCCCACAAACAAGCCTTCCTTCAATGGCAGTTCGCGCGCCGCGTTGATGGCTTCGTCGTTCGACACCTGAATGATCTCGTCCACCAGGCTGGTGTCCAGCACGCCCGGCACAAACCCCGCGCCCAGGCCTTGAATCTTGTGCGGCCCCGGCTTGCCTCCGCTCAGCACCGGCGAATCGGTCGGCTCCACGGCAATCGCTTTGAAGCCCGGTTTGCGCTCCTTGATGTACTTGGCCGCGCCGGTAATCGTCCCGCCCGTGCCCACCCCGCTGATCAGAATATCGATCTTGCCATCGGTGTCGTTCCAAAGCTCCGGACCGGTCGTAGCATAGTGAATCGCCGGGTTGGCGGGGTTGTCAAATTGCTGCAGGATGTAGCCATTCGGCGTCTTGGCCAGAATCTCGTTGGCCTTGGCGATTGCGCCCTTCATGCCGTTCGGCCCCGGCGTCAGCACAATCTCCGCGCCAAAGGCCAGCAGCAGCACGCGCCGCTCCAGGCTCATCGTCTCCGGCAGCGTCAGAATCAGCCGATAGCCCTTCACCGCTGCCACAAAGGCCAGCGCAATGCCGGTGTTGCCGCTGGTCGGCTCAATCAAGACCGTCTTGCCGGGCGTAATCTTGCCGGCCTTTTCGGCGGCCTCAATCAGCGCCAGCCCAATGCGGTCCTTCACGCTCGAAACCGGGTTCTGGCTCTCCAGCTTGGCTACTACGGTAGCCGGCAGCCCCGCGGCCACTTTGTTCAGCCGCACCAAGGGTGTTTTGCCAATCAGTTCCGTAACATTCGCAGCAATATGCGCCATGATGATGATCTCCTTTGTCGGGGATGCAATCCCAGACGGTTCTGATTCAGTTTTAAGGGGTAGATGGTCGAGCTGTCGTGCGGGGAAAAACTGCACATGAACCAAGGCGCACGTCAGCATCGCGGTTGACACCAGGGCGGTGTTAGCGACATCGACGCATGAGTAAAGCATAGTACCAAAGCGCGCCTCATGGCAAGAGGCGAGTTTGGCATACGTAGTGTATCGTGCTTTTTGCCGCAGTCGATACCCGCGTCTGAACTGCATATCATTTGGAAGATAAAGACGCCTGCGATATTCTCCCGGAGGGAGTATTGATATTAGCCTAGGACAAGCGTAGCGCCGTCCTGGGTAAGCTTCAACATACGATTCACAGTCCCGTAGGGACGGCGCGAAATCCCTGCCGGGAGCCCGCTGCCCCAGCTCCGGCTTCTCGGACCTGGGAGACCACACCCCCCGCAATCGTTTGCAGATAATTATTCTCTTCCGTCGCACAATGGAAGAATCAACAGCGGTCCTTCGCTAACCACTGACCACTGTTCTCTGGAAAGGATCCCACCATGACGCCAGCATCCACATCCGAAATCGCACTGGTTGAAGCCACCCCGCTGCCAGCGCTCGACCCCAACCCCAAACCAGCCCGCGCCGCCATCAAGCAATGCTGCGCCGCATGGCGGTGTGCCTACAATGCGTATCTCAAAGGTAAAGAAGGGGATAAAATGGATAAGCTCTTCGCGGCTGAAAATGCCGGCCCCGCTTACTGCAAAGCCATGCCCCCTCTTGCCGGTTATGAAAACATCCGTGACTTTATCGCCTGCGCGGCCCACGGCATCCTCATCAACGCGATTCCAGAAAAGCGTGCCAACCAGCTTCTCTACGCTGCCCAGGTCGCTCTCGCCTCCCTGAATTACGAGCCAAAACCGCGAAAAACCGCCTGACCCCACCCCCCTACCCTGTGGAACTCGATTTTTCAGCATTTCCCTCGACAGTAACTATCGTGGATTCATCTGCTTGTAACTTTTACCTGTTAACGAATCAGTAACTGAAAACCCCGAATTTAGCCCCATTTTCGGCCAAAAAGCCGTAGTTTTGACCCCAAAATGCCCTCTTTTTCGCTCTTTTGTAAACTGATTCAAGCACCCTCGAGCAGCTCCATCAGCTCTTCCCACTCAGCCGTAAACTCCGCCAACTGCCCGCGCAACTCCTCGGCCAGCGTGGAAAGCCGCTGCGTCTCGTAGGCAGAAACATAAATGCCCAGCTGCTCCTCGGTGTGCGCGATGGAAGCCTCGATCCGAGGGACTTCTTCTTCGAGGAAGGCGCAGCGCTCTTCCATCTGTCGCTGCTTGATGGGATTCAACCGGCGCGGTCGATCTTGATTTGTGTCTTTGGCGACCGCGTCAGCCTCGACGTCATCACCATTCTTCGCGGCACGATCCTGCAACTTTCCCTTTGCAACGCTTTCAACCGAAAGGCTGCCGTCTGCAAGACTCTTCCAGCGCAGATAGTCCTCGTAATTGCCTTCGTGGCTGGTAACATTTCCGCCTTCCACTTCCAGTACGCGCGTCGCCAGACGATCAATGAAGTAGCGATCATGCGAAACAAAAACCACCGTGCCAGTAAACGCCGCTAGAGCGTCGAGGAGCACATCCTTGGCGCGCATATCCAGGTGATTGGTCGGCTCGTCGAGCAGTAGAAAGTTAGACGGAGAAACCAGAATCCGCGCCAGCGCAAAGCGGTTGCGCTCGCCGCCGCTCAGCACGCCCAGCGGCTTGAAGACATCGTCGCCGCTGAAGAGAAAACAGCCCAGCAGCGAGCGCAGCGTCTGCTCCGGTATCTTGACCGCGGCGCGGCTGATGTCGTCCAGCATCCGCGCATCCGGGTCCAGCACCTTATATTGGTCTTGCGCGAAGTA
>JBEKDX010000157.1:0-7171 GCA_050014135.1 Occallatibacter sp.
TCACAGTTGAGAAAGGCGACGCCATTGGAGGGCAGCCCGTCTACCAATTCGAACTTGGCGCGAGCGATACCGGCCTGACCGTCGGAGAAGTTCTCAATATGCGCGGTGCCCACATTGGTGATCACGCCCCAGTCGGGCGCGGCGATGCGGACAAGGGCGGCGATCTCGCCGGGATGGTTCATGCCCATCTCGATCACAGCGATCTCGTGCTCCGGCTCCAGGCGCAGCAGTTGCAGCGGCAGGCCAAAGCCATTGTTCATATTGCCGCTCGACTTGAGCACGTTGAGCTGCGCGCCCAGAGCCACGGCAATCGCTTCCTTGGTGGTGGTCTTTCCCGCCGACCCGGCGACGGCCACTACGCGCTTGCCCCATTGGCGGCGGACGTGCGCGGCCAAGGCTTGCAGAGCAATCAGCGGATCTTCGGTGATAAGCAGCGGCAGGGCCAGCGCGGCGTCGGGCAGCGCGGCGACGCGAGCGCGCGAGACCACCGCGGCCACGGCTCCGCGCTCGATGGCTGCCGAGATAAAGTCGTGCCCATCCAGCCGCTCGCCGCGCACGGCGAAGAAGAGTTCGCCCGCGGCCACGGTACGTGAGTCAATCGAGTAACCTGCCGCCATCAACGAACCGGCGTTAGCCACGCGCTCCGGCGCCTCCAACACAGCACCCGCGCCGATAGCCGCTTCCGCAAGTGTGAGTTTCATTCGACTCCACCATAGCCTATTTCGCTGAGTACGGAAAGTGCAATCTCAGCGTCGTCAAAATGAATCGAAGTGAAGCCGAGAATCTGCTCCTTCTCGTGGCCTTTGCCGGCGAGCAGAACCACGTCGCTCGGCTTGGCTTCGTTGAGCGCCAATCGAATAGCAGCGGCACGGTCCGGCTCGACGGTGTAACGAACGCCAGTGGATTTGAGGCCCGGCTCGATCTCAGCAAGAATCGCCAGCGGCTCCTCGGAGCGGGGATTGTCACTGGTGGCGACGACGAAGTCGCTGCCCTTGCCCGCTGCCAAGCCCATCTTGGGCCGCTTGGTGCGGTCGCGGTCGCCGCCGCAGCCGAAGAGCGTAATCACGCGCCCGCCCGATTGCGCCGTCATCTGCCGAGCCAGCGCGGTAAGGTTGAGCAGCGCGTCGTCGGTATGGGCGTAGTCCACAATCACTGTGAAAGGCTGGCCGGCATCGACGGATTGAAAGCGTCCGGGAACGGGCTGGAGGCGGGGAACGAACTTGACCAGATCGGCAAACGGCACGCCGCGCGCATCAGCCGCAGTGAAAGCGGCGAGCAGGTTGAGGATGTTCACCTCGCCGGCCAGCTTCGATGTGACCTTGGCCGCGCCCGCCGGAGTTTCCAGATCAAGAACCGCACCCGAAGGCGTAAGCGTGTAACTCGCCGCGCGCCAGTCACCTTTGCCAATCCCGTAGCTCCGCACCTCGGCGCCTGCATTGCGCGCCGCCTCGGCCAACTTCTCACTGCGCGGGTCATGCGCGTTGATCACGGCCACGCGCGGCGCCGGATAGACCGTGCCGTCAAAGAGCAATCGCTTGGCCGCGAAATACTTCTCCATCGTCTGGTGATAATCAAGGTGATCGCGGGTCAGATTGGTGAAGACAGCAACATCGAAGTTCACGCCCGTTGCCCGGCCCTGATCGAGCGCGTGACTGGAGACCTCGGTCACCAGCTCGGTAGCTCCCTTGGCGACACCCTCGGCCATCAACTCAAAAAGATCGCGCGACTCGGGTGTGGTATGCACCGAAGGCCGCACTTCGCCGGCAACATGATATTCGATTGTCCCGACCAGGACGGTCTTGCGCGCCGCAGCGTTGAGCAAGGCTTCCACCAAATAGGCGGTGGTGGTTTTGCCATTCGTGCCGGTGATGCCGATGGCAGCGAGCCGCCGCTCGGGATGGCCGAAGAAGGCCGCTGAAGCTTGTGCCAGAGCGCGCCGCCCATGCTCGACTTCAAGGATCGGCAGGCCGGCCTCGAAGACCAGCAGGTGGTCGAAGCTGGGCGCGGAGTCGGTAATGATGCCCAATGCGCCCGCCGCGATGGCTTTATCCACATAGCGGTTTCCGTCGGTCGAGCCGCCCTTCATCGCAACAAAAACCGCTCCGGGCTTTACTTTGCGCGAGTCATATTCAACGCCAGTCACAGGCTCTTCCGAGCTGCCGCCCTCGCCTACCGCTGTCACTTCGCCGGTCAATTCTTTCCAGTTCATCACGGCTTTCATTATAGTTGGTTGGGCATAAACTCACGGATTCCAGCAAGAAACTAACGCCAGAAGTGATCCCGTAGTATCGTATTGATTATGAATAACTTGCATTTAAGAAAATCACTGAATTTCCCATAGAATCTGGTAGCGAAACGCTGTGACCGGGCACACTGATTACTCCGTTCCGCATGAGGATAATTCTTTCCATGAACTGGATCAGTTAGAAGTTCATGGAGGACGTCAAAACCAAACAATCGGGAGATAACCAACGCTGTTTCACTCCGGGCTCTTCATGCCTTTTCAACTCGTACAATTTGTTGCAAGGCGCTATGAATTGTCCAACCTGTGGTACTACGCCTCAATCGAAGTTATTCGTCATTTCTGTAAAATCCGGCATTGTTGCCGCGATCTTTACCGTAGCCACGTTCGTACTCGCTCTGGTCGTTTATGTCCATGGCCCGTACGAACACGCTAAGACACCTCCACCACCCAAACCAAAGCCCATTAGACCGGCAGGTGTTCAGAAAATCAAGGTCACGGGTCCAAAATCTTCTGGTACACCTCCCTCGCCAGCGAAACCCCCAGCAAACAACATTTCTCAAAACTGCAATGAAACAACCGGGCTGTCAGAAACAAAGCCCAATGCAGCACCGCGGATTCTGCATCAGCACACCGCCGCTGAATGCCGTGTGTTCGCGCTGCAAGCCTCATACTCCAAATTCTCGGCAATCATGGACCCAGACCGAATCGTTCATCCGGCCTTGGCAGAATCCGTACACCATCCCGAGATACCGAAAGACTGCAACATTTTTTGAGGTCAGGACAACCGATCCTGACAAACGATGGCTGGAAACATACCCAGCCATCGTTTGTCATTCGTTGTATTTTTTTCTTTTGAACTGACGCATCCTCTTGATAGACTTCTCTCGCTTCACAATCTTGCGAATGGAGGACAGACTCATGGGTTTTATGGAGACAGAGGCCGCCGGAGGGTTACGGAATCCGAAAGACGACGAAGTGGACGAATCTGGGGATTTTTATCGTATTATCGGATATTTTCGTGAGACCAATGCCGAGGGGCAGCGAATCAGGATTCGCGTGGAAGAGGCCTTGCACCGAGCATATCTCGACGAGCAGGATACGGCCCTGCGCGCCTTTGAAGAAGCACGGCAGGTGATCCGCAAGGAGATTGAAGAGGCAAGGCGGCGGGCCGCGCCGATTGAAAAGCTCCGCAAGACTGATCCCGAACAACACGCCTGGTTCGCGCGCGAATTGGTGCAAGTTGCCAATGGATGGGATGACATGGACCAGTTATGGCCAGCAAAGCACAATGGGAAGGAGCCGCTGGACAGATTGGCGGAACACGCCCGGGAAACTCTGAAAGTACTCGATGCCATTATCTTCACCTGTGCTTGCCAGACGATTCCGAATGAGTTGGACAATTACCTGAAAAACTACCGGATTGGAAAATCTCTCGATTTCGTCGCCACCTTCAAGGACCAATTCGCGGACGAAGCATCGGCGCGAGCGGTGTTGGCGACGCTGGCTCAACAGAGCGGCGCAGTGTCGGGTCTGATCGATTTGGAGAGCGCCAAGGTCATCAAGGCCGATCAACGTGGCTGGCGGCAGGCGATCAGCGTGGCATGGATTATGGCGATAGCCGGAGCTGGCTTTGGCCTGGCTGCGATTGCCGTGCATTTTGGCATCTGGCTGCGCTTCGGCTCCGGAGCTTGGCCTGTGAATCCCGATCAATGGGCAGCTTTGAACGGAGCCTATCTGCTGGTGCTGCTCGGCGTGCTGGGCCACTGGGTGCTGGACCGCGTCAAGCAGAACCGCGCTGGAGCCGAAGTCACGCCGCTGGCGGAATGGCTGATGTGGATTCACATCAATGAAGTTCCCATTACCATTCGCATTGCAACCGTCTGGCTGATCGTTCTGCTGGGTGTTGCCTTCGGGACCTTCGATCTTGCCAAAGGTGTTGAGCCTACTTTGTACTTCACCGCCGGGTACTTCGTGGACAGCACTTTCGACGCGTTAGTTGGCAGGTTCAATACATTTGTCAGCAACAAGGAGCCGGTCAAGAATGCCGCTCAGAACGCCACCGCTTAATCTGAACGCCATCCCCCGCTAGCATCAGGCGGGGAGAGCCTGGAAGGGAGAAACCATTGGCTGATTCTCAATTTGTCTATGTCACCTACATTCGCGCCTCGGCAGAGAAGCTGTGGCAGGCGCTGACCGAAGCCGAATTCACACGCCAATACTGGATGGCGACAACGCAGGAATCCGAATGGAAACCGGGCTCGCCGTGGCGGATTGTCTTTGCGGACGGGCGCACAGCCGACACGGGCGAAATCGTCGAGATCGAGCCGCCACGGCATCTGGTCCTGAGATGGCGGCATGAGATTGTTCCCGCGCTGACCGCCGAGGGCCACTCGCGCATGAGGTACGAACTCGAGCCCGCGGGCGAGACCGTCAAATTGACCCTCACGCATGAGATGGACGTGAAGGATTCAAAGTTCATCAAGGCGATCTCCGGCGGATGGCCAATCATTCTATCGAGCCTGAAAAGTCTCCTGGAGACCGGCGAATCGCTGGAAGTGACGCGCCACTCGCCGAAAGGGATGTAGGCAGGATCGTTGCACGCGAGCGCTTCACCGCCCGCAGCGAACCACAATTCTGGTTCCTGGCGCTACCATTGTTCCCGCGACGGGCGCTTGTTCGCGCACGGTGCCATTGCCAGTGATTTCTACTTCCAGGCCGGCGGCGGCGGCTTGCTCGATCACCTTGCGCACCGGCAGGCCGATCAGTGAGGGAACGCGCAGTGTCTTTTTATCACCTACGATGACGGTGGCTATGGCCTGCGCGGATGACTGAGGCTGTGGAGCGGCGGGTTGGGGGTTTGCCGTTGCGCTTGCTGACGGAGCGGCAGTCGCCTGCATCGCGGGAGCGGACTGGATTGGTGCTCCCCGTAGGGGATCATCGCTGGGCAGGTCGTTGGCCGCAGCGTAGAGGGCGCCGATGTCGCCGGTCTGCTCGTGGGCATCGTCCTCGGCCACGCGCAGATCGGCCTTGGAGAATGCGCGCGGACGGCGCAGATCGATGTCGTGCTGCACTGCGAGATATTCCAGCACCTGCTGCGCCACTTCGGCAAAGATCGGTGCGGAGACGTCCGCTCCGTGGTAAGCGCCGCCCTTGGGATCGTCCATCACCACGGCCACGGCGATCACCGGATTGTTGACTGGGGTGATGCCGACGAAAGATGCGATGTGCATGGTCTTCGAATAAGTGTGCGTGGCCGGATCGATCTTCTGCGCGGTGCCGGTTTTGCCGCCGGAGGAGTAGCCGTTCAACTGCGCCTGCCTGCCGGTGCCGTAAAGCACCACGCCCTCCATCATCTTGCGCATCTGTGCCGCCGTCATCGTGGAAAGTACGCGATGCGCGCCGGCGGGAAGCGGATTAGGCAGTTCGCTGCCGAGTACCCGCGGCGCGGGCGCCTGCGAAGCGGCTAAAGTTTTTCCATTCAAGCTTCCATCTACCTGGCCGGGCATCAGTACGCGCGGTGGCAGATAGACGCCGCCGTTGGCGATGGCCGAGACCATCGAGACAAGCTGAATCGGAGTTACGGCAACCTCCTGGCCGATGGCGATGGAACCAATCGACGAAGAATTCCACTTGTTCACCGGGCGCAGCAAGCCGCGCGTCTCACCGGGCAGCTCCGCGCCAGAACGCTGGCCGAAGCCGAAGTCGCGAATGTACTGGTAGAAGCGCTCCGGGCCGACCTTGAGCGCCAGTTTGACGGCAGCCACGTCGCTCGAGTGCTCCAGCGCTTCATGCACCGTGATGACGCCGAAGTGTTCGCCCTTTTCGTCATGAATGATGCGCCCGAAGAGGTTGATCTGCCCGCCCTGGCAATCGATCTGATCGTCCGGCTTGGCCACGCCCTGCTCCAGCGCCGCGGAATAAGTGACCAGCTTAAAGACCGAGCCGGGTTCGTAAACGTCGCTGACAGCGTGGTTGCGCAATAACTCGGGCGTTGTATGGCGAAATTGATTGGGATTGAAGGTGGGGCGTATAGCGAGCGCGAGAATCTGCCCGGTGTGCACATCCTGTACGACGACGGTGCCGTTGGCCGCCTGCGTGCGCTCCATCGCGTGGTCGAGCGCCCGCTCGGCCAGGAACTGAATATTTTCGTCGATGGTAAGCACCAGGTTCTGGCCCGGCTCGGGTTCGCTCTCGCTGGAGCCGAGCACGTGGCGGCGCGCATCCAGAGCGGTATACATACGGCCGGGAACGCCGTGCAGCTGCGGCTCGAACTTCTGCTCCAGACCGCCCAGGCCATTGTCATCCACGCCCACATAACCCAGCACCTGCGCGGCGATTTGGTTATCGGGATAAAAGCGCTGAAACTCTTTCTGAAAATAGATTCCCTTGATGGCCTTTGACGCGATCAGCTCTTTCACATGGGCCGCCGTCTCCGCCGTGACGCGCCGCGCGACCCAGGCAAAGCTGTGCCCAGCCTCGAGCCGCGCGGCAATTTGTTCCTCACTGGACTGCGCGTCGTCGGGGTCGATGTGAACAACCGCGGCCAAGGCAAGAGCGGCGGCCTTCTTGTCGGCGATCTCGGTGGGCACGGCAAAGATCGAATCCACCTGCACGGTCATGGCCAGCTCGCGCAGGTTGCGGTCGTAGAGCACGCCGCGGCGCGGAGCCACCTCGAAGGTACGCTGCTGCTGCCGTTCCGCGCGCTCCACAAACTCCTTGTGGCGCACTACCTGAAGCCAGAAGAGGCGCGCGGCAATCATCCCCGCCCAAAACAGAAAAAAAAGGCAGATAAGCCAGAAGCGCGCCAGCTTGAGAGGCATGGCGCGCGGCGCGGTGTTGCGGTTCCGGCTGGGTCGAACGGGAGACGGCATGGGCAATCGCTCCGGGGCAGCTTCTAGCTTCTAGCTTCTAGCTAGTAGCTAGAGG
>JBEKDX010000158.1:0-7102 GCA_050014135.1 Occallatibacter sp.
CGCCCTTTGCCGCCGACGATCTCATCCGCCAGGCCCGCCGCTACAAGAGCCGCCGCGAGCTGACAAGGGCCTTGCGGCTGGTGGCCCGCGCCGATCTCGAGTTGCGCTCCTCGCCGCCTGACAAGCGCCTGGTGCTGGAGCGGCTGGTCTACGACCTGGCCTCCGAGGCGAAGCCCGCTTCAAGGCTCTTTGCCTCGGCCCAGCTCTCCTTCGAAGGGTAAATTTTACCAATCGCGTTCAGCCAAAGACCATAGTGTAGATCGTCAGAATGGATGTGGTTGCTGTGCCATTCGCTCAGAAACCCCAGCGAATGTGGATCAAGCGGCAAGTCGCCCTTGGCGTGGTGTGAGATCAGAGTTCCCAGCTCCCCTAACAAGTAAAGATGATTGAGGCGATGCACCGCCATTCCAGGAAAACGGGTGGCTTGCATCATCCCCTCTTCAAACGCGAAGTGGTTCATGGTAAATCGCGCCAGCTTGCGCAGAAGCGGAACGGTCAGGCTACGATCCTGATCCGCCAGTGCTGCCGCCTTCAGTTCGTGGATGGTTTCCGCCATCTCCTGGTGATCGCGATCCAGGATCCTGACACCGACACTTAGATTGATCGTCTCTTTCGAGAGTTCCATAATTCAACCTCCTGAAGCAGCTTCTCCGCGGCCACCGTCAGTGGCAGGGATGCGGAAAGTTGCGTGCTACTCGATCAGTGCAATTGCTATGCCAATCCCTACCCCGCTTATCTTAGGCCACGCTCATTCAACCAGGGGCCGTACTCCTTGTCCACCTTCTGGATGTGGCTTCCCAGCCAGTCACGTAAAAAGTTCAGCAGTTGTACGTTTATTGCGATTTCACCCCTTTCGTGACGTGCGACATACTCTTCGACCTGCTTGATCAGCTCGCGATGCTTGATCTGGTGATCCGCCAGGCCAGGGTACTTCGTAGTCGCCAGCAGCGCCTCTTCCGCCGTAAAGTGAGTCCGCGTATACTCCACCAGCTTGCGCAGCAGCGAGCCCGTAAGCTCCTGCGCCTGCCCTTTCATCATCGCCCCATGCAGTTCGTTGATGATGTCAAAAAGAACACTGTGCTGGCTGTCTATCGCCTGCACACCCACCGAGTAGCTATTGCTCCATTTCATCAGCGCCATCTACAATCCTCCCCGGAATATACCGTCAAGGAAGGTATCGGCAAGAATGCAGAATGTTTGAATGAAAACTGCTCCGCCCTCAGCGAACGCCGTGCTCGTTCATCCACGTGGTGTACTTCTGGTCCACTTGCACCATATGGTTGCTGAGCCAGTCACGCAGAAAACTCAGTAGCTCAAGATACATGGCGTTATCGCCCTTCTTGAACCGGACAACATATTCCTCGGCTTTGCCTATCAATGCACGGTGTTCAGCGCGCTGCTCGGCCAGCCCAGGGTATTTTGTGCTTTCCATCAACTGTTCTTCCGTGGAAAAGTGTTTGTTCGCTCCGCTCACCAGCTTGGGAAGCAGCGAACCGGCTACGCTTTGCGCCTGGCCCTTCAACATCGCGGCGTGAAGCTCATTCAACATCTCGATGAGTTCGTTATGTTGATCGTCCAGGGCTTTCACGCCCACCGAGTACTTGCTGCTCCATTTCAATAACGCCATGCTTCCTCGTCTGCCGGAAAAATTCCGTCGCACTGTTTATCGGCATCACTCCAAAGAGTCTTAACGGTACTACCGGGCGCAGATTTCAATCCACGCCCTGCTCATTCATCCACGGCCCGTACTCCCGGTCCATGCCCTCGATGTGCTCGGAATAGGATTCGCGCAGAAAGCAAAGCAGTGGCCGCATCTGCATCTTCTCGCCGTGCTGCACGCGATGCGAAGATTGCAAAATCTGCGCCAGAATGCGCTGATGCTCCAGGCGGTGCTCCTCCAGGCCGGGAAAGCTGTGCTGCTCCAGCAATTGCTCCTCGCTCCAGAAGTGCATCCGCGTGAATTCGATCAGACGGTCCAGCACTTCACTCACCTGTTCCCGGCCGGAGCCGCGCACCGCCGACAGGCGAAGCTCGTTCAAGGTATCCATCAATATTCCGTGTTGGTCGTCCATGGCGCGTACGCCCACCGTACAGGCGTAGTTCCAAGTTAGAAGTGTCACATGAGCCTCCGTCAATCCACTGATGGAAATATCGGTCACTCCATGCCGATCCTTATCGGCAATCTGCCCACGTCACGTGACAAAGGTTTGGCGCAATCGCCTCGTGCGGGCAGTTTTCCAGATCGACTGAACGGATTGCTTTCCCCGGTCGATCAACCCTGCTCCCGTTGCTTTTTCCAAAGAGTGGCGCACAATGGAATGGGTATCCATGATTACGCCCGCAAATCTGATTGCTGCCTTGCTTGCCCTGGCGCCATTCCTGGCCGCAGCATTCTATCCGCAGTGGGCTGCCGGACGGGCGCGCTCCCTCCCTCTCTGGGCGCAACTGGCCGCTCCCGCGCTGCTGTGTGTGCCTTACGCGCTGGTGGCATTCGCCGCTGTAAGCTTCCGCTGGGTTTGGTTTGCATTGTATGCGCTGCTGCCGGTAGCCGTCGCACTCCTGCTTTGGCAAGCAAGGCGCGTCGACCCCGGGCAACCGCCCCAGCGTCCAAGACCCGCAGGTGGGGACACCAGTCAACGCGGCAACTGGCGCGATTTTCTGGTTCTGGCCACGCTGGGCTTGGCGGTCGATCTGCGCTGGTTTCAGGGCGCATGGCCCGATCATCTGGCCATCTTCAACAAGGTCCTGCTGCTGGACGCGGGAATCTACGGCTTCATCGTGCTCCGGCAACTCGAGGGAGCCGGCTTCGACCTCCGCCTGCGGCTGCGCGATGCCACGATCGGCCTGCGCGAACTGGCCTTGTACACGCCCATTGCGCTGGCGTTGGGCCTGGGCCTGGGTTTTCTGCATTGGCACGATGGTTGGCCCGGCTTCCTGTCGATTGCCGGCACAACGCTCTTCACCTTCTTTTTCATTGCCGTTCCCGAAGAGCTCTTCTTCCGAGGATGGCTCCAGAATCTCCTCGAGCGCCGCATGACTCGCCTGCCGGCGCTGCTCGTGACCGCGATCCTCTTCGGCCTGGCCCACTTCAACAAGCGCGACGCGCATTTCAATTGGCGCTACGTGCTGCTGGCCACCGTTGCGGGCTTCTTCTATGGCCGCGCATGGCGGCGCGAGCGGCGCGTCGGAGCCTCCGCCATCACCCACGCCTCGGTCGACGCAATCTGGTCTCTATGGCTGCGCTGAATGGATTGCCTCGTGCGTATGCCCATAGCTCAGGTAGCCCAGCCCCACCCGCATATTGTGGTCCACCGTTCCGGGAACCGTAACGGCAATGGTGATTCCCACAATTGCGTGCGCCATGGCCAGCGGATAGAGGTTGCGGTAGCGAAGAAAGAGCAGGCAGGCGGCCGCTCCCCAAAGCAATGTGACCGGCATGAGAATGGGATTGGGCAGATGCGCCGCCGCGAAGATCACCGCCGCGATGACCGCCGCGACCCTTGCGTTTGCAACTATTCGCCGCAATCGAGAGAAAAAGAAACACTGCATCAGAAACTGTTGAGCGAACGCCCAGAGCGCATAGCCGATATATGTTTTGATCAACAGCATCGGGCTGCCCGGCAGGCGCAGTGTGTGCAGCCTCGCTGCCACGGCGATCGCTGCGGCTGAAGCCAGCAGCGCCACGCCCACCACCCACAGAGATCGGAGAAAATTTGCTCTGCGCAGACCCATCGCCTCCAGGCCCTCGAACGAGCGGCTGAAGATCGCAGCGATCGTCGCCGCCGCAATCCACCAGAACAGCTTTTGCCAGGGGCGAGGCGTCCAGAGTACCAGCAGAATCAAACCATAGGCAACGGCAAACTCCGCCAGCTCGCGCCCTCGGCTGTGAGTAGCCGCGATGTTTTTCTTCACGGAGTTCAAAGCCAACTCGCCTGCCATGCAACCGATTTTAGAGCATTGCCACTTTTGCTAAAAACTTCCGTGCCCCAGCCATTTCACGTTCTTCGTGAAATGGCTGGGAAGCCACGAAATTAACCCTACAGGAATTGTGAAAATACTATAGACGAATCTCCGGCGATTATTCCAGAATGATGGCAGGCTCCGGCTCATGCCCGCGCGTGGTCAGGGTCACCGCTGCCGCCAGAATCAGTCCGCCGCCCACCCAGGCAAAGGGACCCAGGTGTTCGCCGAGCAGTTGCACCCCCAGCCACGACCCCAGCGCCGGCTCGATATTCAGAAAGACTCCGGCGCGCGAGGCCGGCACGTGGTGAATCCCCCAGTTCCACAACAGCGTGGTGGTGGCCGTGCACAGCAGCCCGCTGATAGCCAGCGCCGTCCAGGCCGTCAAGCTGACGTGAGCCACCGGCAGCGGCGCAACCTGCGTGTCCGTCAGCGGGCGGGCCAGCCAATGCCCCAGCACCCAGACAATCAGCATCAATGTGCCGGAGAGGATCGTGTACGCCGTCACCACCGGCGGACTGTGCGTCTCCATCAGTTTTTTACTCAGAAGAATCCATGCCAGCGCGGTGAAGAGCGAGGCCACCACCAGCAGGTCTCCGGCCAGCGTCGGCTCTCCGCGCACGGCCACTCCGCGGCTGCCGCCCATCACAATCAGCGCCGCGCCCACTGTCGAACCGCACAGCGCCAGCCAGCCAATGCGGTCCAGCCGCTCCTCATGACGCCGCTTGCCGGAGAATAGCGCAGCCGCGGCCGCCAGCATCACCGGCATCGCGCCCACCATCAGCGAGGCGTGGCTCACCGTAGTGCGCGCCAGGCCGTGAAACTGCAACAGAAATTGCACAGGAACGCCCAGCAGCGCGCAGAGCAGAAGCAGCCGCAATTCGACGCCGGTGAGCCGGAAGCGCCGGCGATGCACCACCGCCACCGGCAGCATTCCCAGCGAAGCAAAAAGAAACCGGTAGAGCACCATCTGCTCCACGCTCATCTCGTCCAGCGCCAGCCGGCCCCAGTAGAAGCCCGTTCCCCACAGGCACCCCGCCAGCGCGCATACGCTGTAGCCAAAAAACGCGAGCCGGCAACCGCTTGTCGTCTGCTTTTCCATCCCTGTTATTACTCTCGCACACGCGCGGACCATGCCGTCTCCGAGCCAGGGAAATCGCATTTGAAACTTGGGCGAGAGCTGAAGGGTACGGGCTGAAGGGTACGGGCTGAAGGGCGAGGGCTGAAGGGTACGGGCTGAAGGGTACGGGCTTTAGCCCGTACATTAAACCTGCAAATCCAGTAGGGCTTTAGCCCCCGAGGGACAGCTCATATGCTGGGTGGGGGACGATAGCACTATTGGACGGCCGGATCAATAGAGCAGCCTTCAACGAATGTAAACCCTACTTGGATGCAGGGTAGCTGTGCAATTGCGGGCCGACCACATTCGAGTAGTCGTAATGGTTGCGGCGGTCGGCGTCGATAGTCCAGAACATCGCGCCGATCATTCCGGGATAGCCGCCCGGCTTGCGCAGCTTGTATTGGACGCCTGCCGGGGCCTTCCCGGTAATGATATAGTCCATCGCCTGGCTGACGATTGCGGGCGTTGTATCTCCAGTGAGGAAGCCGACGGCAACCTTGTCGGGTGGCATGGGCGGAAAGAACTCTTTAGGATCGCCCCCCACATTGAAGCCGTGCAGCAGCATTTCTGTCATCGCCGCGTGATAGTCCACAGTGCCCGGCTGGTAGATCTCGCCATCCAGCCCCTCAAGCGGCGGCGTGTTGTAGTCCTGCACGTCGATGAAAGTGAGGATGTCGCGGATGGCATAGGTGATGGCCAGGTAAGAGCCGAACTGTCCGCCGTAGCTCGGGAGGCCGGAGGGAATCTGCGTTCCTTCCGGCACCAGGCTGATCATGAAGGAGGGGCCGAAGTGATCGTGCAACTGACGCAACGCCGAGATCAGGTTCACGATCGATGGCGTGATCGGATGCTTGAACTCCGTGTCTCCGGGATCAATCGAGAGCGAGGGGCTTTCGAAGTCGATGTCGATGCCGTCGAAGCCGTACTCGGTGATAATGCCAGTGACAGAAGAGACGAAATTCGGAACGCGGTTGGGATCGGCGAGTGTGAAATGCTGGCCCCCGCCGCCCAAGGAAATCATGACCTTCTTGCCCTGGCTCTTCAAGTAGGCAATGTCCGCTTTGAATTGCGCAGTGTCGAGTCCGGCTGGAGTGTGAAACTTCATCGTTCCTTCCGGCGCGTTCTTATCTGGCGTCGCGAAGGCAATGAGTATTACGTCCCACTGAGGCGATACTTCGCGGAGCGGGAAGGTCGATCCCGCTCTGCCGTAGCCGGCCCAGTAGCCGATCAGTTTGTGAGAAGCGCGCGATCCGCTGAACGGAACTGCTGCAACAGTGGGTTCGGGAACTGCGGAGGGGCCTCCGTTGCGTGCCGGACACGGTTTCGCCGCTTCGGCGAGTGTCTGCGCGTCGGGAAAGCTGTAGGTGCTGCCCAGCCCGTCTTGCGCGCCGGTATACCACGGAAGCAGGGCCGCATTCTGCAAGTGATACGCAGCCTCCCCAACTAGAGCAATGAAGGCCTTCGACGCCGGAAAATTGTTTTTGGGATTCGAATCTGTCGGTTCTAGAAGAAAATAGGCGGAGGCGGCGCCTGTGCCCCCGCAGCGCCCCTGGTCTCCTGCGGCCACCGAGGCGAGACGCATCCAGGCGGGAAATTCGTTTCCTGGAATTTTGTCGCTGCGGCTTCCGTGAAAGAGAGGATCGTGCAAGGGATCGTTGATGAACTCCGCCAGTTGCTGGGTAAGCGGCTGCACGTCGCCGTCTTCGACCACGGTTGGCGCATCATGAAGATAGGAGCCAAGCACGAACGAATTCCCGGTGGCAGAGTCGATTCCGTGCGTTCCCCAAGCGCAGCATTCGGTTGCATCGCCGTCGGAATAGTAAGTGGTGTTGTGCGTCAAGGCGACAATCAGCTTACCGGTCTGCTGTGGTAGCTGCTCGAAGAGCGCCTTCTGCAGGAACTCAACGTCGACCACGGCAAAGCTGCGGCCGCTCTTTTTCGACGTCAGTATATAGCCGAAACCTGCGGGAATTGTGATCTTGAGCGGCCTTACCTCCGGCTTCCCGAGCAGCGTATGCCACC
>JBEKDX010000159.1:0-7089 GCA_050014135.1 Occallatibacter sp.
GTTCCCCAACTCCATGACTTTCACATGGCTATTCTCTTGCTGGCGGTCCTGGCGCTCGGCCCTGTCTTCGACAGCCTTGGCCTCGCGCACAACGCAGGCGCTGACACCAGCGGCCACCCGCAACTGGAACTTGAACCTTCCCATTAGCGGACCGGGCAATTTGGAGATCAACAGCTAGCGCCGCTCACGGAAAAAACTCCGCAGCAGCTCCGACGCCTCTTCGGCCAGGATACCCTGCTCCAACTGGATCTGATGGTTGAGCTGCTCATGATTAATCACGGAGAGCACCGAGCCGGCCGCGCCCGCCTTTGGGTCAGCGGCGGCAAAGACCAGCCGTGTAACTCGCGCATGAATCATCGCCCCGGCGCACATCGCGCACGGCTCCAGCGTCACATAAAGCGTGCAACCCAGCAGACGGTAATTGCCCACAGCCGCGGCTGCCGCGCGCAGGGCAACGATCTCCGCATGGGCTGTCGGGTCCACGTCGCGCAGGACGCGATTCTGCCCGCGCGCAATAATTGCCCCTTCGTGCACGATCACCGCGCCAATCGGCACCTCGCCACCCTCCGCCGCCAGGCGGGCCTCATCAAGCGCGGCTTGCATGGCTTCTTGATCGTCGATCATACTTTTGATGGTATAGCCGCAGGCTGCTGCTGCGTCATGCAGTGCAATGTACCCAGGCCCCAAACCAAATCGACGCAGTGAATGCCGATCACTTCGCGATCGGGAAAGACCTCGGCCAGCGTGTTCAGAGCGATGCGGTCGTGGGGATCGTGGAAGGTGGGAACCAGGACTACGCCATTCGCGATGTAGAAGTTGGCATAACTGGCCGGCAGACGCTGGCCGCGGAAGATAACTGGGCGCGGCAGCGGTAGCTCGACTATCTCAAATTGCTTTCCATCGAGGGTGCGTGCGGCCTTGAGCCACGTTAGATTTTCGGCCAATGGCGCGTGATTCGAATCATTCGTATTCGGCTCAACGGCAGTGACAATCGTAGTAGGAGTTACAAAGCGAGTTATATCGTCGATATGGCCGTGAGTATCATCGCCACAAATTCCGCGATCCAGCCAGAGTACTTGATCAATGGCGAGATAATCGTGGAAGGCCCGCTCCAATTGCTCGCGGCTGACGCCGGGATTGCGCTGTTGCACTTCGCTCAGCAGGCACTCTTCGGTAGTGAGCAAAACCCCCGCGCCGTTCACATCAATCGATCCGCCTTCGAGAACCAAGCGATGCCTGCGGCCATCTTCTAACTCGATCTCCGGCTGCCAGGACGGCACTCCGAGTAACTCCCGTACGCGGCCCGGTAACTCATTGTCTAACTTCCAATCGTCATATTTCGTCCAGGCATTGAATCGCCAGTTAGTAACTCCGACTCCACCCTGTGCGTTGCGTACAAAGATCGGCCCGGAGTCACGCGTCCATCCGCGATCCGTGTGCCATTGGTGAAAACTCACTCGGTCAAGATTCGCTCCGGCCCGCTCCAGAATGCCTGTCACCCGCTGTTCGGCCTTGGCGTCTTCGACAATCAGATGCACTGACTCATGCGCCGCAAGCAGACGCACAATTTCTGCGTAGAGCCAGGGAATCGCCTGAAACTTACCCGGCCAATCCTCGGGATTGTGCGGCCAGGCCAGCCAGGTAGCCTCATGCGGCTCCCATTCGGCGGGCATTCGGTAGCCCAGTTCGTACGGTGTCTTTTCTGGCGGCAATGAAGTATGCATCTCTACTTACTATCTCCGTCCACAGGCCACTTGTTCACCGGATCAAGAAAGCGCTGAGTAATCGGCGCATAGGCATCAATCCGTCGGTCGCGCAAGAAGGGCCAGTTGCGGCGTGTCTCTTCGATCAGGCCGAGGTCGATCTCGCCAAGCAAAATCTCTTCCTTGTCGTGCGAGGCCTGGGCGATGATGCGGCCAAAGGGATCCGCTAAAAAGCTGCCGCCCCAAAACTCGATTCCTTGCCCTGCTGCGCGATTGCCCAGAACGTCGCCGTGTTCCATTCCCACACGATTCACGCCAGCCACAAAAACGCCGTTGGCGATGGCGTGCGAGCGCTGAATCGTCTGCCAAGCCTCGAACTGCGCCACGCCAAACTCGGCCTTCTCGGCCGGATGCCAGCCAATCGCCGTGGGATAAAACAGCACCTCCGCGCCTTGCAAAGCGGTCAGCCGCGCGGCCTCCGGATACCACTGATCCCAGCAGACCAGCGTTCCCACGCGGCCACACTCTACGTCCAAGGCCTGAAAGCCCAAGTCGCCGGGCGTGAAGTAATACTTCTCGTAAAAAAGCGGATCGTCGGGAATGTGCATCTTGCGATAGACGCCCTTGATGGCGCCATCGGCGTTCAGCGTGACGGCCGTGTTGTGATACAGCCCAGGCGCGCGGCGTTCAAAGAGCGAGGAGACAATCGCAACATGAGACTCGCGGGCCACTTCGGCCAACCGCGCCGTCGAGGGCCCGGGAATCGCCTCGGCCCAATCAAAGAGTCGCAAATCTTCGCGCTGGCAGAAGTACTGCGTGCGGAAAAGCTCTGGCAGGCAGACGATCTTCGCGCCCAGCCGCGCCGCCTCGCGGAGATGAGTCAACGCGGAGACGAAGTTCAGCTCCGGGTCCGCGCCCATGCGCATCTGCACCAGTCCGACTTTGTATGTGTGTTTGTTAGTCATGATGAGTAAATCATTCTTTCGCGGCTATGCAGCAAGGCCAACCCCGCCCAGCGGGATTGGCCTCAAAACTCTCCGTGCTGCGCGATCAGCACTCTTCCAGAATCAGCACAGCCGCGGCAATCGTCGTCGTCCACTTGCCGTTCTTGTCGCCCACCGCCGACTGCGTCACGTTGCTGGTGCGGACAATCTTGTTGGAGATGCGGTAGATCTCCTTCTTCTCGTCCCAGCTCTTGTCCGGATCGAAATCCACATCGAGCGTGGTGGCCAGCATCTCGGCGGCCAATTCTTCGGCGTACTCGCCGGCCTGCTCCTCGGTCTCGCCAAAGCTGTGGTGCTCGCTCAGGTAACCGTAGGTGTTGCGGTCAGAAGGAATCGCGACCCCGATGCTCGAAACCACCAGCCGGTGCGGCTCGCGCGTCGAGTTCTCCGCAATCACCGCGAAGACAACCTCGCCGGGACTCAGATATTTCAGGCCTTCCTTGCGGGTCAGCAGCTTGCACTGCGGCGGAAAGATGGAAGAGACGCGCACCAGATTCTGCGAGGCGATCCCCGCATCCCGAAGCGCCAATTCAAAGGAGGTCAAACGTTCCTTGTGTTTGCCTACGCCCTTGGTGAAAAACAGTCTCTTCGGGACCATGCTTTTTCCCAATTTCTATGTACCCTCCGTGTGAATGAAAATGTTGGCTCTTGTGAGAGGTTCCCGCATGAGTTTATCGCATCTGGGCGGGTGAAAACAGCCTTTGCGGCGATTTCGCATCAACTTTTACAAAGCATCCCCACTCTCCGCCACAGAAGTGTCTGGCTACGGACACTTCAAAGCGCCAGATCGATTCAGGATTCCAGCAGCGGATTGACCCAGCGCAGCCCCGGAAACCGGGCAAAGTCGCGGTCGGTGGTGTGCAGCACTCCGCCGTATTCGATCGTCAGAGCGGCCAGTTGCGCGTCGGTGGCGTCCGGTCCTCGGACCTGGCCTTCAATCAGCATTCTCTGGAAGTGGGACCAGTGACGCTCTCCGGGAACAATCAGACGCACATTCTTCAACTCCATCCATTGCCGCACAATGGCGATTGCCTTGTTCGTTGGAAAGCGATCTCCGGTCAGCCGGGAGTTGGTGGTAATTCGGATAAAAGCCGAGACGATCTGCCACGGCAGACCAACCAATTCGGTCGAGGAAACAACGTTCCCCAGCCAATTCCGCGCGGCGTGGTGCTGAACTGCCTCGGAATCATAGGCGTAAATCAGCAGATTTGCGTCCGGGACAATCAACGGTGGTACGGTCCTTCCAGCTCCTCGAGCAAGGCTGAGACACATCCGTCATGCCGGTCTAGCATTTCGCCGACCCCGAGAGGAAAGGGCGTCACTACAAAGGGTTTCTTGTCCGCTTTCTGCCGCGAGTTCATCAGGCCCAGGCGGAGCAGTGTGTTCACCGTGCACTTGAAGGAGTCGCCGGTACGCCGCTGCTCCTGCTCCACAAGCGCGGCAATGTCGTCGTCGATGGTAAGAGTGGTTCGCACATCATGATGTTCTCACTGGAGACATCATGATGTCAACTCTTCTAAATAAGTATCAGTTGCTACCTTGACTTCTTTCGCACAAAGTTCACAACCTGCTGAAAAGTTGGCCGGCATGGATTGTGTTGAATGTTAGCCAATACGTGGCCAGATGAAAGCAGGCGCTCGATCCTTCGTTTTTCAACCCGTAGGGCTTCCGCGCGGCAGACCCGCTTCCGAATGTATCGGCATTCGATGGTCTCGGGCGACAAGATAAACGCCTTGAGCACAAGGGTATGCAAAACCCATTTTGCAGGCCTGCCTGCCAGCTCTCGTTTTATCTGCGAACACACCCAGCGCAATCGGTCTGATGCCCGCTCGGCTCGACCAACGCCAACGTAAAACGGAACACCATTCACTTCAAACTGATAGACGTACCACTCTGGCGCTTCAGGACGTTTCGCGTTCGGCATAATTCGCGGGGTGTAGCATCGTAACGCGCCGCAACCTCTGCCCTCTGTTCTTAAAAATTAAAGGGGCCGACTACTGCGCAACCCCTCCGCTGGAAGCGTAGCACAAACCCAATCCACATGGATTAGCATCTTCTTAGTTGCAATTCTCTTAAACAAACAACCGGCAGGTTCGTCACCCGTCTCACATCACAATCCTATGAATCCAAAAGGCCAGCCTCTTCCTCTAAAATAGAGACAAGAGGTCATTCAGGACGGATGCAAAACACCTATAATGGGCTTGAACTTCCCAAGAACGGCCAGCCAATCGAGTACAGCAACGGGCAATTCAACGTGCCCGCCAATCCCATCATTCCATTTATCGAGGGCGACGGCACCGGGCGCGACATCTGGAAGGCCTCTCAGCGCGTCTTTGACGCGGCGGTCGAGAAGGCTTACGGCGGTAAGCGCGCCATTCGCTGGTTCGAGATCTTCGCCGGTGAAAAGGCCTTTCGCCAATTCGGCGCATGGCTGCCCGACGACACGGTAGCCGCGGCCCGGGATTTGCGCGTCTCGATCAAGGGACCGCTGACCACGCCGGTGGGGGGCGGCATCCGCTCGCTCAACGTGGCTCTGCGCCAACTGCTCGACCTCTACGCCTGTGTGCGCCCGGTCAAGTATTACCAAGGTGTTCCCAGCCCGGTGAAGCACCCTGAACGAGTGAACATTATCATCTTCCGCGAAAACACCGAGGACGTGTACGCGGGCATCGAGTTCAAAGAAGGCTCGGCGGACGCTGCCCGGCTGATCTCTTTCCTGAACGACGATCTCTTGTCCAAGACCAAGAAAAAGGTGCGCACCGACTCCGGCGTGGGCATCAAGCCGATCTCGATCTTCGGCTCGAAGCGGCTGGTGCGCTACGCCATCCGCCATGCGCTTGAGTCCGGCCGCAGGACCGTCACGCTAGTTCACAAAGGCAATATCCAGAAGTTCACCGAAGGCGCTTTTCGCGAGTGGGGCTACGAAGTAGCAACTCAGGAATTCCGCGCCCAGACCGTCACCGAGCGCGAAAGCTGGATTCTGGGCAACCGGGACGCCAATCCCAATTTGACCGTCGAGCAGAATGCCGCGCTGATCGAGCCGGGCCTGGAGATGGGCTCTCCGAGCTTTCGTGATACGGTCTGCAATGAGATCAAGACAGTCCTCGAATCCATCGGCGCAACCCACGGCAACGGCCAATGGAAAAACAAAATCCTCATCAACGACCGCATCGCCGACTCGATCTTCCAGCAGATCATCATCCGCCCGGAGGATTACAGCATCCTCGCCACCACTAACCTCAACGGCGATTACATCTCCGACGCGGCTGCTGCGCAGGTGGGCGGGCTGGGCATCGCTCCGGGAGCGAACATCGGCGACGGCTACGCGGTTTTTGAGGCCACCCATGGCACTGCGCCGAAATATGCCGATAAGGATGTTATCAATCCCGGTTCGGTAATCCTCTCCGGCGTCATGCTGCTGGAGTTCATTGGCTGGAAGGAAGCCGCAAAGCTGATCGAAGCGTCGCTCGAAAAGACGATCTTGCAGAAGTTCGTCACTTATGATTTCGAGCGCCAGACCGCAGGCGCAACCAAGGTAGGCACCAGCGAGTTTGCCTCCCGCATCATCGGCAATATGTAAAAACAGTAGTCAGTGACAGTTTTTCCCGATCACTCGCGCATGACCACTGTCCCCTGATTACGAAAAACAATATCCAAGAGGAGAAAAGTAATGCGAAAGAAAGTCAGTATTGTAGGCGCCGGCTTCGTCGGCTCAACAGCCGCGCACTGGATTGCCGCCAAGGAATTGGCTGATGTGGTGCTGGTGGATGTGGTCGAGGGCGTGCCGCAGGGCAAGGCGCTCGATCTGCTTCAGGCACTGACCATCGAGCGCTCCGACGTCCACGTCACCGGCACCAACGATTACGCCGACACCGCCAACAGCGACATTGTGATTGTCACGGCAGGCATTCCCCGCAAGCCCGGCATGAGCCGCAACGACCTGCTGAACACCAATTTCAAGATCATGTCCGACGTGGTTGGGAAAGTGGTTGCGCAGTCGCCAGAATCGATTCTGATCATTGTCTCGAACCCCTTGGACGCCATGGCCCAGTCCGCTTATCGCCAGGCCGGCTTCAATCGCGAGCGCGTCATCGGCATGGCCGGCGTTCTGGATTCGGCGCGCTTCCGCAGCTTTGTCGCCACCGAGTTGAAGGTCAGCGTCGAGAACGTGACCGCGTTTGTGCTCGGCGGACATGGTGACACCATGGTCCCGCTCGCCCGCTACACCACCGTCGCCGGCATTCCCATCACTGAACTGCTCCCCAAGGAGCGCATTGACGCCATCATTCAGCGCACCCGCGACGGCGGCGCTGAGATCGTCAAGCACCTCAAGACCGGCAGCGCTTACTACGCGCCTTCGGCCGCAGCTACGGAGATGGTCG
>JBEKDX010000160.1:0-12349 GCA_050014135.1 Occallatibacter sp.
GATGATGGAATCTTGTTCACAGAATATAGGGGAAACGGGGGTCATGCCAAAATTCGAATAATTTATTTACTTGGTCGCTGAAAGAGATGAGAGGCCAAGCGCGCGCGGATTTACCATTCTGGGCGCTGCGCGTAGAGTCCTGAGTCTGAAGTTTATCGTATTGCCATTAGCAGAATAAACACTGATTCTTCGCTCACCACCCCCAAACTGGAAAGCGTTTTGGGACCCGTTCGCTCAGAATGACAGCAGCAAATCTGATAGATATTTCGGAGACACGACACTAGAGGAGGATTACTTTTTCGTGGTCTTTGGACGCGAACTCTTCTGTACGCTGGCGTAGATGGAGCGGGCCGAGCGCGGATCGATGAGCCACTGCAAAAGCGGCGGATGGCGGTCGAGGTCGATGCGCGCTATCGAGCCTTTGCGCATACGGATCGCCGCGCCGCCGTTGCCGGTAATCAGCCGCCCGAGAAACTGGAAGACGTTGGGATTGTGGCCCACGGCCAGCACACCCTCGTAACCCGAATAGTGGGCCAGCATCTTCTGGAAGTCGGCGTAATCGGCATCAGGCCCCAGCGCCGGGCTGATCTCGACCCTCGCGTCGTAGCCCAGCTCAGTGCCCACAAACTGCGCGGTCTGCAACGAGCGCTTCAAGGGGCTGGAGACGATCACGTCCACTTGGACCTTGAGCGCGCTCAACACCCGCGCCATCAACATACACTGCTCTTTGCCCTCCTTAATGAGGGCACGCCTGGCGTCCAAAGTGGGATTGCCCTTGGAAAGTCCGGCATTGGCGTGGCGCATGAGGTAGAGGTTCATTGGGGGGTGGTCCGGCGGGGTCGAGTGGGGGCTACCGGCTCCTATATCTTTGATAATAACACGAATGTAACGTTACCGGGGGGATGTGTGCTCTTTCAAAGGCCTAGTGGTAATCAATCGAGAGGGATAGATGCTCAGTCCCCGGCGTTTGCCAGTTGTTGAAAATTGGAACAGAAGGATTTCAGATAATCACTGTCTGTTGAGGTGGTTCCCTTTCTGTGGGTCACAATCGGGCCAACGGCGAGCGATGAAACCTGTTCGAAAAGGTCTGTGGGATGAAGCTTGGCGCGTTTTACAAAGTCATTCAAAAGGGATTCGACGTAGGCCAGATCATCTTCATGCACAATCTCTTGGAGGCGCGGATCCGCAAAGATCTGAACCCCGCCGCCGTCATCAACCAACAGCGCTGCAACTGCTCCAGTAACTGCCGCAGTCATGGATTCGGACTGGCTGGGGCGGTATTCGATCGTGCAAAAGGGCAGATCGGTTCTCGAATTGATTACGCGTTCGATTTCGTTCAAACCCAGTTCTCCGTCTTTCGGTGTCGACGACTGAATCCATCACATTGCGCAACAAGTTTTCGTTTGCCAGCCGGTTGAGGCACTGCTCAAAGCCTAGAAGCGCCGACTTTGTTTTCCAATCAGCCGGCAAGGCGTTTACCAGCTGCCATAGATCGTCTGTGTTCAGCGTTCGTGGAAGTTGCAGAAAACCCTCCAGTTCGTTCGACAATACATCGGCATAGATGCGAGAGTCAAGATAAGCGGACGCTTTCAAGTCGGGCTGCGCGCATCCCTTGGGGCCGCCGAAGAGGTGGCCATGATCGATAAAGAAAGCGTCGAGCCAGCCCTCTGCATCTTCGACGAAAAGAGCCTGCCGGTTGTCGGCGTGTTGAGCGCAAATGTCAACCACCCGTGCCAGCCAAAAACTCATGCGGTTGCGAACCCGGGAGAAGTACGCTCCGGGTAGGATTTCGAGCGGTCTGAGTCCGCTCGCACCCAGGAAACGAGAACCGAAGCAGAGGCCAGGCTCCGGACGAAGTACACCGGTGGGAGTCCGCATCCAGCAATCAGGGTTCTTGTCCACGAAGTCGGGAGTGAGGAGCAATGGCTTCCAAGGGACAGACGCAAGGCCGCAGGCGCGGAACAACTCGGTTCCGGCAGCTTCATTCAAGAGGATATTGGCACCCTGAAGATTGTTCTTGAATTTGACTGCGTAGAAGAGCCCGTCTGACGCCTGTACCAGAACGGGCTGAGATCCGCCGCGCAAAATGCGGATATATCGCGCGATTTGCACACTATCCCTGTTGACCATTCCACCCTCAATAGGAAACACCGAGCGGTCGCATGGCGCGACTACTCGACTGCAGTGAAATGGGTGACAAGAACGAACCTTGGCAAAAAAGAAACTTGAAGACAACAAGGCCGAGCCACGAGCCAATCCTCGTTAGACATGGCATCCGTATCGCCCTGTCATTGGGGAATTCAACTCGCTTCTTAGTGATTACGTACACTGACGGTAGAGGTACCACGTGATGATGTCAACATTAATTAGAGCAAGTTTTCCACAAAATGCGTGGCGACGTGACGTGAAACACAACTAGAAACGATTTGAGGGGCTTAGCAAGATTGCGGGGTATGCGATATGTCAGTAACGAAGATAATCGCTAAATGGCTGTGGATAGGATGATATGTCCAACTCTAAACACGATGAAGCCGCGCCCCAAGTGAAGCCACAAGGCAATCGCATGAAGCGAAGATATTTTTTTGCCGAGTCAATCCTTTCCTTCACTGGAAACAGCTTCCATAGGCATTCCAGGAGGCCTCGCGCTCAATCCGCCGCTTTGGCCCTTACTGCCACGGCCTTTGCTGGCGGCTTGGCGGCGGCTTTAGGGATCGCATTCAGGTCAGCTTTTCCCTCCGCCAACTGCATCAGAAACTCCTGACTGGAAAATGGGTTGGGGAAGCTCTTGGCGTCTTTCAGCAGCTTATTGGCGCGCAGGTAGCTGCCGTCGGGCTGTTGCAGGCGGGCCTTCGCGGTATCGGCCATGTAGGCCGGCAGAATCTCGTCGTGGATGCGCGCCAGAGCTGCCGGGTCGCGCACCGGGAAGGCCACTTCGCAGCGCTCGAAGAGGTTGCGCGGCATCCAGTCGGCTGAGCCAAGATAGATTTCGTCGTTGCCGCCGTTGGCAAAGTGGAAGATGCGCGAGTGCTCCAGAAACTGTCCAACAATGGATCGAACGCGAATTCTCTCCGACAGACCCTTCACGCCCGGACGCAGTATCGAGAGGCCGCGGACGATCAGGTCGATCTCGACGCCGGCCTGCGAAGCAGCATAGAGCGCCTCGATTACCGAAGGCTCGAGCAGCGCATTCATCTTGGCGACAATGTGCGCCGGCCGCCCCGCCTGCGCGTGTTCCTGCTCGCGGCGGATCAGTCCCAGAAAGCTCTCGGCCATCGTCAGGGGCGCCACCAGCAGCGGCCGATAGTCGTCGATCTCGGCGTGAGCCGTCAGGTAATTGAAGACCATGTGCACCCGCTCGGTGATCTGCGGATCGCAGGTGAGCAGGCTGATGTCGGTGTAGAAGCGGGCAGTCACTGGATTGTAGTTGCCGGTGCCCAGGTGGCAGTAGCGGCGGGTCTGGCCGTCCTCGTCGCGGCGCACCAGCATCGCCAGCTTGCAATGCGTCTTCAGGCCCACGACGCCGTGGAAGACCTGCACGCCGGCGTCCTCCATCGAGCGCGCCCAGCGGATATTCGAGGCCTCGTCGAAGCGGGCCATCAGTTCGACGACCAGCGTGGCCTCCTTGCTGGCCGCGGCTTCGATCAACGCAGCGAAGACTGGCGAGTCACTGCTGGTGCGATAGAGGGTCTGCTTCATGCTCACAACAGCCTGGTCCTCCGCGCCTTGCTGGATGAAATCCACCACCGGGTCGTATGAGTCGTAGGGGTGGTGGAGCAGGACGTCGTGGCAGCGCAACTCGTCGAAGATGTTGTTGGACTTGCGGCTCAGTTTGAGCGTCTTCGGGGTAAAGGGCGGAAACTTCAGGTCGGGCCGCCGCACGTCCCCGTAAAAGAACATCAGCCGCGAGAGGTTCACCGGGCCTTCGCCGCGGAAGACCTGATCCTCGTCCAGCTCGAAGTTGACACGCAGCCGCTCGACAATCTCCGCATCCGCACCGGTCTCGATCTCCAGGCGCACCGCGTCGCCTTTGCGGCGGTTGTGCAGCTCGACGCGAATCGTCTCCAGCAGAGAGCGCGTCTCTTCTTCCTCAAAGTAGAGGTTGGAGTTGCGCGTGACGCGGAAGGCGGCGCGAGCCAGCACCTCGTAGCCGCGATACATTCCCGCCAGATTCTGCGTAATCAGGTCTTGCAGCAGCAGGTAATCGTACGCGCCCTCGGCGTTCGGCAGGCGGACAAAACGCGGCAGCGCGCGCGGCACCGTGACCACGCCCAGCACTTGCGGGCCGGAGCTGCGCCGCTTGCGCCTGAGCAAGAGAGCAAGGCACAGAGCCTTGTTCAGCACGCGCGGAAAGGGATGGGCCGGATCAATGCTGATCGGCGTCAGCAGCGGGTCAACCTCGCGCTGAAAGTAGCTCTGGGCAAAGGTGCGAGCCTCCTCGCTCAACTCCTCCCACTCCAGCAGCCTGATTCCCTGTTTGCCCAGCTCCGGTAGCAGATGATCGTTCCAGCAGCGGTACTGCGCGTCGACGAAGCTGTGAATATCCGCAGTCAGACCGGCCAGCGACTCTTCCGGGCGCAGTCCGTCGAAACCCGGTTCGCGGTAGCCATCCTCGATGCGCTGCATCAGCCCGGCCTGGCGGATTTCAACGTACTCGTCGAGGTTGCTTCCGGTGATGGACAGGAACTTCACCCGCTCCAGCAGCGGGTTGCCCGCGTCCTCGGCCTCTTCAAGCACACGCCGGTTGAACTGCATCCAGGAGTGGTCGCGGCCGTTGAAGAGTTTTTGTTTTTGTTTCGTTCGGGCCATCAAATCCGTTCCATGCGCCGTAGTAGGCAGTCTACAGCGTTTTGGTGAATCAGGGAATAGGGATCAGAATTTCTGGGTCAAGGGGGGACCTGGTTATGATGAAATATGGAGCTCTTTAAATCCATCTCCCCTCCGCCCGTCAGCCGCAGGCGCTTTCTCAAGGCGAGCCTGGGCGGCGCTGCTGCTCTCGCGATCTATGCGGGTGAGATCGAGCGTCACTGGATCGATGTCATTCGGCGCGACATCTCGCTACGTGGATTGCCTGCGAGCTTTGACGGTTTTCGCATTGCGCAAATCAGCGATATTCACATGGATGAATACACTGAGCCATTCTTCCTCCGCCGCGTGATCCAGCGAATCAACAGCCTGCAACCCGATACAGTTTTTCTAACTGGGGATTATGTCAGTCATGGAATTTTATCAAGGAAATTTGCCATCGGCGCGGCGTGGCAATGTGCCAATGTTCTGAAAGAACTTCAATGCCGGCAGCTCTATGCCGTACTCGGCAACGGCATCACTGTTCTCAACAATAATTGCCTGCCGATTGAACGCGCCAATGGCCGGTTCTGGCTTGCGGGACTTGATGATCCAGTGGTAGGTCATCCGAATCCAGAGTTGGCTATTCCTGCCAGGATACGCAATCTGCCCAATGAGCCCGTCGTTCTGCTCTGTCATGCTCCGGACTACGCCGATAACCTGCTGGCGTCTCCCGAAGGGGCAGCGCTCGGCTTGATGTTGAGCGGACACACGCATGGCGGTCAGATTCGCCTGCCGCTGTTGGGAGCTTTGCAATTGCCCACGCTGGGCATGAAGTATGTTCAGGGATGGTTCCAGCTCGGAGGCTTCCAATTGTATGTCAATCGCGGTATCGGCACATCCGGGTTGCCGTTCCGGTTTGATTGTTTACCGGAGATCACACTGATCACGCTGCGCCGAGGGTGAATGTTGAACCGATCTCTCTCTGGAATTGGCCGAATACTTCGTCCAATGGGCCAGCCTGAAGGAACTTCGCGCCATTGAAGTGCTCGAACTAGGCGCGCTGAACGCCCCCATCAGCGCCGGGCGGCGGATAGGCCAACAGCGGCTCCTGGCGCGCGGCCATGCGAAGAACAAGCGGGTCGAGCCTCCAGTTGTTGAGCAGCGTTCCAAGCGTTCTGAGAGCTGTGGACTTTGAGAGAATGGCGACCAGAGTGAGGACGATCAGCCAGAGATCGATCCAGAAGCCGCGGTGGTCGATGTAGGCCAAGGCGAGCCGGCTCTTCCAGGGGCGAATGATCTGGTTGTAGAGCAGATCAGGGTCAGAGCTTCCTTTCAGGATTTCGCCTTCGTCGGAAAAGATAATGGAAGCGGGATCGGTCATTCCAGGCGGCACGGAGAGCAATCGCTTCTCAACATCCGTGTAGAGCGCGACGTCGCAAAGCACCTGGGGCCGCGGACCGACCAAGCTCATCTCCCCTTTGAGCACGTTCCAGAGCTGGATCAACTCATCCAATTTGTAAGCGCGGACCAAGCGGCCGACCGGGGTGATGCGGCGATCCGTGGCGGAGGTGGACGCGCCGCCGATCTGATCCGCATCAATAACCATGGAGCGAAACTTGACCATGCGGAAGCTTCCTCCTCCGCGAGCGGCCCGCTGCGCGATGTAAAAAGGCGATTGCCGATCCTGAATCCAGATGGCCAAGCTGACGGCCACGAGCAGCGGCGAGAAAACCAGCAGGCCAAGCGACGCGGCGAGAATATCGAAAGCTCGCTTGACCCTCATGCACAAACCTCGGCTTGAATCCCCAGCTTTGCGCGGACAGCGCAAATGATTGACGCGGCATCCAATGAGTAGACCGTGCGCAGATACATTTGACTGCCGACCACGGACGAGAATGTATTACGGAGTCCGATGCGGACAAAGAAACGGGGGAAGACTCCGGCCTCCATCAGCGATTCGGCGATGGCGCCCCCCAAGCCGCCATCGACGTTGTGTTCCTCGATGCTGACAATTCCGCCGGTCTCGGAGGCGGCGAAAGCGAGGGTATCGATGTCGAGCGGCTTGATCGAGTGGACACTGAGAACACGGCAGTGGATGCCCTGCCTGGCCAGGGTATCCGCGGCCAGGAGGGCCTCGGCAAGAATTCCGCCGGTGGCTGCCAGTGTCAGATCGGATCCTTCGCGAACCGTGCGAATGCGTCCTGGGCGAAAAATCTCGCCCTCGCGCATGGTTTCAGGCGCAGTGGATTTATCGAGACGCAAGTACGCCGGGCCGGGATAGGCGAGCAGGTAGCGCGTGAGTTCGGCGGCCTCCCAAAGATCGCAAGGGGAAAAGACCTGCAAGCCGGGGAGCGCGCGAAGAATCGCCAGATCCTCGGTGGCATGATGAGAGATTCCCACCGGTCCGTAGCTCATGCCGCCGCCGATGCAAACGATTTTCACATTCGCGTTGTGGTAGCAGATGTCATTGCGAATTTGCTCCAGGCAGCGCAGTGTGGGGAAGTTTCCGATGGAGTAAGTAAAGACGGAATGGCCTTCGAGCGCCAGGCCGGCGGCCAGGCCCGACATATTCTGTTCGGCAACTCCGACGTTGAGAAACTGCCGGGGAAACCGGGCGGCGTACTCGTCGAGTACGCCAAAGCCGAGGTCTCCGCTCAAGAGCAGAAGCTCCGGCCTCTGCGGGGCAACTTCAGTCAGCGCATGAATGAATGTGTCTCTCACGATCCGCCTTCCAACTCAGCCAGCGCGGAATCAAACTCGCCGCCACGCGGAGCGCGATAATGCCAAAGCACGCTGTTTTCCATAAAGCTGACGCCCTTGCCTTTGGTGGTGCGCGCAATCAGACAGGAGGGCTTGCCAGAGGCAAACGGCAGGGCCGCGAGAGCGCGGTAGAGAGCATTGTGGTCATGCCCGTCAACCTCTTTGACAGCCCAGCCGAAGGCGGTCCACTTGTCGGCGAAAGGTTCGAGTTCAATGACCTCCGAGATCGGAGCAATCCCCTGAATCCGGTTGTAGTCCACGATGGCCACAAGGTTCGACAAGCCGTGCTGGGCAGCGAAGAGAATGGCCTCCCAGGTTGATCCTTCGTCGCACTCACCGTCGCTCAGCAGGCAGAAGACGCGGTGCTCTGCCGCTTTCAGCTTTCCCGCATAAGCCATTCCGGTGGAAATTGATAGCCCGTGCCCCAACGCCCCGGTGGAGACTTCAACACCGGGCAGCTTGTGCGATACATGGCCGCTCAAATCCGATCCGTCCTGGTAATAAGTCTGGAGCTTCTCGAGGGAAAAGAATCCATTCTCCGCAAGTGCGGCATAGAGGCCGCCGCCGGCGTGGCCTTTGCTCAAGACAAAGCGGTCACGGCCGATGGATTCAGGCTCCGCGGGATCAACCTTCAGGATGCCGCTGTAGAGCACCGCCAGGATATCCGCGCAGGAGAAGATCGCGCCGATGTGCGACCCGCCGCTCATGCTGGTCATGCGCAGCGCGTGGGTGCGAATGCGTTTGGCCAGCGCTCGACAGTCTTTGATCGTATAGGCATTCATATCGAATATCCGAAGAAGGAGCGAATCGCCGCGCAAACGCAATGCAGGTCATCATTGGTGAGCGACATATTCATGGGAAGCATCAGCAGGCGCGTGAACAGCCGGTCGGTAAAGGGCAGATGCTCGCGGAAGCCGAGGGCCCGCATCTGGTGCACGGGCTGACCGCCCCATGGAATGAGCGTGCCGATGCCACGATCCTTCAAGTACGCTTTGAGTTCATCGCGGCGCTCCGCTTCAATCTCGTAATTCTGGTAGATGTCGAAGTGGTCGGGATCAGACTCCGGAGCAGGCGGCAATACGATCTCGGCGACCTCCTTGAGGCCTTCCGTATAGAGGGCGGCCAGTTGGCGGCGGCGGTCGATGACGCTCTCGTACCTCTTCAATTGAAGATCGAGCAGAGCGGCTTGCAGGTTGTCCAGGCGGGAGTTCAGCCCCCAGGAAACGATCTCGCCACTCGATGCGCGCCCGTGGTCGCGCAGTTGACAAATACACTCGCCGACTTCGGCGTCCTGGGTGACCACCGCGCCACCATCGCCAAAGCATCCCAGAACTTTGGCGGGATAAAAGCTGATGGCGGCGGCAATGCCGAATGTTCCCGCGCATTTTCCTTTGAATCGCGATCCAAGACCCTGCGCGGCATCTTCAAGGATGACCAGGCTGTGCCGATCTGCGATCGCTTGCAGCGCGTCCATCTCGCAGGTGCGCCCGTTGAGCTGCGTCGGCATGATGGCGCGGGTTCTCGCGGTCACTGCCGCTCGGACTGCCGCTGGATCGATCAGATGATCGGCGCCGCATTCCACCGGAACAGGCGTAGCTCCGGCGAAGTGAACAGCTGCCGCAGTGGCAATCATCGTATGGGAGCTGACAATCACCTCGTCGCCCGGACCGAGACCGGCGGCACGCACGGCGAAGTGGAGGCCGTCGGTCGCATTGCCTACGCCCAGGGCGCGCCTGGCTCCGACAAATTCAGCTAGATGCCGTTCGAAATCCTCGAGATCCTTCTGGAGAATAAATGCGCCGCGGCGGCCGACGTCGCTGACCACCTCAAGAAATTCGCCTTCGCTGGAAGCGAAGAGAGCGCCGTAGTTGAAAAACGGTATGTTGTATTGGGTCACTTCATATCCTCCATCAGATTCTCCAGTTGTATTGCCACAAGCCGCGGAAGGGCCGGCGCGAGACCGCCCAACCAGCAACACCGAGCAGGGATCCAAAGCCATAAAACGTATGCAGCGCCCAGAAGGTGAACGCAGTCGTAATAATCAACCGCAGCAACGCGAGCGATCTCCAAGTGGCAACCGAGGCGCCGACTGCGCAGATTGCGTAGGCCGCGATCACTGCCAAGAAAAATGGCCGGACGGAGTTGCACGCAATCGCCAGCAAGGCGAATGCAAAGATGAAGACTACAAATGCCAGGGGCACGAAGTGGCGGATCGCTAAGCGCGTGCCTCGATCCAGCGCGGCATACGACACCCAGTATCCGTCCAAGAGCGCGCGCCGGCAAAACTCCGCCAAGTCAGCCCGGGCGTAGTATTTCACCCGTATCGCCGGAACCAGCAGCGTTCTTCCTCCCAGCGCCCAAAGCCTGCCATTCAGATCAATGTCCGCGCCCCGGCAGAGGCTCTCGTCATATAGCCCTGCCTTCAGCAGCCAGCTTTTCTGATAGCAACCGCTATAGGCAGTGTTCGCCCACGTAGGCTTGTTGACACCGACGCGAAACAGCGAGCTTCCCACACCGAAACGGCAACTGACCACCTTCGCCGCGGCTCGGGCAAAGGTCGTATCGGCTCCCGGCACCGCTTCTACGACTCCCCCAACATTGGCCGCTCCGTACTTACGCATATTGCTCACGCACTCGGAGATGTAGTTTGGCGGGTACACTGAGTGGCCGTCGATCTTCATGATGACGCTGCCCAGGGATTCCCTGATGCCCAGGTTCATGCCGACGGCATTGAGGCGAAGCGCGTTTGTCATCAAGCGGACAGGGTACCGGGTGCCTGGGTGCCGTCTCACAATATCCAGCGTTCCATCGGTGCTCTCCCCATCGACGACCAGGATTTCCGCGCGATCAACAGGATAGTCATTCAGCTCAAGAGAGCTGAGACAACTCTCGATTCTTTGCGCTTCGTTCCTGCAGGCGAGAACCAATGAAACAAAGGGCAGTTCAGCGCTAGGGCCGGTTTGATCAGACGGAACGATCATTTCTGCAACCGGCTCCTGCGGCAGGGGGCGGAGGCGTTGGTGGAGATGGCCAACACCCACGATCAAACCCGCGATGGAACCAAGGCCATACAGCTCGTGATACGCGGCGTACGTAAAGGCGGTCACCAGCACAATGAGGGGCGAAGAGCAGCGCTTCCAGGCAAGAGCGGAGGCAGTCAGCGCGCAGGCTGCGTATAGAGCCGCGAAGGAGGCCAAGGCAATTTGGGCAGGCGGAAAGAATCGGCACAGGGCAAGTAAAGCCAGTTGGCCTGTCACAAACGCCAGCGGAGCGAAGTGGCGGGTCGAGAAGCGCGTTCTGTTGGCAAGCGCGGGGAAGGTCACCCAATAGCCGTTCGACAGGGCATACCGGCAAAACTGCGTGAAGTATGGGCGCGTATAGTAGCGGATGCGAATCGTGGGGACCAGAAGCGTTCTTCCGCCCAGCGCCCTCAACCTGCTGTTCATGTCGATGTCTTCGCTTCTGATTACGGCCTCATCGTACAAGCCCACCTTGAGCAGCGTACTCTTCCAGTAGCATCCCGAGTAGGCCGTGTCTGCCCACACGGGTTCTCCGGTGCTGACTCGAAAGCCCGAGTTGCCGACCCCAAATCTGGAGGACAAGACCTTGGCTACGGCTCTTGCGAACAAAGTATCTGAACCGGGGAGTATGTCGATTCCTCCTCCCACATTCGCGGCTCCGGAGTGAGTGAGATAGTAAACGCAATCGGAGATATAGTTGGGGGGATATTCAGAGTGCGCGTCTACCTTCATGATGATTTCGCCGCGGGCCGCCCTGATTCCCATGTTCAATCCCAAGGGAATATACCTCCCAAAATTATGCAGAACTTTGATTCGAGCACAAAGGCTTGCGTACTGCTCGAGAATCTCTTGAGTTCCGTCGTTGCTGTCGCCATCCACGACAAGAATCTCGACTCGATCCGCCGGATAGCCGTTCTGGATCACGGAATCAAGGCAGCGTCCGATCCACCTTGCCTCATTGCGGCAAACCACCACCATCGACACCGAGGGCAGTTCTTCTGTGCGTGCATTCATGACGGTCACTGTGAACTCCTATGCAAAGAATCTCCGCGTCCTGCGCTGTCTCTCAATGAGTGTCATCTTCGCGGGTTGCTGATGTCCTGGTGGCTTCCCTTTGAACGGCCCTGCACGCCAGCCAGAACCAGGCGAGCGACAGCGCAAGATAGATAGCCAATATGCTCTTGGCAAAGCACTGGACACGGTCGAAATAAATTGCCGCCGCGAATAAGAGCGGAAGGGCGCCTATCATCATATGCACCGAAAACGCCCAACGAAGCATGGACGCGGCCCACTTGATGCCGAGAGGCGCGTCGGCCGTGAGAAGCCGTCGCGTGAAAAATTGATTTCTGAGCGAAACAACTATGTATCCCGACACCAGACCGGCGATAAGATATGCAGCCGATCCGGAGACAACGCCCAGAACAACAAGGAGACCGGAGCGGATGAAATCGGTAGTGATGCCGTCAATAATGTCGCCTAGCTTGCTGGCGCTCTTGCGGGCCCGGGCCACCGATCCATCGCAAAAATCCACAAATGCGCCGCCGTAGCAGCATACGACCGCAAGGATGGCGCACCAGTGCGGTAACTGTGTGTCACAACAGAACAGGCCCAAACCACAGATACCGAAGAGCCAGCCGATGAGGGAAACTTGATTGGCGGAAAATCCCAGTCGAAAGAAAACGAAAGCCACCCGAACACCAATCCACGTAATGCCTCTGCGAATTGCGCCCAGTTTAGCAGTGGCGGCGATGAAGCCCGGCGTCTGCGCTGCTTCAAGAAACTGT
>JBEKDX010000161.1:0-7035 GCA_050014135.1 Occallatibacter sp.
CGGATCCGTGGGCGTGGTCTTCGGAAATCTGATGACACGTGTGCTATTCCATGTCTTCAAGCTTGACATAGCATTCCATATCGAGTGGACGGCGACGCTTATCGCGCTCTTTGGAACAGCGCTGCTGGCCACTGCCACCGGATGGATTGCGAGCTACAGGATTCTGGGCTTGCGTCCACTCGAAGTGCTGCGCGAAGAGTGAGTAGGGCAGGGAAGAGCCGTGTGCCGGGAGCCCGACCGATTAGAAGCTCTTTCATAACCAGATTCTGACCGTAATCAAATCTTCCCTCAGGGGCTAAAGAGGCTGCGGAAAAACTCAGAGTTTTGGGTGAATCAGGAGGAAAACGTCCCTCAGGGGCTAAAGCCCGCGTTGATTTTGCAGAGTTTATGCGCGGGCAAGGTCATTATGTACGGGCTAAAGCCCGTACCCTTCACCTACTAAAGCCCGTACCCTTCACCTACTAAAGCCCGTACCCTTCACCTACTAAAGCCCGTACCCTTCACCTACTAAAGCCCGTACCCTTCATCTACTAAAGCCCGTACCCTTCACCGAATTGAGTTTTTCCGCGGCCTGCAAAGCCCGCATATTCTGCGCTGTCAGCGGCGCGGCTAAAGCCGTGTCCTTTCAAAAAGAGGATATGAAACAGCTTGTAGCCAGTTATCAATCTTTTGAAGGTACGAACTGTGATATTTCCCAGTTCGCATCTCTATTTCCTGTTACTCCGGCTTGGCTGGGCCAACGGCGGTCTCCTGCTTGGCTAACTTCACGCGGGCGCTGTCCAGCTTCTTCTGTACCTTGGCCACTTCGGACGGTTCGACATCTGCCGCCGCTGACTTAGCAAACTGCGTGAGCGAAATCTCCCACTGCGCGGTGGCCAGGCGAATCCGCCCAGTCTTCTCGTAAAGGTCGCCGAGGTGGTCGTGGACCGTGGCGTCGGTGGTATCGCGCTCGACGGCCTGGCGAAGGTTCTGCTCGGCCAGTTCGTACTCGCCCATCTTGAAGTACACCCATCCCAGCGAGTCGAGATAGGCGCCGTTCATCGGCTCCAGCTCGACGGCTTTGCGAATCAGCTTGAGAGCCTCGGGCAGCCGCGCGCCCTTGTCAGCCAGCATATAGCCCAGGTAGTTCATCGTCATGGCGCTTTCCGGCTCCAGATCGAGCGCCTGGTGGAAGAACTGTTCGGCCGGCCCGTAATGCTTCTGCCGCTCGGCCCACTCGCCCCAGAGGAAAAAGAGATAGGAGCGGTCTTCATTCTTGGTGGTCAGAGCCTGAGCCTTGTTGAAGGCATCTTCCGCCTCCTTCCAGCGATGCGCGCGGACGTTCATCTGGCCCATGGCCAGCCACACCGTCCGGTCGTCGGCGTTATTGGCCAGCAGCCCCTTGGCTATCGCCAGCCCTTCGTCGGTTTTGCCCAGGTCGCCCAACTCCCCGGCCAGCATCAGCTTCAGGTCGCGCACCTTGGGGTTGGCATCGACGGCCTTGCGGGCGACCTCGACGGCCTTGTCAAAATTCTTGACGTCGCGCCATGTGTCCACCTGGAACTGGTAGCCTCGCACGGCCGTCTCGCCGCCCATGTCGATCATCTTCTGGTAGGTGGCGATGGCTTCTGGAACCCTGCTCTGCTCGTGATAGACCGATCCCAGCCGTTCCAGGAAGATGCCGCGATTGTTTTTCTCCTCTGTGGTGTAAGCGCCGTTGGCGTGCGAGGTCATGTCCACCATCTTTACGTAGATGTCGGCCGACTCGTCATAGCGGCCCAGCACGTCCAGCAGCAGTCCCTCGTTGTAGCCGATCTCCAGCAGCATCCCCTCGTTGTAGCCGGATTCCTTCGGATTTGCGGGAGTCTTAGCGCGCGCTTTGCGGATGGTGGTGAGCGCGTCCTCATACTTTCCCTGGCGGCGCTGAATCTCGCTGATGTGTACGAGCGCGCTGACGTTCTCCGGGTCGGCCTCGGCCAGCTCACGGTATTGCTTGAGCGCCTCATCGAGTTGGTTGTCGCTGAGCAGGGCCTGGGCCAGCGCATCGAGGGTGCGTGCGTCTCCCGGCTCCATGTCGACGGCGCGCTGGAAGGCGGCGATGGCCTCCTTCGTCCGCTTCAACTGCTGATAGGCCTCGCCCAGCACATCTTCGATCTTGGCCGTCCGGTCAGCCACCGGAACTGCTTCGAGCAGCTTGGCTTCCTCCTCGGTGTTGCCGCTCTCGGCGTACAGGCGGGCCAGATTCAGCACCACCTCCTCGGATTCAGGCTCGATGGCCTGGGCGGTCTTGAACTGCGCCTCGGCCTTCTTTGATTCGTGCTTGACGGTATAAAGCTGGCCAAGAACCATGCGGTTCTCGACGTTGTTTGGCTCGAGCGCTACGATCTTTTCGAATTCCGCGATCGCCTGGTCCAGCACGTTGCCGGAGGGCGAAGCCGAGGAGGGAGCATTTTGCTCTTCGCTCAGCTCGCGCAGGTAGATGCGCCCCAGCAGTTTGTGCGCTTCAATGTCGCCGGGCGTGTTTTTCAGTAGCCCGTGCGCCGTGCTCTCGGCCTCGCGTATATGGTTAGTGCGGAAGTAGAGGTCGGCCAGAGCGTTGTTCAACTCTGGCGAATCCGGATCGGCGTTCAGGGCCAGCTTGAACTCCTCGATGGAGCGCGTGACGAACTCCGGCCTTCCCTCGGCGATGGCTTCTTCCTCGTAGTTGCTGGCCAGCGCCATGTGATAGTAGGCCTGGGCGCGGTCCTGCTGGGGGGCGGTGGAATCGGCGGCTTTGGCTGCCTTGACCGCCTTGGCCGACGCAAGCTGGATTGGACTTGCGATGGGGCTGGGCTGCGTCTGAGGAGTTAAATCCTTTTGGGCGCGCGCGATTCCGGCCGACAGCGCAATGGCAAGAGCGGCGGCGATGAAAAGCCAAATGGTCAGCGAACGAAGTATTTTTGTCATCATCCTGGGGATTCCATGCTTGCTCAGCAGGGCAGTATGGCGAAGAAACTCCATGTCCAAGCGCCGAGAGGCATTGCAGGCAGCCGGTGGGGCAACTCTGCCTGCTATATAGACGATTCTAACCGCCAATTAGATTGAGCGGCGGGGAAGATTACAGCATTTTACTGCTCGATAGTCCAATCCGGAGCCTTTTCGGCCTTCGGTGTACACGGCTGCTATCTTAAATTCCCGGAAGATTTCCCTTCAGTTCATTCTATGGAATGCCGAGAATCTTGTGGCTTTGCAGGCTCAATCGCCATTGCGGATGGCGGAGGCTGTATTGCAGCGCGAGCTGGGTATTGGCCGCGCGGCTGGGTCCGTCCATCGGCTGCAAAAAGAAATAACGGAAGGCGAGCAGCTCGAAGCTGGCGGGGTCGGCTCCGGGTTGGGGGTAGACCAGCTTCAGTTCGTCGCCGCTTTTTTGCAGCAGCTTGGCTCCGGCTTTGGGGCTGACGCAGAGCCAATCGATGCCGTTGGGCGCGGCAATCGTGCCGTTGGTTTCCACGGCGATTTCAAAGCTGCGGGCGTGCAGCGCGTCGATCAGGCTTGCGTCCAGTTGCAGCAGCGGCTCGCCGCCGGTGCAGACGACGAAGCGCTGGCCGCCGACCGGCTCCGCAGGCCACTTCTTCGCAATGGCCACGGCTAAATCTTCGCTGGAATTGAAGCTGCCGCCGCCGGGGCCATCGACTCCCGCAAAATCGGTGTCGCAAAACTGGCAGGTTGCAGTAGCGCGGTCGCTCTCGCGACCCGACCAGAGATTGCAACCGGCAAAGCGGCAGAAGACGGCCGCTCGGCCTGATTGTGCACCTTCGCCCTGTAGCGTGTAGAAGATTTCCTTGACCGCGTAAGTCATAAGACCAGCTTCTAGCCTCTAGCTCCTAGCTTCTAGCTCGTTTTGCAAAACTTCAGTCTCTAGTCCCTACAGGATAAGCTAGCAGCTAGAAGCTAGGAGCTAGAGGCTCGTCTTTTCACCGGATCTTCGATCCCGTTCTCGCGGAAGCCTTTTTTTCGCAGCAGGCAGGAATCGCATTGCCCGCATGGCTTGCCGGTCGGCGAAGGATCATAGCAACTGCTGGTCAGCCCGTAATCCACGCCCAGTTCGATGCCCTTGCGAATGATCTCCGCCTTGGTCAGCGCGATCAGCGGGGTGTGAATCGTGAGCCTTTGACGGCCTTCGACGCCGGCCTTGGTGGCGAGGTTGGCCATCTTCTCGAAGGCCTCAATAAATTCCGGACGGCAGTCTGGGTAGCCGGAATAATCCAGCGCATTGACGCCGATGAAGATGTCGTTGGAAGCCAGCACCTCTGCCCAGGCGAGCGCGAAGGAGAGAAAAATGGTGTTGCGCGCCGGGACGTAAGTGATGGGGATGCCGTGGCTCATCTGGTCGGCGTCGCGGCCTTTGGGAACGGCAATATCAGCGGTCAGCGCCGAACCGCCGAAGACCCTCAGATCGATGGCCGCAATGCGGTGGTCGGCGACGCCGATGGCAGCCGAGACACGGCGCGCGGCTTCCAGTTCGATGATGTGGCGCTGGCCATAAGAGAACGAGAGCGCGTACAGCTCATAGCCTTGGCTCTTGGCAAATGCCAGCACCGTGGCCGAGTCGAGGCCGCCGCTCAACAGTACGACAGCGCGTTTCACATGGGTCTCCATAGTCTGCACTCGTTAGGATGGTAGTCGGGAAAGTGATCTGATGGCCTCAGCGTTCAGGATGGCAAACCGGTGGCCATTGAGAGCAAAGATTTTCGCATCAGGATCAACGTCCAGTACACGAGATTTGATATTGTCGAAGTTCCGAATTCTCTCACCTTTATATGGATGCTCGAGGATGAAAGCATAGCTTTCAAAACCACGTTGTCTTGCCAAGCTAAACATTTGCTCCATCGAAAGCCTTCGATTTGGAAGGGTTGGCTGAATGGCGAAAACAAGACCTTGAATGTGCTTACCCTTTTTAGCTTCTTGAAGGTAGTTATCAAAGACTTTTAGGTCGGTTTTGATGTGCTCTTGAGGTGAGGGCGCATGCACAAATATCGACAGATTCACTTCCTTATCGTGAATTTCTCCGATGAAGCTGCCATTCTCGCATCCTGTCAAGCATCGGATGATCGTTGACTTGCCCGATTTCCGGTATCCGATCACAGCAACGAATTTTTTCTGCATCTCATCAACTCCCACTGTGAAAATAGAAACTATTGTAGTCCCTACCCGAATGTTATTGGCCGAGTGAATCCTCTCAAGGGTCAGCGCATTGGTTCGGACGGCGAATCCCCGCCTTTGCCGATGTCGATCGAAGGCGGCAGCGGATTGCTCTCGTCAATCGAGGCTTCGATGCACTGTTTCAGCAGCCCCTTTGCTGACAGGATGAACTCGATGGCGTCGCGTCCCGCGCCCTCGCCGCCTTTATTCGGCGTGACATAATGCGCCTCGGTCTTGACCTGCTCGCGCGCATTGGCGACGGCGATGGCCAATCCGCAATGGCGCATGACCGCGAGGTCGATCACGTCGTCGCCCACGTAGGCAATCTCCTCCAGCGTTACACCCTCCTTGGCCATGATCTCGCGTACCGGCCGCATCTTGAAGGCCTCGCCCTGGTAGACGAACTCGAGCTTCAGGTCGCGGGCGCGCATGGCCACGGTCTCGCTGATGCGCTTGGTGATGATGCCCAGCTTCATGCCCCCCAGCCGCGCCAGTGTGATGCCTGCGCCGTCGTGCGCGCTATAGCCCTTGGCCTCGATCATTTTGCTGGTAACGGCGCCATCGGGCGAGACGACGGGGACGGGAATAATCCAGATGCTTCCGTTGGTCAGGACTCCATCGACATCGAAGAGAATGATTTTAATGCGGCGCGCGCGATCTTCAGCGGAAAGTCTCATGCTGCGATTTTATCAACACTCGCCTTGCAGAGAATTACCCGCGCATAACGCAAACTAGCAGACAGCGGATGTGGGCAGAGACCTCCAGGTTCAACGCCCAAAAGATACCCCCTTTGATTTTTTCGATAACGTGCAGTTAATTATCCAGGCAACACCAAAAACGCGGTGAATCTATCAGCAACTAATTTAATATCAGCAACTTCCTAAGAGAACCTCGATGAAACTCCTGCGGAGACTCCGTGACTTGATGACGGCCTTGAGGCGTCTGGAGAGTCATCCTGCTGGGGGTGGCCGCAACGGCGGAGCGTCCGGCTCCGTTTTTTTGCCTTGCCATGATGAGGGGTATGCTATATGCTTCGTTTGATTGTTTTTATGAGAAGTTTCCCTGCTGAAATTTGGATGGCGTGGAAAGAGCTTTCCGAGTTACTGTACGAATTGCAAAATCGGAAGAGCCTGGCTGCTCCGGGCGGCCTCGCATTCTGGTTGTTTCCTTGGGTTGCTGAGGTTATTTGGACGCCTCCATGGCGCGGCATTCGCTGAGCCGAGTTTTTCTCCATCACACAGGCAAGTGATCGCGGTTTGGACGCTTGCCGAACCGATAACGGTATTGCGCGCTGCTTCCGTCAGCGCCGAGATGCAACCATGCTGTCCGGGTGCTCCCGGTGCAATCAGGGGCGCGAAGCTCGTTCACTGCTCTTGGCGAACCGGCCGAGGTGCTCAGACAGCCTGCCACAAAATGGAATGCAAAAAGGAAATTGAAAGGAAGAAAGCGATGATCCAAACCACAGTCGTTGGACAAACAAAGCGCCAGCCGGGCCGGAACCATCCGGCGGCCGTCGCCTTAACCAGATTCTTTGCCCGAACCCGGCGCTGCGGATTGGCGTTCGGCGCTCTAATGCTGCTGGCCGCGCTGCCGGCCATTGCCCAGAGCACCGCTACGGTGACGCTCTTCACCGACCTCAACTCGGTGGACGGCTCAGGCAATCCGGGGTTAGGCGCAGGCGAAATCGATGGCAGCGGCAACATAGATTTGCGCTATGCCTTGCAACAGGCCATCGCCAACGGGGGTACGTGGACGATCAAATTTTCCTCCATTTGCACGGTGGCTAACACCTGCACCATCGTGTTGAATAACCCGCTGCCGCCCATCACTGGTGCAGGTTTGAATCTGACCGTTGATGGCGGGGAGTTCGGGGAA